>JBMLOS010000226.1:0-18516 GCA_049242845.1 Prochlorococcaceae cyanobacterium
GGAACACGTGCATCTTGCTGTAGGTGGAGATGTAGTCCACCCCCGCATTGGTGCGGGAGTCGGAGGCGAACACGAGCCCCGAATCCAGCAGGAAACCGACGCAGTAGGTCATGGAGGCGGGGTTCGGAAGGGACGCGAAGACGGGAGACCCCGGCGCTCAGGAAAGTAGTCGTTGCAGGATCCGGGCCACCGATTGCACGGCGGAACGGGCAGTGGCATAGGCCATCCGCATCGGGCCGATCAGGGCCACGTGCCCGTGGCTGCCGTCCCCGCAGCCGTAGCGGGCCTGCACCACGGCGCAGTGGTGCAGGGCATGATGCGGATGCTCGCTGCCGATCCAGATGGCATCCCCCTGGGGACCGAGCACCTTCTGGGGGTTGTCCTCCACCAGCTCCAGCAGGGGCCGCAGGCTGGCGGTGTGGCTGAACTCCGGCTGGGTCATCAGGCCGGTGAGGCCGATGGCGAGCGCCTGCTCCGGGGGCGTGCCGCCGCCGAGGGCATGGCTGGCCATCGCCTCCCGCAGCAGGTGGCCGCTCCGGTGCAGTTCGCGCGGCAGCTGCTGCCAGAGGATCCCGCTGTCGCGGTGGCTGCGCAGCTGCTCGTTCGCCCAGCGTTCCAGCACCGGCAGTTCCGCCTCCAGCTCGCCCGGCAGGCGCACGTTGAGGCTGCTGCTCTGGGCCGGCCCCTGCACCAGGAACACCAGCAGACGGTCGTGGTTGGCGATCAGGCGCACCGCCTGCAGCTGCGGCTGCGGCCGCTGGGGGCGGGTGATCAGGCTGAGCAGGCCCGTGAGGTCCGAGAGCCGCCGGCCGAGGTGGCGCAGCAGATCATCGAGGCTCAACCACTGCAGGCTGATCCCCGTGAGCTCCCGCTCCAGCTGCAGCGCCGCCGCCCCCGGTGCCGGCAGCAGGCGATCCACGTAGGCCCGATAGCCGCGCTCGCTCGGGATGCGGCCGGCCGAGACATGGGGCTGGGTGAGCAGGCCCCGCTGCTCCAGGGCGCCCATGGCGGAGCGCACCGTGGCCGGACTCGCCGGCAGACCGAAGCGCCGCACCAGGGTGTTGCTCCCCACCGGCTCCATCGTGTCCACGTAGTGCCGCACCGTGGCCTGCAACACCTCCAGTTGTCGGCGGGGCAGGGGCTCCACAGGCGGGGGACGGCACGGCGAACGGGGTGGCGATGATGCTAAGGAGAAGGGTTCGATTCCCGTCCCTGCGTCAGAAGGGCGTTACCGAATCGCTTTGCTCAGCAACGCGGCTCAGCAGCGCGGCTCAGTAGCGCGGCACCGAGGGGTCCACGGTGATGCTCCAGGCGTCGATGCCGCCCTGGAGGTTCCACACCTTCTCGTAGCCCTGGGCCTGCATCAGCCAGCAGCCGAACTGCCAGCTGCGGATGCCGGCATGGCAGAGCACCACCACGTCGGTGTCCCGGTCGAGCTGGGCGCCGAGCCCTTCCATCCATTCCTGGGAGCGGCTCAGCGGCAGGTGCAGCACCGGATGGGGCAGGCAGGCCATCGCCAGCTCCTGCTGCTCGCGCACGTCCACCAGCTGCAGCGGCCGCTCCTGGCGCTGCAGCCACTCCTGCAGCTCCCGGGCACTGAGCGGGGTGGGCGTGGGGGCTGCCATGGGGGATGAAGCCGGGGCGGTCAAGGTAGGGGCTTGGCATCAAGATGGGGCCACCTTGCACAGGGCGCATGAAGGTCCGCCCCTTTCTGGCGGTCGTGCTGCTGGTGGCACTGGTGCTGCTGGGCCTCGGCCTCGGAGGCTGGTGGCTGGTGTGGGAACGCAGCCCCCTGCAGCTGCAGCGCCAGCCCCTCACCGTGCCCCAGGCGGCCCGCTTCGTGCCGCGCTCCGCGCCGCTGGCCCTCTACCTGTTCACCGACCCCGAGGGGCCGATCACCTACGCCCGTGCGGTGGCTCCCACCCGCCAGCGGCGCCAGGCCGCCGCCGCCGTGGAGCGCCTGCGCGATGGGGCCTTCGCCGCCGCCGGCCTCGACTACGGCGGTGAGCTGGCCGACTGGCTCGGGCCGGAGATCGGCCTGGCCCTGTTCGGCAATGCCGGCCAGCCCGCCGCCGACGGCTGGCTGCTTGCCCTGCGCAGCCGCAACGACCAGGGTGCCCGCCGCTTCCTGCAGCGGTTCTGGCAGACCCGCAGCCTGGCGGGCACCGATCTGCAGATCAGCCGCTACCGCGGCATGGGCCTGATCAGTGGCCGCGGCGCCCTGCGGGGGCAGGACCCCACCCCGCTGGCCACGGCCCTGATCAACGACGACCTGGTGCTGATCGGTTCGGGCCGCGGCGTGCTCGAGCAGGCCCTGGACGTGTCCCAGATCGATGAGCTCAACCAGGCCGCAGATCCCCGCTTCCAGGAGCGGCTGCAGCAGCTCGGCCGCGGCGTGGCCCTGCTGCGGGCCCGCCCGGAGGCGCTGGGCCGCTGGCTCGGCCTGCCGGAGCCCCTGGCCGACGAGACGCGGGTGAGCGAGCTCATGGCCTCCCTGCGGCCGCGGGGCACCGACCTCCAGCTCGAGGCCCTGCTGCAGTGGAAGGAGCCCGCACCTCAGCTCGAGCCCGCTGATCCGGCCGGTCCCCTCGGCCAGCTCCACGGCGCCTCCCGCGAACTGCTGCTTCTCCAGAACCCGGCCGCCCTGCTGGCCTCGCCCCTCGCCCCCTGGCTGGGCCCCCTGCTGGATCCCTCCCTCGAATCCCCCCTGCCGGCCCTGCTGGCCTCCCACGACGACGGGCCGCTGCTCTGGAGCCGGACCGCTTCCGGCTGGGTGCTGGGCAGCGGCGTCGACCGGCCCGATCCGGCGACCCTGGATGCCTCCCTGCAGGCCAGTGGTGTGGTGATGGCTCCCCTCAACGCCGGAGCCGCCTCCGCCGATCCGGTGCAGGTGTGGACCCGCCTCAGCCTTGCCTCCGGGCGGGGCGAGCGGGAGCTCACCGCCTCCCTGGCCGGTGCCCGCACCGTGGTGGACGGCTGGGCCTGGTGGGGCCAGAACCTGGCCGTGCTCGACCAGCAGCGCGAGGGCCGCGGCACTCCCCAGGACCGCTTCAGCCAGCTGGCTGCCCTCGAACTGCCCCAGGCTCCGCTGCAGCGCGCCCTCGCTGCCGATCCCGCCCGCCGCTTCCTGCAGGGCTGGCGCCCCTGGCAGTTGCTTTCGGGGCTGGCGGGCAGCCCCCTGGCCGATCCCGTCAGCGGGGCCGCCTTCGCGGCCCAGTCCGAGGGGGATGCCCTGCGGCTGCGGGCCCGCCTGGAGCTGGCCGGATGAGCGGGCCCCGGGAGCTGCTGCTGCTGCGCCACGGCATCGCCGAGGAGCGCAGCCCCGATCGCGAGGATGGCGGCCGCGCCCTCACGCCCCGCGGTGAGCGCCGCACCCGGGCCGTGCTTGAGCGGCTCCTGGCCCTGGATCTGGGCTGCGAGCGGATCGTGTCCAGTCCCCTGGTGCGGGCGCGCCAGACCGCCGCTCTGGCGGAGAAGGCGGGGCTCACCACCCGCCTGCTGGAGGCCCCGGAACTCGCTCCGGAGGGGGATCCGGCGCCCCTGCTGGAGCGCTGCCTCAGTGGCCGGCCCCCCTGGGAGCACTGGCAGCGGCTGGGGCTGGTGGGCCACGAGCCCGACCTCAGCACCCTGGCGGCCCGGCTGATCGGTGCTCCGGCGGGCAGCCTGGCGCTGCGCAAGGCAGGGGTGATCGTGCTGGTGCTCCCCGCTCAGGGGATTCTCTGGGGCCGCTGCACCCTGCGGCTGCTGCTCTCCCCCCGGATCCTCCTGCCGGAGGAGTGATCCAGGAGGCGTGATCCGGCCGGTGGGGAGCACTACGGCGCGGCCTCCGCAAGGGCCGTAGGGTCAGCTGCAGTGGCAGCCTTGGCGCGGTGGATCCGACTCCCTCCTCCCCCCCGTTCCGTCCGGGTCTGGAGGGCGTGCCGGCCACCCAGTCCGCCATCTGTGACATCGACGGCAAGCAGGGCCTGCTCACCTACCGCGGCTACGACGTCGACGACCTCGCCAGCCGCAGCAGCTTCCTCGAGACGGCCTATCTGCTGATCTGGGGCGAGTTGCCCGCCGCCCCCGAGCTCGCCTCCTTCGAGCAGGAGGTGCAGATGCACCGGCGCGTGAGCTTCCGCATCCGGGACATGATGAAGTGCTTCCCGGCCACGGGGCACCCGATGGATGCGCTGCAGAGCAGTGCCGCCTCGCTCGGGCTGTTCTATTCCCGCCGTGCCCTCGACAACCCCGAATACATCTTCGAGGCGGTGGTGCGGCTGATCGCCAAGATCCCCACGATGGTGGCGGCCTTCCAGCTGATCCGGAAGGGCCACGATCCGATCCAGCCCCGCGACGACCTGCCCTACGCCGCCAACTTCCTCTACATGCTCACCGAGCGGGAGCCGGATCCCCTGGCGGCCCGCATCTTCGACGCCTGCCTGATCCTCCACGCCGAGCACAGCCTCAACGCCAGCACCTTCAGCGCCCGCGTCACTGCCAGCACCCTCACCGATCCCTATGCCGTGGTGGCCTCTGCGGTGGGCACCCTGGCCGGCCCCCTGCATGGAGGCGCCAATGAGGATGTGCTCGCCATGCTCGAGGAGATCGGCACCGCCGACCAGGTGGAGCCCTGGCTGGAGCGGGCCATCTCCGGCAAGCAGAAGATCATGGGCTTCGGCCACCGCGAGTACAAGGTGAAGGATCCCCGGGCGGTGATCCTGCAGCGGCTGGCGGAGGAGCTGTTCGATCGGTTCGGCCACGATCCCCTCTACGACCTGGCCTGCCGGCTGGAGGAGGTGGCCTCCGAGAGGCTCGGCTCCAAGGGCATCTACCCGAACGTGGATTTCTACTCGGGGCTCGTGTACCGCAAGCTCGGCATCCCCCGCGATCTGTTCACGCCGATCTTCGCGATCGCCCGCACCGCCGGCTGGCTGGCCCACTGGAAGGAGCAGCTGGGGGCGAACCGGATCTACCGGCCCACGCAGATCTACACCGGCCTGGCGGGCCGTTCCTGGCAGCCCCTCGAGGGCCGGTGATCCTTGAACCTGCAACTGACGTCGTCCTCGCCCTAAGTTGCCCCAACCGCAGCCGCGCCCCTTGCCTCCCGCCGCATGGTGACCGCCAGCCTCCTTCCCCTCGCCACGGCCGCCGTGCCGGCGACCGTGAGTCCGGGCCTCGATCTGGAGGCCAGTTTCTCAGACGTGCTCCAGGGCTTCGGTGTCAGCGCCGGTGCCGCCCACCTTCTCTGGCTGCCCCTGCCGATGGTGCTGGTGCTCACCGCCGCCGTGGTGGGGGTGCTGGTGAGCGTCTGGCTGGAGCGCAAGATCTCCGCCGCCGTGCAGCAGCGCATCGGCCCTGAATATGCCGGCGCCCTCGGGGTGCTCCAGCCCATCGCCGACGGCATCAAGCTGGTCTTCAAGGAGGACATCATCCCGGCCCGGGCCGATGGCCTGCTCTTCACCCTCGGCCCCGTGCTGGTGGTGATCCCCGTGATCCTCAGCTGGCTGGTGGTGCCCTTCGGGCAGCACCTGCTGATCAGCAACGTGGGCATCGGCATCTTTCTGTGGATCTCCCTGAGCTCGATCCAGCCGATCGGGCTGCTGATGAGCGGTTACGCCTCCAACAACAAGTACTCCCTGCTGGGGGGGCTGCGGGCCGCGGCCCAGTCGATCTCCTACGAGATCCCGCTGGCCCTGGCCGTGCTGGCGGTGGTGATGATGAGCAACTCGCTCAGCACCGTCGACATCGTCGATCAGCAGACCGGGGCAGGCATCCTCAGCTGGAACATCTGGCGCCAGCCGGTGGGCTTCCTGATCTTCTGGATCTGTGCGCTGGCCGAGTGTGAGCGCCTCCCCTTCGACCTTCCCGAGGCGGAGGAGGAGCTGGTGGCCGGCTACCAGACCGAGTACGCCGGCATGAAGTTCGCCCTCTTCTACCTGGGCAGCTACATCAACCTGGTGCTCTCCGCCCTGCTGGTGTCGGTGCTGTACCTGGGCGGCTGGGGCTTCCCGGTGCCGGTGGAGTGGCTGGCGGGTGCCCTCGGTCAGTCGGTGGATGCGCCTGTCGTGCAGGTGATCACCGGCGCTACCGGCATCGTGATGACCGTGCTCAAGGCCTACCTGCTGGTGTTCGTGGCGATCCTGCTGCGCTGGACCACCCCCCGGGTGCGGATCGACCAGCTGCTGGATCTGGGCTGGAAGTTCCTGCTGCCCATCGCCCTGGTGAACCTGCTGGTCACCGCCGGCCTGAAGCTGGCCTTCCCGATGGCCTTCGGCGGCTGATGCCTCCGCACGGCGGGTAGCCGTTGCACGGCAACCGCCCTCTGCAGCGACGGTTTTCCAGCCCAGCGTCCATCATGGGGCGCAGCCCGATCCCCCTCCTGCTCTTCGCGTTTCGGTCCATGTTCGGCTTCCTCAAGAAGGTGGGTGACTACACCCGCGATGCGGTGGGCGCGGCCCAGTACATGACCCAGGGCCTGGCGGTGACCTTCGATCACCTCCGCCGCCGTCCGATCACGGTTCAGTATCCCTACGAGAAGCTGATCCCCTCGGAGCGGTACCGGGGCCGCATCCACTATGAGTTCGACAAGTGCATCGCCTGTGAGGTGTGTGTGCGGGTGTGCCCGATCAACCTCCCGGTGGTGGACTGGGTGATGAACAAGGCCACCAAGAAGAAGGAGCTGCGCAACTACTCGATCGATTTCGGGGTGTGTATCTTCTGCGGCAACTGCGTGGAGTATTGCCCCACCAACTGCCTCTCCATGACCGAGGAGTACGAGCTGGCTGCCTTCGATCGCCACAGCCTCAACTACGACAACATCGCCCTCGGCCGCCTGCCCACGAGCGTGACCAGCGATCCGGCTGTGTTCGCCCTCCGGGAACTGGCCTATCTGCCCCAGGGCGAGATGGATCCCCATGGTGTGCCCGCCACCGCGCCCCGGGCAGGCAAACTGCCCGAGCAGGTGCTGAGCACCCTGCCCAGCGCCACCCCCGCCGCCGATTCCCCGGCCGATTCCGGAGCCAACCCCTGATGACGCTCGCTTCCACCACCCAGCAGCTCTGCTTCCTGGTGCTGTCGGCCACCCTGGTGCTCGGCTCCCTCGGGGTGGTTCTGCTGCCCAACATCGTCTATTCCGCCTTCCTGCTCGGCGGCGTCTTCCTCTCGGTTGCGGGGCTGTACCTGCTGCTCAACGCCAGCTTCGTGGCGGCCGCCCAGGTGCTCGTGTACGTGGGCGCCGTGAACGTGCTGATCCTGTTCGCGATCATGCTCGTGAACAAGCGGGAGAACCTCTCCGCGATTCCGGGGCTGCCCCTGCGCCGTCTGCTCTCCGGCGCCGTCTGCGGCGGACTCTTCGTTCTGCTGGTGCGGGTCGCCTTCACCACTCCCTGGGCCCTGCCCGGCCCTGAGCCCGTGGGCGAGGAGGCCACCATCCGGATCGGTGAGCACCTGTTCAGCGATTACCTGCTGCCCTTCGAGCTCGCTTCGGTGCTGCTGCTGATGGCGATGATCGGCGCCATCGTGCTGGCCCGCCGGGATGTGTTCAGCACCGACGTGATCACCGGCGAGCCGGCCGATCAGGGCCTGATCGAGAAGGCCCGCACGCCTCTGCTGCCCGAGCCCTCCGCGGCGGAGGTCGCCGCGCTGGAAACCACCACCCCCTGAGCCCCCATGAGCTTCGAGCTGCCCTCCGCGATTCCGCTGCAGTCCTATCTGGTGCTCGCCGCCGTGCTGTTCTGCACGGGGGTGTGGGGTCTGATCAACAGCCGCAATGCCGTGCGGGTGCTGATGAGCATCGAACTGATGCTCAACGCCGTGAACATCAACCTCATGGCCTTCTCGAGCTATCTCGACGGCCAGCTCATCCGCGGCCAGGTGTTCGCCATCTTCGTGATCACCGTGGCTGCTGCCGAGGCTGCCGTGGGCCTGGCCATCCTCCTTTCCCTCTACCGCAACCGCGAAACCGTGGATATGGAGCGCTTCAACCTCCTGCGCTGGTAGGCGGTCTGCGCCCATGCGGCTTGAGCGCGTCTGGCTGATCGTCCGCACCGGCAGCCTGGCGGCCCAGCGGCAGGCCCGCCAGGTGGCCGCCGATCTCCGCCGCGAGGGGGTGCATGTTGAGGTGGCTGCCAGCGGCCTGCGCAGCAATCCCTTCCCCGGCCTGCTCGCCACCGAACCCCGTCTGCCGGATCTCGCCCTGGTGCTGGGCGGCGACGGCACCGTGCTCGGTGCGGCCCGGCACCTGGCCCGGCACAACGTCCCGATCCTGAGCTTCAACGTGGGCGGCCACCTTGGCTTCCTCACCCACGATCCCCGCCTGCTCGGGCTCAGTCCCCAGACCGGTTCCCCTGCGGCGGCTCACCCTCCTGCGCCGGAAGCCGCTGAGGAGTCTGGCGGCAGCCTCTGGCAACGGCTCCGGGACGATCGCTTCGCCCTGGAGCGGCGTCTGATGCTCGAAGCCCTGGTGGACCGGGGCGATGGGGTGCTGCAGGGGGAGGACAACGACGGCGCCCACTGCGCCCTCAACGACTTCTACCTGCGGCCCTGCCTGGATCAGCTCTCCCCCACCTGTGTGCTGGAGCTGGAGATCGATGGAGAGGTGGTGGATCAGTACCGCGGCGATGGTCTGATCATCGCCACCCCCACCGGCTCCACCGGCTATGCCATGGCGGCGGGGGGGCCGATCCTGCACCCGGGCATCGAGGCGATCGTGATCACGCCGATCTGTCCGATGAGCCTCTCCAGCCGCGCCGTGGTGGTGCCGCCCCGCTCCCGTCTCACGGTGTGGCCGCTGGGGGAGAGCAGCCGCCGGGTGAAGCTGTGGAAAGACGGGGCCCACGCCACCGAGCTGGAGCCCGGCGATCGCTGCATCGTGCAGCGCAGCGCCCATCCCTCCCTGTTCGTGCTGCTGGAGCAGAGCCCCTCCTACTACCGCACCCTCACCCGCAAGCTCCACTGGGCCGGCAGCCTGGATGGGGCGGAACCCTCGCCCAACTGAGCCCCTCCACCCCACCGGAGCGCCGCCCATGGCCCTGGAGATCGAACGCCGCTTCCTGATCCGCCAGGACGGCTGGCGCCGCCACATCCGCTGGAGCCGCCGCCTGGCGCAGGGCTACCTCTCGGCCCGCTCCGATGGCTTCACCCTGCGGGTGCGCCTGGCGGAGGGGGAGAGGGCCTGGCTGACCCTCAAGGCGGCACCCCCCGCGGTGGTGGAGAGCGAGGCCCTGGTGCGGCAGGAATTCGAGTATTCGATTCCGCCGCAGGATGCCGAGGCCCTGCTCGCCCTGGCTCCCTGGCAGCTGGGCAAGTGCCGCCACGGGCTCGATCTGCCCGGAGGAGACTGGGTGGTGGATGTGTTCGAGGGGGCCAACGCACCGCTGGTGGTGGCCGAGGTGGAGCTGAGCGGGCCCACCACGCCGCTCGAGATCCCCGCCTGGTGCGGCCCGGAGATCACCGGCCGCCACGAGCTCAGCAATGCCGCCCTGGCCCGCCGTCCGCTGGCCGACTGGAGCGAGGCGGAACGGAAGGAGCTTCTGGGGTCCGTGATGCCTTAGGGTGAAAGCGAAAGATTTTCTGTATCTTCGGAGGCGGCGGCGTGATCGGTCTGTACGACCACCAGGGCGTGCTGCGTGTGGCCGGCGCCGAAGAGGACTGTCTCGCCTACGCGGAGCTGTTCGATTTTCAGGGCGATGACTTCAGCCTCGTGCCCCTGTGGGGGGACCTGCCGGGCCATCCCCATCCAGGGCACAGCAATTGAAGCCATCGCGGCAGATCTTGCCGTTGTCCATCGCCCAGTTCAGCAGGGCCACGCGGTTCTTCACCCCCGTTTTGGTGAAGATGTTGCTCACGTGATTATCCACCGTTCGCTTGCTGATCATCAGCCGATCGGCGATCTCCTGGTTGGTGAGGCCCTGCGCCACCAGTTCGATGATCTCCAGCTCCCGCTCCGACAGCCCTGAAACCGGCGGTTCCAGGGGATGACTGCGCTCCATGCGGCACTCCGCTGCTTGCCGGGCTGAAACCTCACTGTAAGCAGGTTGCTGGCGCATGATGGGAGGCTGAGATTCTCCGAAGGGCTTGCAGCTTCAACAGGCACTCCAGCAGGGGCAGTTCGCGATCACCGCCGAGGTGACACCGCCCCGCGGAGGCGACTGCAGTCGCACCCTTGATGCCGCCCGGAGCCTCAAGGGCCTGGTGCATGCCGTGAACGTCACCGATGGCAGTCGGGCGGTGATGCGGATGGCGAGCCTGGCAGTCTGCCGGCTGCTGCTCGAGGCCGGGATCGAGCCCGTGTGGCAGGTGGCCTGCCGCGATCGCAACCGCATCGCCCTGCAGGCCGATCTGCTCGGGGCCCATGCCCTGGGCATCCGCAACCTGCTCTGCCTCACCGGGGATCCGGTGCGGGCCGGGGATCAGCCCGGTGCCCGGCCGGTGAACGAGCTCGAATCGGTGCGCCTGCTCCAGCTGGTGGAGCAGTTCAACCGCGGCGAGGATCCGGTGAAGGGGTTGTTGCCCGATGGCCCCACCGCGCTCTTCGCTGGAGCCGCCGCCGATCCCCACAGCCCCAGCCCGGCCGGGTTGCGCAGCCGGCTCAAGCGCAAGCGCGATGCTGGTGCCCGCTTCGTGCAGACCCAGATGGTGATGGACGCCGATGTGCTGCGCCGCTTCGTGGAGGATCTTGCCGCTCCCCTTGGGCTGCCGGTGCTGGCGGGGGTGTTCCTGCTCAAGTCGGCGCGCAACGCCGAATTCGTGAACCGGGTGGTACCGGGCGCCTGCATCCCCCAGCGCCTGATCGATCGTCTGGCCGCCGCGGCGGACCCGGCGGCCGAAGGGGTGGCGATCGCCGCCGAGCAGGTCCGCAGTTTCAGCCGCATCGCCCAGGGGGTGCACCTGATGGCGGTGAAGGCCGAGGAGCGGATCCCGGCCATCCTTCAGCAGGCGGGGTTAGGTCTTCTTGGGCAGGGCGAGGTCGTTGCCGAGCAGCTCGGCCATGGCCTTCTGCTGGGGTGACGGCCCGGAGGGATCCTGCCGCCGCACGTCGGTGATCAGCCAGTCGAGGGCTGCTTCCTGGAGATCGAAGTGGTCGCCGTTGCGGTCCACGCAGTAACGGCCGAACACGAGCTTCTCCACCAGCCGCACGCCGGGGCCGATGCGGGAGTAGTCGAAGATGATCGAGTTGTCGATCGTGGCGCCGGCGCAGATGTGGCAGCTGGGGCCGATCATCGCTGGCCCCACGATGGTCACCCCATCCTCGATCCGGCTCATGCCGCCCACGTAGATCGGGCCCTTCACCTGGATCTTGTCCCAGTTGGCGGCCACGTTGAGGCCGGTGTAGATGCCGGGCCGCACTTCCTTGCCCGGGATCTGCACCTGGCGCACCTGACCCTCGAGCACGCTGCGGATCGCCTGCCAGTAGTCGGGCACCTTGCCGATGTCCACCCACTCGAAATCCATCGGAAGGGCGTAGAAGGGCGCACCGGCCTGCACCAGCCGCGGAAACAGATCGGCGCCGATGTCGAAGGCAACGCCTTCCGGGATGAACTCGAACACCTCGGGCTCGAAGATGTAGATGCCCGTGTTGATCATGTCGCTGGCGGCTTCCTCCAGGCTCGGCTTCTCCTGGAAGGAGAGCACCCGACCCTCCGGATCGGTCACCACCACGCCATAGCTGCTCACCTGCTCCCGCGGGACCCGCTTGGTGACCAGCGAGGCCATGGCCCCCTTCTCGCGGTGGCGTCGCACGGCCTCGGTGAGGTCGAGATCGATCAGCGCATCGCCGCAGAGCACTACGAATGTCTCGTCGAAGAAACGCTGGAAGGTTTGGATCTTCTTGAGGCCGCCGGCGGAGCCGAGGGCATCCCCGATCAGCTCGCCATCCTCGATGCGGCCTTCGAAGCTGTAGGCGATCTGCACGCCGAAGCGTTGTCCGTCCCGGAAATAGTTCTCGATCTCCTCCGCCAGATGGGACACATTCACCATGATTTCGTCGAAGCCGTGCTGACGCAGCAGCTCCAGCAGAAACTCCATCACCGGTTTCTGCAGGATCGGAATCATCGGCTTCGGCAGGATGTGGGTGATCGGCCGCACCCTTGTCCCCTTTCCAGCCGCCAGGATCATCGCCTTCATAGGCGTGGGTCCCCATCCATCGAAGTACACACCTTAGGCAAGGGCCTCAGGCGGCCACCGCAGCCCGGGTCGGCAGGGGAGCTGGCACGGCTTCCCTGCGCCGCAGCTGCAGCGGCCCGAACAGCCCTCCCTTCTGCTCCAGTTCCACAGTCCCCTGGGCCGAGAGGAACAGCAGGGCCCAGAACACCCCCACCCGATCGCAGTCGAGGTCCTCGGCGGCAGGATCCTGGGCCACCACGCCCGCCCAGGAGCTCACCAGAAGTTCGAAGTCGAGCCAGTCGGCGGCCACGGGCCAGTGGCTGAGGAAGCGCTGCAGGCCGGCGGTGGTTTCGGGGAGCTTCTCCCGGTGGGCCAGGTTGGCCACCTGCTCGATCGCAGTGCGGTCGCTGTAGCGGCGGCTGCGCTGCCGCCGCCGGTCCGGGGCCTCGCCCTCCTGCTCCAGCCGCTCGGCGATCTCCTCGAGCTGGCGGATCAGCTCCCCCAGGGTCACGGGGCGCTCCAAGGGGGGCGGAGCCACCGGCCGCCGCCGCAGCTGCCGCTCCGGCCGCAGCGGCAGGGGGATCATGCTGCCCCAGCCGGGGGCATCCTCCCCCTCGAGCGGATCCTCGAAGGCTTCCTCCAGGGGAGCCTCCGGAGGGAAGGTCCAGGCTTCGAGCACCTCGGCCTTGAGGCTCACCAGCACCGAGGCGGCCAGGAAGGCCTCGCTGGTTTCGGCCAGATCCCTCTCGTAGGAGCCGCCCTGGGCGGGCACCACCAGCCGCGGCGCACCGATCCGCTGGCGGAGCTGATCGAGGAAGCCGTCGATCACCGCGATCACGTCCACGTCCCAGGGATCGAGATCCCCCCGGATCGCCGCCTCCTGGAGCAGCCGGATGGCCAGCCTGGCGCCTGCTTCGGCCACGCGTAGGGGGAAACGGCGAGAACCCCCGCACCGTAACGGTCTCCTGCAGGGGGGACCAGGGGGAAAGCGCGCAGCCGGAGCGCGGAGCTCAGCCGTCGCCGGCCGGTGCGGAGCTCTCGCCGGCCGCCGGCAGCAGCCCCAGCTGGGCATCCACCGTGGCGCGGTAGCGCTGAAGGTCGTCTTCGAGCTCGCGGATCCGCACCTCCTGGGCCTCCCGCTCGGTCTGCTCCTGCAGACGCTCCACCTGCTTCACCACCCCGCTCCAGACGGCGAAGACCCAGGCGGCCGTGGCGCCGATCCCGCCCACCACGAGCAGCATCGCCGCAAGGGGCAGGGTGGCGGTGACGCCGGGCAGGAAGTGGACGGTGGTGGGGGCCGTGTTCTCCAGGGTGAACATCACCATGGCGAGGCCGAAGCTGAAGATCAGCAGGAAGTTCAGCTGTCGCATCGGATCGAGCCGCGGAGGAGGCGGAGGTGAGCTGGAGCGTAAGGACCGGAGCGGGGGAGGATCCCGGCCGGTTGCCATCCGCAGAGTTTCGTTACGGCTGCGGGGCGCCGGCGGAGGATGCCGATCAGCCCACCGCCGGGGCCTGCAGGGCCTGGAGCGGCTCTCCTCCTGCCAGGAAGGGGGCCAGGGGAGTGCCGCCCGGGCGGCCCGTGATCCGGCGCAGCTTACCCATGGCCTGGTCCTCCTGGCCCACCAGGCGCTCCATCGAGGCGCGGTAGGTGTCGGTCATCAGGCGGGGGTAGAGGCCGATGCCGATGATCGGCACCAGCAGGCAGCTGATCACGTAGATCTCGCGGGGCTCTGCATCCACCAGATTGGTGTGGGAGGCGAGCTCGGCGTTCTCCTTGCCGAAGAAGATCTCCCGCAGCATCGAGAGCAGGTAGATCGGCGTGAGAATCACCCCCACCGCGGCCAGCACGGCCATCACGATGCGGAAGCTCAGCGTGTAGGCCTCGCTGGTGGCGAAGCCCACGAACACCATCAGCTCCGCCACGAAGCCGCTCATCCCCGGCAGGGCCAGGGAGGCGAGGGAGCAGACGGTCCAGAGGGCGAACATCTTGCGCATCTTCTGGCCCACGCCGCCCATCTCGTCGAGCTGGAGGGTGTGGGTGCGGTCGTAGGTGGCCCCCACAAGGAAAAAGAGGCTGGCGCCGATCAGGCCGTGGCTGATCATCTGCAGCATCGCCCCGCTGGTGCCCAGGGCGCTGAAGCTGCCGATGCCGATCAGCACGAAGCCCATGTGGCTGATCGAGCTGTAGGCGATCTTGCGCTTGAGGTTGCGCTGGGCGAAGGAGGTGAGGGCGGCGTAGATGATGTTCACCACCCCCAGCACCACCAGCAGCGGCGCGAAGCGGGCGTGGGCGTCGGGCAGGAGCTGCACGTTGAAGCGCAGCAGGGCGTAGCCGCCCATCTTGAGCAGGATGCCGGCCAGCAGCATGTGCACCGGCGCCGTGGCCTCCCCGTGGGCATCGGGCAGCCAGGTGTGGAGCGGCACGATCGGCAGCTTCACGCCGAAGGCGATCAGCAGGCCGGCGTAGCAGAGCACCTGGAAGCCGGTGGTGAAGCCCTTGGCGGCCAGGGCGGTGTACTCGAAGGTGGGGATGCCGCCGCCGTAGAAGGCCATCCCCAGTCCCACCAGCAGGATGAACAGGGAGCTGCCGGCGGTGTAGAGGATGAACTTGGTGGCGGCGTACTGCCGCTTCTTGCCGCCCCAGATGGCCAGCAGCAGGTACACCGGGATCAGTTCCAGCTCCCAGGCCAGGAAAAAGAGGAGCATGTCCTGCACGGCGAACACAGCGATCTGGCCGCCGTCCATGGCCAGGAGCAGGAAGTAGAAGAGCCGGGGCTTGAAGGTCACCGGCCAGGCGGCCAGCACCGCCAGGGCGGTGATGAAGCTGGTGAGCAGGATCAGGGGCATCGAGATCCCGTCCGCCCCCACCGACCAGGCCAGGCCGAGGTCGGGGAGCCACTCCACCCGCTCCACCAGCTGGAGGCCGGCTTCGGCGGGGTCGTAGCCGTTCAGGTAGCCCCCCACCGTGAACAGGAAGGTGATCAGGGCGACGCCGAGGGCATACCAGCGAACCTTGCGGCCATCGCCCTCATCGGGCACGAACGGAATGAGCAGGGCGGCGGCGATCGGAAAGAGGATCGACACGCTCAGCCAGGGAAAGGCCACGGTCCTGGGCAGGTCAGGTCTGGCCGGAGTGTAGAAATGCCCATTGGCCCCCCACTGGCGCCGTGGGGGATGTCACACAGACTGTGGCCCTTGGTTGGGGCCTCGGCTCAGCCCAGGGCGCCGAAGAGCACCACCAGGGCGATCACGCCGCCGAACACGATCAGGGCATAGAACTGCGCCCGGCCCGTCTCGAAGTACTTGAGCCCCTCGCCGCTGCCCAGGGTGACCAGGCCGGTGAGGTTCACCACGCCGTCCACCACCTTGGAGTCCACCTCCAGCACCGAGCGGGCCAGCTTGCGGCTGCCCTGCACGAACAGCTTCTCGTTGATCGCATCCAGGTACCACTTGTTCGCCAGGAAGGCGTTGATCTGCGGGAAGCGGGCCGCCACCGCGGTGCCCAGATCGATCCTGCGCAGGGCGTAGGCGAACACGGCCAGGCTGATGCCCGCCACCGAGATCGCCACCGAGGCGCCCGCGAGGGGCAGGAACTCGCTCCAGCGGAAGTGCTCCGCCATCTCGGCGGCTTCGTGGGGATCGAGCAGGCCGGCGAAGAGGCTGTTCCAGGGGGTACCCAGCAGGCCGATCAGAACCGAGGGCACCGCCAGAACCGCCAGGGGCATGGCCATCTGCCAGCCCGATTCGTGCGGATGGCTGGCGTGGTGGCCGTGGCCATGGTCCTCCTCCTGCTCGCCGGCGCGGCCAGCCGCGGCCATCAGCTCGGCCTGCAGGGCGGAATCCGTGCCGCGGAACTCTCCCTCGAAGGTGAGGAAGTAGAGCCGGAACATGTAAAAGGCGGTCATGCCGGCCGTGATGAACCCCATCGCCCACAGGAAGGGATAGGTGTTGAAGGCCTGGCCGAGGATCTCGTCCTTGCTCCAGAAGCCCGCCAGGGGCGGGATGCCGGCGATGGCGATGCAGCCGATCAGGAAGGTGCTGCTGGTGATCGGCATCCAGCGGCGCAGGCCGCCCATCAGGCGCATGTCCTGGGCGAGCACCGGCTCGTGGCCCACCACCTCCTCCATGGCATGGATCACCGAGCCGGAGCCGAGGAAGAGCATCGCCTTGAAGAAGGCATGGGTCACGAGGTGGAACATGCCGGCCACCGGGGCGCCGCAGCCCATGGCGAGCATCATGTAGCCGAGCTGGCTCACGGTGCTGTAGGCCAGACCCTTCTTCAGATCCATCTGGGTGAGGGCGATCGAGGCCCCCAGGAAAAGGGTGATCGTGCCGATCACCGCGATCGTGAGCTGCACCGCCGGGAAGGGCTCGTACACCGGCTGCAGGCGCGCCACCAGGAACACCCCGGCCGCCACCATCGTGGCGGCGTGGATCAGGGCCGAGATCGGCGTGGGGCCCTCCATGGCGTCGGGCAGCCACACGTGCAGGGGGAACTGGGCCGACTTGGCCATCGGGCCCATGAACACAAGCAGGCAGAGGATCACGGCCACGCCGTTGCTGAGGCTTCCCCCGGCCACCGCTTCGCTCAGGTGGGCGCCGATCTCCTCGAAGCCGAAGCTGCCGGTGGCCCAGAACAGGCCCAGCATCCCCAGCAGCAGGCCGAAATCCCCCACCCGGTTCACCACGAAGGCCTTCTGGGCGGCATTGGCGGCGCCGTCGCGGTCGTACCAGAAGCCCACCAGCAGGTAGGAGCACATGCCCACCAGCTCCCAGAACACGTAGATCTCGAGCAGGTTGGGGCTGATCACCAGGCCCAGCATCGAGCTGCTGAACAGGGCCAGGTAGGTGAAGAAGCGCACGTAGCCCTTGTCGTGGGCCATGTAGCCGTCGGAATACACCATCACCAGCAGGGCGATGGTGGTCACCAGCGAGAGCATCACGGCGCCGAGGGCATCCACGCGGAAGCCCATCTGCAGGTTGAAGGTTCCGGCGCTGGCCCAGTTGAACAGCACCTCGGTGGGGCCCGCGCCGGCGAGCTGCTGCGCCAGCACGGCGTAGCTCAGCGCCGCGGCGGCGCCCACGCAGCTGATCAGCAGGAACGCCACCGGCTTGCGCAGCCGATTGATGGTGCGGTTGAAACTGATCAGTCCCAGGCCGGTGAGGCAGGCACCCAGAAGGGGCAGCACCGGGATCAACCAGGCGAGTTCAGCAGCTGAAGGCATCCTGGGCACTCCGTTGCTCGGGAGTGTAGGCAGCCCGCCCTGCCCCCACCGGCCCTTGTGGCAGAGCACCCACGATCACCCCCGGAGTCCTCAGCCCAGCCAGTGGGCTAGCCCGGTGCGGGCGAAGGCGGTGGCGGCGAGGCCGATGTAGCGGTGGGCCCACCAGAACACCCCCACGGCGATGGCGATGCCGAGCTGGGCCGGCCGCAGGAACTCGCTGAGCACCAGCTGCTGACGGCCGTCGAGCACGGCGCGGAAGGGCAGCACCGAGGTGCTGGCCTTGAGTTCCTCGAAGGCCTCGCCGAAGCGGTGGGCCAGGCGGCGGTCGCCGTTCCAGATGGCGAAGAGATGGTGGCCGATCAGCCCGAGGCAGGTGACCACCATGAAGCTGCTGCCGATCCAGAGCAGGTGGGTGGCGCACCAGAGCACCTGGCCCACTGCCTGGGGGTGGCGGCTGATCCGGATGATGCCGGTGGCATAGAGCCGCACCTGGGGCTTCAGCACCGCCGGGATCTCCAGCAGGTTGTAGGTGGCCGGGTAGAGGAACAGAAAGCTGATCGCCGTGCCGCTCCAGACCACGGGAAGGATCCAGGGCTGCTCCTGGAGGTTCCAGAGCCGCACCCCGTCGTAGCGATGGCACAGGAAGTAGCCGACCACCACCACCGCCGAGGGGATGCTCACCCCCGCGAACAGAACCCTCCAGGCCCGCTCCCCGATCCGCGCCGCCCCCCAGGCCCGGAGCGAGGCTCCGCCGCTGTGGAGCACGGCGAAGGCCACCAGCAGGGCGAACATCACCACGCTGCTGTGGTGGGTGCCGCCGGGGGCGAGCAGGGAGGACAAGGGCGCGGGCGGCGGCAGGAGGCGATTCTGGCCATCCGCCGGGCCCTCCTAGAGTCGTTCCCGAATGGCGCTGCCCTGCTTCTCACCACCCCGCACCCGCTTTCCGCGCCCTGTTCCCCCTCCGCGTTCTCCCCCAGCGCTCCTGCCTCCATGGCTGATCTGCCCTTCACCCTTGATCAGCTGCGCATCCTGCGGGCCATCGCCAGCGAGGGCAGTTTCAAGAAGGCGGCCGACAGCCTCTACGTGACTCAGCCCGCCGTGAGCCTGCAGATCCAGAACCTGGAGAAGCAGCTTGATGTGTCCCTCTTCGACCGGGGCGGCCGCAAGGCCCAGCTCACCGAGGCCGGCCACCTGCTGCTCAGCTACT
>JBMLOS010000227.1:0-10058 GCA_049242845.1 Prochlorococcaceae cyanobacterium
GTGGTGGAGCGCGGCGCCCTCGGCGCCCTGGTGATCACCGCCAGCCACAACCCGCCCGAGTGGCTCGGCCTCAAGATCAAGGGGCCCTTCGGCGGCTCGGTGGAGGGCGACTTCACCCGGCGGGTGGAGCGGCGCCTGGAGGCCGGCGGCATCACGGTGCCGATCCCCGGCGCCACCCTGCGCTTCGATGCGATGGGCACCTACCTGGCGGGCCTGTGCTCGAAGGTGGACACCGCCTCCCTGAGTGCCGGCCTGGAGCGCCTCGGCCTGCAGGTGATCGTGGATCCGATGCACGGTTCCGCCGCCGGCGGTCTGCCGCGGCTGCTGCCGGAGGCGGCAGAGCGGGATCACCTGCGGGAGATCCGCTCCACTCGCGATCCCCTCTTCGGCGGCAATCCCCCCGAGCCCCTGGCGCCCTACCTGGGGGAGCTGATCGCCGAGGTGCGCGCCTCCACCCTGGCGGGTCGCCCGGCGGTGGGGATCGTGTTCGACGGCGACGGCGACCGGATCGCCGCGGTGGATGAACACGGCCGCTTCTGCAGCACCCAGCTGCTCATGCCCCTGTTCATCGACCACCTGGCCCGGGCGCGGCAGCTGCCCGGCAGCGTGATCAAGACCGTGAGCGGTTCCGACCTGATGCAGCTGGTGGCCGAGGGGCTGGGCCGCACGGTGCTGGAGAAGCCGGTGGGCTTCAAGTACATCGCCGCCGAGATGCTGGCCGGCGAGGTGCTGGTGGGGGGTGAGGAGTCGGGTGGGGTGGGCTTCGGCATGCACCTGCCGGAGCGGGATGCCCTGTTCGCGGCCCTGCTGCTGATCGAGGCCCTGGTGGAGGGCGGCGTGCCCCTCGGGGAGCGGATCGATGCGCTGCAGGGCCGCTGCGGCGGCGCCGCCGCCTACGACCGCCTCGACCTCCGCCTGCCGGACATGGCCACCCGGGCGCGCCTGGAGCGCCTGCTGGCGGAGGAGCCGCCCGCGGAGGTGGCGGGTCTGCCGGTGCAGGAGGTGATCACCACCGATGGCGTGAAGCTCCGCCTGGGGCCGAGCCACTGGCTGATGCTGCGGTTCTCCGGCACCGAGCCCCTGCTGCGGCTCTACTGCGAAGCCCCCGATGGAGAGCGGGTGGCGGAGGTGCTGGGCTGGGCCCGGCAGCTGGCCGAAGCGATCTGAGCCTCTCGCTGCTTTCTGCTCTGCGTTCCTGCACTGCCTTCCTGCCTCCGTTCCTGCCTCCCTGCCCTGCCCGCGTTCCGCTGCCGATGGACCCCGCCTCTTCTTCGCCGCCTGATTCCTCTGCGGCTGACCCCACGGTGCTGGTGATCGCCAGCGGCAACGCCGGCAAGCTGCGGGAGTTCGCCGCCCTGCTGGGGGACGGCCGCCTCGGCCTGCCCCTCGAGGTGCGGCCCCAGCCGCAGGGGCTGGAGGTGGAGGAGACCGGCACCACCTTCGCCGAGAACGCCCGGCTCAAGGCCGAGGCGGTGGCCCGGGCCACGGGCCGCTGGGCCCTGGCCGATGATTCCGGCCTCTCGGTGCCGGCCCTGGGGGGTGCTCCCGGGGTGTTCTCGGCCCGCTACGGCGCCACCGACGCAGCCCGGATCGAGCGGCTGCTGCGGGAACTGGCGGAGGTATCTGCGCCCGGGAGTGCCTCCCCCGATCGCCGGGCCCGCTTCACCGCCGCCCTGGCCGTTGCCGATCCCGGCGGCTCCACGGTGCTGGAGGTGGAGGGGGTGTGCGAGGGGGAGATCCTCGAGGCGCCCCGCGGCAGCGGCGGCTTCGGCTACGACCCGGTGTTCCTTGTGCCGGAGCTGGGGCTCAGCTTCGCCGAGATGGATCCCGAGCAGAAGCGGCGCTGCGGCCACCGCGGCCGGGCCCTGGCAGCCCTGCTCCCGAGGCTGGCGGCGGTGTTGCGGCCCGTGCTGCCGGGCCTCGTGCTCACGCTGCTGCTGCCCCTCTGGGCCGCCCTGCCGGCGGCGGCCGCACCCCTGCCGCGCACGGTGGGGGCCTGCAGCCGCACCAGCGTGAAGGAGGTGCTCTACCGCCTCAGCTCCCTGGACGACAACGGTGTCTACATCCCGATTCCGGGCTCCGGCTCGGCGATCACCTACACCAACGGCGGCTACCAGGTGTCGTACGACATGGTGCCGGCGATCCACCGCAGCCAGGAGGGGGATGGGGTGGAGCTCTGCCTGGAGTTCATCCCGGATTGCCGCCAGGCCCCTCCCGGCGATGTGCGGGGGCGGATCTACCGGGCCCGCAACCTGCGCACCGGCGACACCTGGTCGCTGCCCGACAGCCAGCACAGCTGCGGCGGCGCCTAGGGCGCCGGGGCCGGCGGGGCGGGCGGCGGACAGGTGAGGGCCTGGAAGTCGCAGGCGTAGATGGTGGGTTTCTGCCAGCTGAGCGGAATCTCCAGCAGGTCGCGCGGGCCGCTGATGCCCTGGGCCAGGAAGATCAGGGCCGCCAGGGCGTTGGCGCTCAGGTGGAGCCGCCGCCAGCGCAGATCCCGCAGGATCTCCGGCCGGCAGGCCACCGAGAGCAGCATCAGCCCCGCCAGGCCGATGCCGCCCCAGAAATGCGACTGCCAGAAGGCCGGATCGAGGGGGTTGTCGCTGAGGCGGAACACCTCAGGCTGCAGGCCCAGACCGATCACCCCCACCCAGCAGAGCAGGGCGAAGCTGCCCCGGTACACGGCCCGCTTGACCCGCCAGAGCGCCGCCAGGGCCACGGCCGAGCCGATCAGCACCAGCAGCAGCAGGCCCAACCGCCCCGGCCCGCCCTCGAAGCCCCCGGGCGGCTGCTTGGTGGCGATCACCACCGCCTCGGCGATCAGCACGATCGCCACCACGGACCCCGCCAGCCACTTGCCCAGATCGGCATGATCCCGCCCCACGGTGGGGGGGAGCTTCACCTCATGCACCCGCCGGTCGCGGGTCTGCCGCGCCAGCCGCAGCACCATCCCCAGCAGGGGGTACACAAGCACCACCGCCAGCACGGGGTGGATCAGCCAGAGCCAGTCGACGGTCTGCATGGGGGTGAAGGGTGGGAAGGGGCCTGGACCTCAGGGTGCACGCCGGATGGCCTCAGGGCTTGAGCGGTGCCCAGGCCATGGTGGCGTTGAACTTCTGGCACCAGATCAGCACGGATCCCTGCTTGATGAGATCGATCGAAGCCGGAATCGTGTAGGTCTGCGCACCCATGGCCGATTTCAGCGGAGCCAGCACCGTGTAGCTGCCGGGCTTGAGCGGAAAGCCCGGGGCCCTGGTGCTGGCCAGGGGGGTGGCGGAGGGGCTGAAGACCACCTTGAGATCCGGGGCATCGGGATTGGTCTTGAAATCACCGCTGAGCACGAGCTGCTGCTTGCCGCCTTCCTTGCGGATCACGAAGCTGCCGCTCACGGGTGCCTCCGCCTTGCGGAAGCTGCCCTGGAGCATGGCTTCGGCGGCGATCAGCACCGGCTTTGCCTGGGCGATCCGAGTGTGGGTCGTCTGTGCGGCGATCACGGGGCTGCCGAGCAGGGCGAGGCCCAGGGCGCCCAGAACCCATTGCGAGGCGGTGGACTGGAACGCGGTGGACTGGAAACCTTTGAGCAGAAGGGGGGCGCGCATGAGCGGTGTGGTGTGGAGGAGGGTGGCGAGGGAGCCGTTCACGGCCGGATTCGCTCCGTCGCCCTTCCTCTACCGGTGAGTGCTCCGCTTGGATTGCCCCGCCGCGGGCCGCTTCCCCCCTGGGCGGTGCCGCTGGGGATCTACGTGCTGCTGCGCGGTCTCGACGCCACCGTGCTCAAGGCCCTGCATCTGCAGGGAGCCAGGAACCTGGTGAACGGCGAGAACCCGATCAGCTTCTGCAACGTGTTCTTCTTCGCCCAGCTGGCGATCGGCCTGCTGGCTCTCGTGGCGGGGCGGCGGAGCCTGGGGCCGGCGCTGCGCAACCTGCGGGGCTCCGATCGCCTGCTGCTGGCGGGCGACGCCTTCCTGGGCATGTTCCTGGGGCCGGTGGCCTACTACCTGGCGCTGCAGTCGCTCTCGGTGATCAGCCAGACCCTGCTCTTCGCCCTGGTGCTGCCGGTTTCGGCCCTGCTCGCCCGCTGGCTGCTGCGGGAGCCCCTGCCCCGTGCCTTCGTGCCGAGCCTGGTGCTGATCGCCGCCGGCCTGCTGCTGCCCCAGCTGAGCCGGATGGCGCTGGAGGGGCGCATGGACGATGCGGCGGGGCTCCTCTGGGCCCTGGTGGGGGTGCTCAGCTTCAGCGGCGCCGCGCTCACCGGCCGGGCGATGGCCAGCCGTTCCTGGCCGCCGGCGCTCACGGTGGGCGTGGGGGCCACGGTGACGGCCCTGGTGTTCGCCCTGCTGGCCCTGCTCCTCTTCGGGCCCCACCACTTCCTGCTGCTGCGCCTCTGGTGGGTGGTGGGCGTGATCCTGCTCTATGCCCTCACCCTCTCGCTCGGCAGCGAACTGGCTCTGCGCCGGGTCTATCGGCAGGTGGGCGTGGCCACGGTGTCCCTCTGGGGGAGCCTCACGATCGTGGTGGCGATCGCCGGCGCCGCCCTGCTGCTGGGCGAGCCGATCCGGCCGGCCACCCTCGCCGGGGCGGCGCTGCTGCTGGCTGGGGTGTGGCTGGGCCGGCGGCCCGCGCCCTCCCCGGGGCAATCCGTTCCGCCTCCCCAGCGGTAACTCACACGACGCCCAACGAACGGCTGCCAGCGTGGGACTCCCACCCTCCGATCCCGGCACCACCCCCGGGGAACCGGCCGAACCGCTGCTCGCGGCGGAGGCCGGCGTGCGGCACGACGATCTCGAATTGCTCTACGACGCCTGCGGCGCGGCCGTCTACCGGCTGGCCCTGCGGCTCTGCCGCTCGCGCCAGGAGGCGGAAGACCTCACCCACGATGTCTTCCTGCGCTATTGGCAGAAGGGCCGCTACGAGCCCTCCCGGGGGCCGGTGCTCGCCTACCTGTTGCTGCTCACCCGCTCGATGGCGCTCAACCGCCTGCAGCAGCGCAGCAACCGCTGGCGACTGGTACAACGCTGGTCGCACCAGCTGTTCCCCTCGATCGTGCCGGGACCCCACGAAACCCTCGAGCAGGAGGATCTGGCCCAGCGGGTGCGCCGCGCCCTCGCGGCGATCCCTCCCACCCAGCGGGAGGTGCTCGAGCTGGCCTACTACGAGGGGCTCAGTCAGTCGTCGATCAGCGACCGGCTGCAGCTGCCGCTCGGCACCGTCAAGACCCGCTCCCGCCAGGGTCTGATCCGTCTGCGGGAACTGTTGTACGACGTCCGGAGGGAGCCATGACACCCCACGATCCCAGCCTCGATGCCCTGCTGGCCGGCCACGCCCTGGGGGATCTGGATTCCGAGGAGTGCGCCCGGCTCGAGGTGCTGCTCGAGAAGGACCCAGCCCTGCGGGAGCGGCTCGAGGAGTTCCGCACCACGCTGCAGCTGCTGCCGCTCGCGCTGCCGGAGGCCCCGCTGCCGCCGGAGCGGCTGCGCCGGCGCCTCAGCGCTGCAGGCGCCTGGCCGGCCGAGGAGCGGCCCGCCGCACCCCGCTGGCGGCCGCTGGTGCCTGCCCTGCTGGGTCTTGTGCTGCTGGGGCTGGGGCTGCAGCTCCACCAGACCCGCCAGGAACTGGCCCGCCTTGAGCGGCGTCTGGAGGGGAGCGCTGCCGTGGCACCGGCAGGGGGCAGTGGCGCCGTGCTGCCGGTGGGGCGTCATCTCAACCTGGTGGGGGCCGCGCCCGGGATCCGCGCCAGCGGTGAGGTGATGGTCACGGGCAATGCCACCCACAACGTGCTGATGCTCAACGACCTGCCGCCGCCGCCACCCGGCCACGTGTATCGCCTCTGGGCCGAGGTGGACGGCCGCGCCGAGGGATGTGTGTCCTTCGTGCCCACCGAGCAGGGCCATGTGGGGATGCTGATTCCGCCGCAGCCCACCAGCCGCGCCAGCCGGCTGCAGGTGAGCATCGAGCCCGATGCGCTCGGCACGGCCCCCACCGGCCCGATGGTGCTCACCAGCACCTGAGCACCCGATCACCAAAGCAGCGGCTCATGCAGAAAGCCCGGAAGCTTGTGGGAACAAGCCTCCGGGCTGAATGGAAAGCGGAAGAAGAGCTTTGCCCTGCTTCAGAACTTGTGCGAGCGCAACGCCTCCACGGTGGAGATGTAGGTGATGCAGGAGTAGTTGTCGAAGTACTTCGCCACCACCTTCTCCTGGATCTGATCAGCCAGCTCACGGCTGGAGGTAAGAACTTCGAACTTGATGTTGGAGAAGGTGTGGGAAACACTGGGTTCCCCGGTGGAGCGCACATTCCGGCTCCCTTCACCGGCTGCGTGCATCACGGTGTATCCGCTGGCACCGGCCTCCTTGACCAGCTTGGCGATTTTCTTCAGAAGGATTTCTTCTGTGATGATGACGAGTTTCCAGACTTGCTGGCTCATGGTGTTTGTCTCAGGTGCTTAATGGTAAGGAGTTTATTGGCCCATGCCCAGCATCGCCTCGGCAATCCCGATGAAGAGAGGAATGCAGAGCGCAATGGCCACTGGAGTGCCAACCGCCGTGGAGGCACCGATGTAGGCGGAGAGATTGGCGCTGGGGATGCCGGCACGCAGGGTCGGAGGGCCGGAGATGTCCGAGCTGGAGGCGGCGATCACCGCAAGCACTACGCAGCCGCCGATGCTGAAGCCGGTGAATTTGTGGATCACCAGGCCAAGACCGAAGGCAAGGAAGCCATGAACGAACGGCGCAATGAAGGCATACACCGCGTACCACTGGGCCACCTTGCGGAGCTCATTCATCCGCTGGGCGGCCTCCATGCCCATGATGATCATCATCACGGAGAGGAAACCTTTGAACAGCGGGTTGAAGAACGTGTCGTACACCGGCTCGGGCCGGGTGGCAATGCCGAGGGCCACGCCCAGCAACAGGGCGGTCACGGCCGAGCTCTGCAGGCTGTCTTTCACGATCGGCCAGATCTCCACCTTGCCGGAGCTCTTGTCGCCGTGGTTGCTCAGATACACGCTGGCCACCACGATCGCCGTGACCAGGGCCGGGATGTCCATGAAGGGGTAGAGAGCCGCGGTCCAGGCCTCGTACTTCACGCCGGCAGCATCGAGCTGGGGCAGTACGGCCGCGAGGGTGGAACCGCTTACGGCGCCGAAGAGACCGCCGGTGGCCACGGCGTCGGCCACCTTGATGCCCGGCAGCTTCGCCAGCGTCCAGCGGGAGATCAGCACAATGCCGATGCCCAGGGCGATGGCGGCAAGGGCGGGCAGGAAAATCTCGGAAAGATTGGAATTGCGGATGGCGATGCCACCAGTCAGTCCGATCTTCAGCAGCAGGAAGAAGGTGATGAACTTATAAATTGCATCGGGAATCGCCAGCTGGCTTCCGAGGGAAGCCACCACGATGCCGCCGATCAGGAAGCCCAGGGTTGGCGACTGGAGCTGATCAATAAATAGGGAAAGAAAACCTGACAAGTTTGATCCTCAGGGTGTGCGTGAAATCTGAAGGACGGGGCCGCTTGCAAATCCTGGGTGGCAAGTCTCCTTGGGCACGGATCTCTGCCCGTGTGGGGAAGAGGCATGCCCAGGGGTGCCTCCGCCTCGCGAAAGTTCAGTTCAGGGCGAGTGGGAGGCATCCGCCGATGGATCTGGATTGGGTCTTGCGTTGCGGCCTGGGATGGATTCGCGTTCCCGGCAGGCTGGTGAGCGGTGAGTTGCTGAGCTTCTGCAGGGAGCGGGTGCGGGCTGGAATCTGATTTTTGGGATGCACCTCCTGCTTAACGGGATGTTGTGTGGCGGCGACCGTAGTGGATTTGATCCTCCGTGGGTGCTGTCGCTACAGGAGGACAGGTTCTCTGGCTACATGCGCTCCGGCTTGCTCCTGTCGGATGACAGGCCGGGGTGGGTCACCCCCCCCTCTCTCTCTCTCTCCTCCCCTGCGGCTGGGATGCCAGCAGCAGCAGCAGCGCCGCGCTCACCAGCAGCACCAGGATGGAGAGCACCTGGATCTGGGGGGAGATCTCCTGCTGGAAGGCGCCGGCCAGGTGGAGCGGCTGGGTCACGATTACCCCCGTTATGAAGCTGCTGATCACGAAGTCGTCGAAGGAGAGGGAGAAGCACGGCAGCGCGGTGCCCCCAGCTCCTGGGCGGCCAGCTGGATCCAGCGCAGGTCGAGCCCAGGAGGTCCAGTGAGTGGGCCCATCAACAGGCCACGGCGCAGGAGTGAGCAGGTCTTGTGGGCGTAGACCAAGAGCCCCGCAAGTTTTCTTGCGGATGGGGCAGGGGCCGGAGGTTCATGCGGCGAAGCAGGTCCTCCTGAACATGGGCAAAGCGACTGCACTGCAATGAGTCTGAGTGGTGTATAGGCATGGAATGTGTGCGATTGGCTCGACTTCGCCGTAGCGAAGTCCAGGGTTTTCCACGTGTATCGATGCGAACATTGGAGCCGGCTCGAGCATTGGAACCGGCTCTCGTTCGAGGACTACTGCTTCATGCCCTTTGGCGGCAAACTCTCTGGTGACCATCGCGGGGTCACGCTCGCCGACCTAAACCCCTGGGATGAGCTGGAGACGACGATGCGTCGCAGGTTTGCAAGCGCTAAGGAGTGCCCGCCAAGCCATTCCGAATGATCTTGGGCGTGCTGATCATCAAAGACCGCCTGAATCCCGCCGAGGAATAGCTGGTAAAGCAGATCAAGGAAAATTCCTGTCTGCTGTTCTTTATTGCTCTGTAGGTCTGCCAGTGCTCCACGCCGTTGGATCCATCGATGATGGTCTGCATCCGCAAGCAGTTGCCGGAGGTAGTGGTGAATGACTGCAGCGAGGGAGAAGACCTAGACGCTCAGACGAGAGCCCATCGCCGCCGATGGGGGCACGATCCGGACTTGATCTGCGCTGATCCGATGGATCGAACTCGTGCCAACCGCGCCTTCTGACAACCGTGCCTTCTGCCAGCGGCGCTGGTTCAGGAGCTGCTCGGCGTCACGAGCTCTCGCCCAGGTAGGCCGCCCGAAGGCTCGGATCAGCCAGCAGATCGGCGGCATTGCCCTGCAGCGTGAGTTCGCCGGCCTCGAGCACGTAGCCCCGATCGGCGATCTCCAGAGCCGCCTGGGCATTCTGTTCCACCAGCAGAATCGACAGACCCTCCCGGTGCAGCTGCGCCAGGGCCTGCATCACCTCGCCCACCAGGCGAGGAGCCAGGCCGAGACTGGGTTCATCGAGCATCAGCAGCTCGGGCCGGCCCATCAGGGCCCGGGCGATGGCGAGCATCTGCTGCTCCCCGCCGGAGAGTCCGCCCGCCAGCTGGCTGCGCCGCTCCGCCAGCCGAGGGAAGAGGGCGTAGCAGCGCTCGAGGTCTGCGGCGATGCCGGCACGATCGCGCCGGAGGTAGGCACCCAGTTCAAGGTTGGCGAGCACGCTCTGGCGGCTGATCACCCGGCGTCCTTCGGGGCAGTGGCCGATGCCCAGCCGCACGATCCGATGGGCCGGCACCCCCGCCAGGTCGCCGCCGCGCCAGAGGATGCGCCCCCCCACGGGCACCAGCGCCGAGATGGCACGCAGGGTGGTGCTCTTGCCGGCGCCGTTGGAGCCGAGCAAGGTCACCAGCTCGCCCTGCCGCATCTCCAGATCCACGCCCCGCAGGGCCTGCACGCTGCCGTAGCGCACGCTCAGGCCCTGCAGCTGCAGCAGCAGGGATCCGTTCTTCGAGCTGGCGTTGCCATGGGCGGCTGTCATGCCTCCTCCTGCCCGCCAGGGCCGCTGCCGCTGCCGAGATAGGCCTCGATCACCTTCGGGTCGCGGCGCACCTGATCCGGGGTGCCAAGGGCGATGCGCACGCCGAAATCGAGCACCGCCATGCGGTCGCAGAGGCGCATCAGCAGCGGCACGTGGTGCTCGATGATCATCACGGTGAGCTGGTGTCGCTGGCGCAGCGCCTGGATCAGGCCGCAGAGCTCCTCCTTCTCGGAGGGGTTGAGGCCGGCGGCCGGTTCATCCAGCAGCAGCAGGGAGGGGTCGGTGGCCAGGGCCCGGGCCATCTCCAGGCGGCGGCGGTCGCCGTAGGCCAGGGTGCC
>JBMLOS010000228.1:0-7892 GCA_049242845.1 Prochlorococcaceae cyanobacterium
GATGGTGTGCCTCGAGCCCTGGACCGCGGGCCGGGGGGCGCTGGTGCCCGGACATCCGGCGGCGGCGCGGCGGCTGGTGCTGGAGGCAGGCGAGGAGCGGCGGCTGCGCTGCCGTTACCGGGTGCTGCCCGAGGAGAGCTGAGGCGGCCGCACCCCCGGCAGGCGGCCCCGGGCCAGCTGCTGAAGCGGATCGAACTCGCGCTTCACGGCCTCGATCAGGGCCCGGGCCGGGGCGTCCTCCCAGGCGGGCAGGGCAGCGGGAGCGGGCTGGATCAGCACGGTGAGGGAGCCGCCGCAGCCGGCGCAGAGCCGCCGCAGCTCCTCCACCCGGTAGGCGGGCAGATCGGCGCCTTCCGCCCAGGCCAGGCCCAGGCCGCTGCCGGCGGCCATCATCAGGGGCACCCCCCGCAGGCAGGGGGCCGCCAGCAGTGCGCCGGCCTGGTCGGGGAGCACGCCGAGGCGCAGCAGCCAGCCGGGGGCAGGGGTGTTCTGGCCCTGGGCGATCGCCTGCAGCGCCTCGAGCCGTTCGCCATCGAGGGGCTGACCCACCAGATCGCCCGCCAGCCGGGCCTGCTCCTGCAGGCACTGGATCTGCTCCTCCAGGGTCTGGGCGCTGACGCTCGCCAGGCTGAGCAGCAGCAGGGGCTGGCTCTGCAGACCGGCCTGGGCCGCCAGGGGCTCACTCCACCAATCCACCCGCTCGGGGGTGAGGCTCGAGCCCAGCAACCAGCGGCTCAGGCGGGTGAGGGCCTCCAGCGGACCCTGGATCCACAGGCCCCGCCGCTCCGGCGGCATCGGCAGGGTGCGGAGCGTGACTTCGGTGATCAGCCCGAGGGAACCCCAGCTGCCGCAGAAGAGGCGCATGAGGTCGTAGCCGGCCACGTTCTTCACCACCCGGCCGCCGGCCCGGGCGGCCACACCGTCGGAGCGGAGCAGGCCGATGCCGATCAGCTGGTCGCGCACGCCGAGATAGCGCTGCCGGTAGCCGCCGGCCAGGCCCCGGGCCACCAGGCCGCCGATCGATCCCTCCCCCGGGCCCCAGGGGGCATCCATGGCCAGCCACTGCCGGTGGGGGGCCAGGGCCTCCTGCACCGCCACCAGTGGTGTGCCGGCCTGGACCGTGACGGTGAAATCCTCCGGGTTGTGCTCCAGCACCCGATCGAGACGGCGGCAGCTGAGCACCAGGCTCTCGGGCGCCACCGGCGGTCCCCAGTGGAGCCGCGTGCCCTGGCCGGCCGGCAGCCACGGCGTGGCCTGCCGATGCAGCTCCCGCACCAGATCCTGCAGCTCGTGGGGCTCGGGACTGATCACGGCACGATGGTGCCATGGCGCACGCCCCCCTGAAGGTCGTCGTGATCGACGACGATCCCACCGGCTCCCAGACGGTGCACGGCTGCCCTCTGCTGCTGCGCTGGGACACCCCCACCCTGCGGCGGGCCCTGGCGGATCCCTCGCCGCTGCTGTTCCTGCTGGCCAACACCCGGGCCCTCGATCCCGCCGCCGCCCGCGAGCGGGTGCGCTCGATCGGCAGCCGGCTGCGGCCCCTGCTGGAGGAGGCCTGTGCCCGGGGGCTCCTCGGGAGCTGGCTGGTGGTCAGCCGCGGCGATTCCACCCTGCGGGGCCACTTCCCCCTGGAGGTGGAGGAACTCACCGCAACCCTGGGGCCCTTCGATGCCACCCTTCTGGCGCCGGCGTTCCTGCCGGGGGGGCGCACCACCGTGGATGGGGTGCACCTGCTGCAGGGGGAGCCGGTGCACACCACGGCCTTCGCGCGCGACCGTCTGTTCGGTTACGGCACCAGCTTCCTGCCCGCCTGGGTGGAGGAGAAGAGCGGCGGCCGGCTCCGGGCCGATGGGGTGCCGCGTCTCACCGGGGCTCAGCTGGATGCGGCGGCCGCCGGGGAGCAGGGGGCCCTGGAGCTCCGCCGCACCCTGGCGGCGCTGCAGGGAAATCCGGTGGTGGTGGTGGATGCGGAGCGGCCGCAGCAACTGGCGGCCCTGGGAGCCGCGGTGCGGGAGCTCACGGCTCCAGCTGCGGCCGAGCGCTGGGGGCGGCCGCGGCGGTTCCTGTTCCAGTCCGCCGCCAGCCTGCTGAACGGCCTGGTGGAGCTGCCGCCGCCGCCGCTCGATGCCGCCGGCCTGGCCGCCCTGCGCCGGCGCGGCGCCGATGGCTCTCCCCTGCCGGGCCTGGTGCTGGTGGGCTCCCATGTGCCCCTCGCCGATGCCCAGCTCCAGGTGCTGCTGGCCGATCCGCTCTGCGGCGGTGTGGAACTCGACGTGCGCCGGCTGGCGCGGGTGCTGGAGGGACCCCTGCCCGCGCCGCTGCTGGCTTCCCTGGAGCAGGAGTGGGGAGCGGCCCTGGAGCGGCAGCTTGCCGCCGGCCGCACGCCGGTGCTGTTCAGCAGCCGCGGGGAACTCCCCTGCCGCAGCGCCGCCGAACGGCGGGCCTTCGGGCTGGCGCTGGCGGCCCTGATGGCGCGGCTGGGGGCCGCATTGGCGCCGCGTCTGGGCTATCTGATCAGCAAGGGCGGCATCACCACCCACACCCTGCTGGCGGAGGGGCTTGACCTGCCGGCGGTGGACCTGCGCGGCCAGCTGCTACCGGGGCTTTCGCTGGTGCAGCCGGTGGCGGGCGCCGGCCCCCTGGAGGGGCTGCCGATCCTCACCTTCCCGGGCAATCTGGGCGATGCCGCCACGCTGCACCGCAGCTGGCACTGGATGGAGCGGGGCCGGGAGCCGGTGGGGGCCGCTCCTGCGCTTCAGCCCTCCGAGAGCCGCACGTAGAGGTGCATCTGCTGGGAGCCGGCGGTGATCGGGATCTCCTTCACCGCCAGCCAGGGCTGGGCCTTCACCAGCTCGCTCAGCTTGCGGAAGCCGAAGTTGCGCGGATCGAAGGAGGGGTCGCGCTTCAGCAGCAGGGTGCCCACCAGCCCCAGGGGCGCCCAGCCGTCGTCCTGGGTCCCGTCGCCGATGGCGGCCGTGAGCAGGGGCCGCAGAGGCCCCTGGGCGGCGGGATCGGGCCGGTCGCCGCCGGAGGGTCGCCGCAGGATCTCCGTGTAGATGAACTTGTCGCAGGCGGCCACGAAGGGCTTGGGGGTTTTCTTCTCACCGAAGCCGTACACCGCCAGGCCGGCCTCGCGGATGCGGGTGGCCAGGCGGGTGAAGTCGCTGTCGGAGGACACCAGGCAGAAGCCATCCACCCGGCCGCCGTGCAGCAGGTCCATGGCATCGATGATCAGGGCCGAATCGGTGGCGTTCTTGCCGCTGGTGTAGCTGAACTGCTGCACCGGCTGGATCGCGTGCACGTGCAGCACGTCCTTCCAGCTGCCCAGCTGGGGGGTGGTCCAGTCGCCGTAGGCGCGCTTCACGGTGGCTGTGCCGTACTGGGCCACCTCCGCCAGCAGCTCCGGGATCACCACCGCCTGGGCGTTGTCGGCGTCGATCAGCACCGCCAGACTGTCGGCTCCACTGGCCATGCTGCCCTCTCCGCCTCCCGGCAACCCTAGAGGGGGGCCTGGGCTAGGCCCCGCCGATCTGCTCGCGCCCGTGGGGTTGGAGGAAGTCGATCTGCGGACCGAGGGGCACGATGCGGGTGGGATTGATGGTGGCGTGGCTCTCGTAGTAGTGCCGTTTGATGTGCTCGAAGTTCACCGTGGCGGCGATGCCGGGCCACTGGTAGAGCTCGCGCACGTAGGCGAAGAGGTGGGGATGGTCGACCAGGCGGCGCTGGTTGCACTTGAAGTGCCCCACATACACCGGATCGAAGCGCACCAGGGTGGTGAACAGCCGCCAGTCGGCCTCGGTGAGGCGATCGCCGAGCAGATAGCGGTGGCTGGCCAGGTGCTCCTCCAGCCAGTCGAGGGTGGCGAACAGCGGCCCGAACGCCTCGGTGTAGGCCTCCTGGCTGGTGGCGAAGCCGCAGCGGTAGACCCCGTTGTTCACCGTGTCGTAGATGCGGGTGTTCAGCCGGTCGATCTCGGCCCGCAGGGCCTCGGGGTAGTAGTCGCCCTCGCGGGCACCGAGGCCATCGAAGGCGGAATTGAGCATCCGGATGATCTCGGACGACTCATTGCTCACGATCGTGCCCCGCTGCTGATCCCACAGCACCGGCACGGTGACGCGGCCGCTGCAGGCCGGATCGGCATGGGTATAGAGCTGGTGCAGGAAGCGGGCCTGCAGGTTCGGATCGGGCACCACCCCCGGGCCCGGCTCGAAGGTCCAGCCGTGTTCTCCCATGAACCAGTGCACCACCGATACCGGCAGGATCGGCTCGAGCCCCTTCAGGGCCCGGAAGATGAGGGTGCGGTGCGCCCAGGGGCAGGCCAGCGACACGTGGAGGCGGTAGCGCCCCGGCTCGGCCGGGAAGCCTCCCTCGCCGCTCGGGCCGGGCGCGCCGTCCGGGGTGATCCAGTGGCGGAAACGGGCGCTGTCGCGCACGAAGCGGCCGTCGCTGGAGCTGGTGTCGTACCAGCGGTCGCGCCATTCCCCTTGGATCAACAGGCCCATGGTGTGCTTCTGCGTTCGTCAGGTTCCGGTGCCGGCGTGCCAGCTGCGCACCAGCAGCTGCACCGGATGGAGCACCGGCAGCGGCGGGCCGGCTTCGGCCAGGTGACTCCGGATCTGCAGGCTGCAGCCGATGTTGGCGCTGGCCACCAGGTCGGCGCCGGTGCCGCGCAGGTCGTCGGCCTTGATCCGCCCGAGGGCGGCGGCCTCCTCCGGCTGCACGAGGTTGTAGATGCCGGCGCTGCCGCAGCACACCCCCGCCTCCACCGCCTCCCGGATCCGCAGATGGGGGATCTGCTCCAGCAGGTGCCGCGGCTGCTCGCGGATGCCCTGGCCGTGCAGCATGTGGCAGGCATCGTGGTAGGCCACCTGCAGGGGCCGCTCCGCCGTGGCCGGCTGGCCATCGGCGTGGGCGAGGGGCCCGAGCGCCTGGCGGAAGCCGTCGGCGAGGCCCACCCGCTCGAGGAATTCCTGCAGGTCGGCCACGCGGGCGGCGAAGGCCGAGCCGCGGCTGGCCCAGGCGGGCTCGGCGGCGAGTAGCTCGTCGTAGTGCTTGAGGGTGTGGCCGCAGCCGGAGGCCGCCACCAGCACGGCATCGAGCGGCTCAGGCCCGGCGGGCCGGCCGGGCCCCACCACCGCCGCGAAGCTGTCGATCAGGGCGGTGGCGTGCTCCACGGTGCGGGCCGTTTCCCCCTGGTGGTGGGTGATGGCGCCGCAGCAGCCCTGGGCAGGCGGAATCACCACCTCGATGCCGTTGGCCGTGAGCACCTCCACTGCGGCGCGGTTCACCTCAGGGTCGAAGAGCCGCTGCACGCAGCCCAGCACCAGACCCACCCGGTGGCGGCGCTCCCCCCGGGCGGGCACCACCGTGGGAAAGCGATCGGCGAAGGCCTCCGGCACCAGCGGCGGCAGCAGCCGCTCCATCGCCTCCACCTGGGGCCCGAGCAGCCGCAGCAGGCCGCTGCGCCGGGCCAGGGCCTGCAGGGGCGTGCCGCTGTAGAGGCGCAGGGGGGTGAGCAGGGCCCGCAGGCGCCCCGGATAGGGGAGCAGGCTGAACAGCAGCTGGCGAAAGCTGCGCTGGGCCGGTGTGCGCAGCTCCGGTGCGTTCAGCTGGGGGCGGGTGGCCTCGATCAGCTCGTCGTAGCGCACCCCCGAGGGGCAGGCGCTCACGCAGGCGAAGCAGCCGAGGCAGCTGTCGAAATGGCTCGCCACCGTGGCATCGAGCTCCAGTTCGCCCGCCTCGATCGCCTTGAGCGCATGGATGCGGCCCCGCGGCGAATCCATCTCCGTGCCCAGCACCCGGTAGCTGGCGCAGGTGGGCAGGCAGAAGCCGCAGTGCACGCAGGGGTCGGTTGTTATGGATGGTTTAAGCAACATGAGATGCACCGGCTCACCATTTAATCAACCTTAGCTCTGCGGATCTGTGCAGAGATCATTTCTTCTGGTCAGTCCCAACTTGGTCAGATCGACTGTCCTCACTGGCTGGTGAAGACTTGAAGTGGTGCCATTGATTAGAAACTCCTGCTGTCTTTGTGCGAACAAGCCTCGCTCGGCTGGCCGATGCAAGGACGTCGCTTATCGTATAGCTCCAGGAGCGATTAGAGAGCCTCTGGCTCGATTTGGCGGCCTTAATTGAAACAATAATCACGGCTCCGCCCGAGCTGAGTTTTGAAAGGGTCATGAAAAAATGATCCAACTGTGATGGGGGTATGTGCTGTAGCACTCCTTTTGCAAAGACAAGCGAGGGCTTAAGTGCTGCCACTCGGTTAATGCTGTCGTCGCCGATAAGTTCAAGAATAGGCTTCTTGCTTCTGACCACATCCCGGGAGAGGGTGCTAAGTCCGGCCTCGGGAATCCTTGTGTCTATATCCATTCCCACGTAATTCTTGGCATCGAGGTATTCAATTAAATGCCTCCCGATCCTCAGGGTTCCGCAACCGTAGTCTACTAATACATCGCTTGGGGCAATACCTTGATCCAGAATGTGTTGAAAGAAGAGTAGGGCCTTCTGCTTTGACCTTTCGCTTAGACTGCTCCCAAGGCTGGCATGAGTGCGCCCTGGGCTGATTTTTTTAAGAGCCCCTTTGATGTATTGATCTTGAGTTTCTTTATCGGTTGCTACTGGGGTCACGCAATCGGAGCGGTATTGATTTGCCAAGGCCGCCATTCCCGGGACGTTTTTGGGGCGGGTGAAGAGTGAGGTGGCGGCTTCAAGCAGTCTTCTAGGGCGTAAGTAGCGATAGACGGCTTTCATTGAATTATCTCTGGCTTTGGTGGGTTTTGTTGTGGTGGAGAGTGTGCTTTGCTGCCTTGTGCTTATGGAAAGCGTCGCACCACTGACTCCGCGAATCCGGAGCAGCTCACCGGCTCCACCCGCGGCTCCATCAGCCGGGCCAGGTCGTAGGTCACCTCCCCGTTGGCGATGGCGGCGCTGATCCCCTGGGTGATCAGGTCTGCCGCTTCCTGCCAGCCCATGTACTCGAGCATCATCACGCCGCTGAGGATCACCGAGCCGGGGTTGATGCGATCGAGGCCGGCGTGCTTCGGAGCCGTGCCGTGGGTGGCCTCGAAGATGGCGGCGCTGTCGCCGATGTTGGCGCCGGGGGCCATGCCCAGGCCGCCCACCACGGCGGCGGCGGCATCGGAGATGTAGTCGCCGTTGAGGTTGAGGGTGGCGAGCACGGAATACTCCTGCGGCCGGGTCTGGATCTGCTGGAAGATGCTGTCGGCGATGCGATCGTCCACGAGCACCATGCTCTTCCACTTGCCGTAGCCGTGGCTCTCGCCGATTGAATCGAGCACCTGCTTCACCTCGGCATCGATCGCTGCCTTCTTCTCGGCCGTGAGGCTGTCGTAGCCGGGCTCGATCAGACGGGCATTGTCCTGGATGCTGAGGGAATGGTTGCGCGCGAGGTTGTCGAGGATCCAGCTCTCCCGCTCGGTCACACAGACATCGCGGAATTCGGTGGTGGCCAGTTCGTAGCCCCAGTCGCGGAAGGCCCCCTCCGTGAACTTCATGATGTTGCCCTTGTGCACCAGGGTCACGTGCCGCTTGTTGCCCTGCAGGCCGAGGGCGTGGCGGATCGCCTTGCGGATGTGGCGCTGGGTGCCGTGCTTGCTCACCGGCTTGATGCCGATGCCCGATCCCTCGGGGATGCGCTGGTTGCCGAGCTTGCCGTTGGCGGGGATCACCACGTCGTTGAGGTGCTGGATCAGCTCCAGGCACACCGGATCGGTGGCCTCCCACTCGATCCCCATGTAGATGTCCTCGGTGTTCTCGCGGTACACGATCACGTCGAGGTCCTGCGGGCGCTTGTGGGGGCTGGGGGTGCCCTCGTAGTAGCGGCAGGGGCGCACGCAGCAGTAGAGGTCGAAGATCTGGCGCAGGGC
>JBMLOS010000229.1:0-24742 GCA_049242845.1 Prochlorococcaceae cyanobacterium
ACCTGAGCGGCAAGGGCTGCTGCACGATCATCGGCGGCGGCGACTCCGTGGCCGCGGTGGAGAAGGCAGGCCTGGCCGACCGGATGAGCCACATCTCCACCGGCGGTGGCGCCAGCCTCGAGTTGCTCGAAGGCAAGGTGCTGCCCGGCGTCGCCGCCCTCGACGAGGCCTGATCGGCCCCGGGCCTCAGGTCGCCGGCCTGGCCTCGGGCCGGCTGCCGGGGCGTGCCTCAGGGAGCTGCACCCCCATCTTCTGCAGGAGTGCCCGGGTCTCCTGCCGCTCCTTCTGCAGCAGGGAGGCATAGGACTCCCTCTCGGTGCGCTTGCAGGCGCCCAGCGACTGGAGATCCTTGGCGGCGTCGATGCAGCGCTGACTGCTCTGAAGGATGCCCTGGCGGGTCTGGATGCCGCGGCGCTCCATCGCCTGGCGGGCGGTGAACAGCTCGCGGGCCTGGGCCGGGGTGAGCTTGAGCCGCTCCTGGAGGGGCTCACGTCCTTCCGGCGGCTGGCCGGGCCCCGCAAAAGACGCCTGGGAGAGCACCACAGGCGGCGCCAGCAGCGAAAGGGCCGCAATCACCGGCATGGAGCGGCAGGTCTGGACCAGACGCGAACGACGGACCCGGAGAGAAGGGGATTCGGACATGAGGGCGATGAAGAGCGATGCAGGCAGCAGGACGTTGGAGGGGGGACGGACGTTTTGCGCTTGGTACTACTGCCATGGTGAAGGCAAACGGGCCTTAGGACCTTCAGAACCAGAAGAGGAGATCCAGCCAGGAATCCGGCCAGGCCTGCGGCGATGGGTCAGAAGAGTGGGGCGCCAAGGGAGGGGCCTGGCGGTATCCGGGGTGCGAAGGGTATTGGGACGTGCTCTCCCTGGGGGACCAGCGACCCGCGTACTCGGGCCGTAGCCGTGGCAGAACCGGGAGTCCATAGCGCTGCCGCAACTGGCTCCACTCCGCCATCTGTTGTTGCCGCAGTTGGGCCATGTCCAGCTGTTCTCGCTGCTGGCAGGCCATGACTGCCTCAAACCCGCGGGCCTGGTTGAGGCAGCGTTCCGACCGACCTAGAGCCGCCACACGTTGATCAGAGTGACGGAGCTCAAGGGTGCGGCGCTCCTCGAAATAGTCGCGGCGTTGCCAGCTCTTGAGGCGTTCAAGCGCCTGGGCCTGTTGTCGTTCCCAGCTCTCACGGTTGATTTCCTGCTGGTAAGCCTCCAGAGCCTGTGCCTGGGCTGAGACGGCCCCGCCGAGAAGCAGCAGGGTGCAGAGCATCACCCCCCGCACCCGTGGGCGATGGGGCGGCTCCGTGGTGCGTCGATGGGGGAAGGGTCGAGGCAGGGTGGGGTGGGTGCAGGACATCGACCTGGCTACGAACAGGCCCACTGTGCGGACGGGGTCCGACGCAACTGTTTCCGGCGGGCATGGCAGATGTGACCAGATCGGTCTGAGGCGCCGGGGCCTGGGCTGTGGCGATCAGGAGCCGGCCTCTTCGATGGAGCGGCCCCGCAGGCCTACGGCGAAGCCACCTCCACTGGCCGTAGTGCCGTGGCGGCAGTAGAGGCTGCCGCCATGCACCGCCGCCACCCGGGCGGCGATCGCCAGCCCCAGGCCGCAGTGGCCCTTGCCGCCGCGGGCCTCATCCAGCCGCTGGAAGGGCATCAGGGCCTGCTCCCAGCGGTGGGCGGGGATGCCCACTCCCTGGTCCCACAGTTCGATCCGGAACGGCTCCGCGCCCGCTTCCCCCGGGTCCTCGCCCGCCCGCAGCACCAGCCGCAGCGGGGGCACCCCGTGGCTGAGCGCGTTGTCGATCAGGTTGCCCACGGCCCGGGCCAGGGCGGTGGGCTGCACCCGCCGCTGGAGCGGTTCGAGATCGAGGGCCAGGACGGCGGGATCGAAGGGGGCGGAGAGCTCGGCCAGCAGTTGATCGAGCGGCAGCGGCACCGGCGTTTCGGCATCGGCGCCCCCGGCGAAGAGCAGGAACTGGCTGGTGATGCGCTCGAGAGCCTCCAGATCGGCCTCGGAACGCTCCCGATCCGGCTCCGCGAGGGGCAGGCAGCTGAGCCGCAGCCGCAACCGGGTGATCGGGCTCTTGAGGTCGTGGGCGATGCCGGCCAGCATCGTGGCCCGCTCCCGCTCACTGGTTTCCAGACGCCGCACCATGGCGTTGAAGCGCTGGGTGAGCCGGCGCACCACGCCGGTGCCCCGCTGGGCCAGGGGCGGCAGTTGCGCTTCCCGCCCCACCCTGCCGAGGGCCTGCTCCATCCGGGCCAGGGGCCGCTGCACCTCCAGCCAGAGAAAGGAGAGCATCGCCACACCGCTGCCGGAGACCAAGGCAAGGCTGAGCACCAGCGGATCGGGCGGCCACTTCTGGGCCGGAGGCAGGGAGGTGAACAGCCACACCGGCTCCAGGGGGGACAGCACCTCCACCCACACGCCACGGGCCTCGAGGGCGGCGGGCACCACCAGCGGACACTCCATCAGCCGCTCGCAGAGCTCCTGGCGGAGGCGCAGGGCCTGCCGCTGCAGGCGCAGATCCCCGCTCGCCCGCGGCTCGGATCCCACCCGCAGGGGAAGGCCCGTGAGCCGGGCCACGGCGTCGGGGGGCAGGCGTTCGAGGGCGATCTCCCCCAGGCGCAGGTTGAAGGCCACCTCCTGCCCCAGCTGGGCGATCTGGGCCCGCTCGAGCCGCCGGGCCAGGAGCAGCTGCAGCAGCAGCAGGCTCGCCGCGAAGGCCACCCCGGCCACGCCCGCCATCCGCAGCAGCAGGAAGAAGGCCTGCCGCCGCGGGGTGCGCTCGGTGTCTTCAGCGGCTGCGGGGCTTGCCATCGGGTACGAACACGTAGCCGTAGCCCCACACCGTCTGGATGTACCGGGGCCGGGAGGGGTCCGGCTCCACCAGACGCCGCACGCGGGACACCTGCACGTCCATGCTGCGGCTGTCGGTCTCGGAATCGGGGCCACGGGCGAGCTCGATCAGCCGCTCCCGCGAGAGGGGCCGGTGGGGATGCTGCACGAAGGCGGTGAGCAGGCTGAACTCCCCGCTGGTGATCACCACCGGCTCCCCACCCCGCAGCAGGGTGCGGGCGGAGAGATCGAGCCTGTTCTCGCCGAAGACCACCTCCTCCCCTTCGGCCATCGGTGTCCCGGCCGGCAGGGTGACCCGCCGCCGGAGCACCGCCTCGATGCGGGCGCTCAGTTCCCGGGGCAGGAAGGGCTTGGCGAGGTAATCGTCGGCGCCCTGCTCGAGGCCGATGATCCGGTCCACCGCCTCGCCGCGGGCGGTGAGCATCACCACCGGCAGATCGTCGCCCCGGTCCCGCAACCGCCGCAGCAGGGTGAGGCCGTCGTCGCCGGGCATCATCACGTCGAGCACCACCAGATCAGGACGCTGCGCCTCGAGGCGGGCCATGAACTGGGCGCCACCCGCCAGGCAGCGCACCTCATAGCCCTGATCGCCCAGATAGGTACCCAGCAGCTGCCGCAGTTCGGGATCGTCGTCCACCACCCAGATCCGATTCGTCTTGGCCATGGCGTGCGGAACAGCGCGGTACGGGGTCGCAGGGGCCCGGCCCGACTGTATGGATCGGATCGGGCCGTGCAGGCGCCGGAAGGATCTGGTCACACCTGCGGCCGGGATCATTCACAGAACGACCCCCCGTTCTCCATAAGGTGGCGCCATGGGGACTTCCGGTCAGCCATTGCCACCACCACGGCCTGGGCGGCTGCCGCCGCGCAGGCCCGGGGGCTGGCATCGGCTGACTGCCCTGGTGGCCGGCTCGGCCGTGGCACTGGCCACGGCCGTTGCCCCATCCGCCCCCTTGCAGGCGGGGGAGAACGCTCCGCAGAGCAGGGATCTGGAGCGTTACCGCCAGAGACTGCATCAGCTGTTCGAGCGACTGGACGACAACCGCAACCAGCGCCTCGAGAAGGGCGAGGTGCGGGGCCATCCCTATCTCGAAAAGCACTTCGACCGGCTCGACCGCAGCGGCCGCGGGTCTCTGGACCCCTCGGACCTGGTGCCGCAGCGGGCCGACCTGCTGGGGGAACGCCTGCGGGAGCGGTTCCAGCAGGCGGACAGGAACCGCAACGGCCGGATCGAACGGCCTGAAACCGGCGATTTCCTCTGGCTGCGGGAGAACTTCTCCCGGGCGGACCGCAACGGCGATGGGGCGGTGAGCCTGCCGGAACTCACCGAATTTCGCCGCCGCCAGGCCCCTGCCGGCGGCGGCTGAAGAGCGGCCCGTGCCAGCCTCCTGCCAGCAGCGCCGCCGGCCCGTGACCGTCTCCCCTGCCCCCCTGCCCGCCTCCGCCTTCCTGGGGCTGGGGGCCCTGGGACACCCGATGGCGGCGCGGCTGCTGGCCGCCGGGGTGCCGCTCACGGTGCACAACCGCAGCCGGGAGCGCGAGGAGCCCCTGGCTGCGGCGGGTGCCCAGCGGGCCGCCTCGCCCCGGGAGGCAGCGCTGGCCACCGAAGTGCTGTGCCTCTGCCTGCGGGACGACGCCGCCGTGGAGGCGGTGCTCTTCGGGGAGGAGGGGGCCGCGGCGGGGCTCGCTCCAGCAGGCCTGGTGGTGGACTTCTCCACGATCGCGCCGGCCACCAGCGAGGCCCTGGCCGCACGGCTGGCGCAGCAGGGTGTGGACTACGTGGATGCCCCGGTGACCGGCGGCACGGAAGGGGCCCGCGCCGGCACCCTCTCGGTGCTGGTGGGGGGAAGCCCGGAGGCGGTGGTGCGGGCCCGGCCGCTGCTGGAGGTGGTGGGCTCCCGGATCTCGCACTTCGGCGGAGTGGGAGCAGGGCAGCGGGCCAAGGCGGTGAACCAGGTGCTGGTGGCGGGCAGCTACGCGGCGGTGGCCGAGGCGATGGCGCTCGGACGGCGGCTGGGGCTGCCGATGGAGGCGGTGTGCGAGGCCCTGGCGGAGGGGGCCGCCGGCTCCTGGGCCCTGCGGCATCGCGCCGGCAACATGCTGCGGGGCGTGTACCCGCTTGGCTTCAAGCTTGAACTGCACCGCAAGGATCTGCGCATCGCCCTGGCGGAAGCGGCCGCCGCGGGGCTGCACCTGCCGGTGAGCGAACAGGTGGCGGCGCTGGAGGAGGCGCTGATCGCCGTCGGCCACGGCCAGGAGGATGTGTCGTGCCTGGCGCGCTGGTTCGAGGGGCAATGACGGCCTTCACGTCCACAGGCCGGATCTGAAGCCCGGCGCGGGCCTCAGGGCAGCAGCGCCTGCCGATCGGTCACGACCCGCACACGCTTGGTGGCGCTCACGATGCCGTCGGGATGCACGAGCAGCACGGCCCAGGTCTGGAAGCCGGGGTTGAGCGGCGCCTGCACCGACTTGAACAGGCCGCCGCCGCCGAGGGCACCCAGCTGCAGATCGGGACTCTCCAGGGCCGAGACCTGCTCGGGCCGCACCGCCACCAGGCCTCCCGCCACCACCGCGCCGTCGAGGGGCTCATCGAAGAGCACGTCCACGTCGTAGCGCTGGCCGGTGAGCACGGCATCCGGGATCTGCAGGCTCACCGGCAGGGGCGCCTCACCGCTGCGCAGGATCGACTGCTCCCGCAGCACCGACTGGCCGTTGATGCGTCTGCCGTTGCTCTCCAGCGCCAGTTGCTGCTGGGCCTCAAGCCGGTAGGTGAAGGGCCCCTCCTGCCGCTGACCGGTCACGGTGAGGTTCACGGTGGGGCGGCCATCGCGCAGGGGAGCCGCAGGGGTGATCCGCCAGCGGGCCTTGGGGAACAGGTCCCGCAGGGTGCGATGGCGCCGCTCCACCGCAGCGGGATCGAAGTCCGGGCCGGCCTCCAGCAGGGCACCGAGGGCACCGCTGTCGTTGCCGTTCAGGGCCGCCTCGAGCGATTGCAGCAGCGCCGGGCTGGGGGCCGCGGCCCGGGCAGGCGGCGCCGGCAGAAAGGATGTGAGCGTCAGCGCAGCCGCCAGAAGGCCCAGGGGGCGAAGGCGGCGGGGGTGGCAGGGATAGCGGAGATCCGTTGAAGGCTGCAGCGGAGGGGTCAAGCGGCGGAGGAGCCCAGGCATGGCTTTTAAGTTAGGCCCGGCCGCCCACCCCGCCCATGCCCAGGCTCCTGATCGCCGCCAGTGGTACGGGTGGACACCTTTTCCCAGCCCTGGCGGTGGCGGAGGCCCTGCCGCCGGAGTGGTCGGTGCAGTGGCTGGGGGTGCCGGACCGGCTGGAGCGGGAACTGGTGCCGAGCCGCTACCCGCTCCACACCGTGCGGGCCGGCGGCTGGCAGGGCAGGGGGCTCCGCAAGCTCTGGAACCTGGTGCAGCTGCTGATCGCCACCCGCAGCGTGCGGCGGCTGATCCGGCGGGAGGAGATCACGGCGGTGTTCAGCAGCGGCGGCTACATCGCCGCACCGGCCATCCTGGCGGCCCGCTGGTGCGGCGTGCCGGTGGTGCTGCATGAGAGCAACGCGATCCCGGGCCGGGTCACCCGTCTGCTGGGCCGCCTCTGCAGCCGGGTGGCGGTGGGGCTGCCCCAGGCCGCCGAGCGGCTGCCCCGCTGCCGGCCCCGGGTCACGGGCACCCCCGTGCGCCATGGACTGCTGGAGCCCGTCCCCCTGCCGGACTGGGTGCCGCAGGGATCCGGCCCGCTGCTGCTGGTGATGGGCGGCAGCCAGGGCGCCCTCGGCCTCAACCGCATGGTGCGGCCGCTGCTGCCCCGGCTGCTGGACGCCGGCTGCCGGGTGGTGCATCACACCGGCAGCAACGACCCGGAGGCCGGCCGCAATCCGCAGCCGGGCCTGGTGGAGCGTCCCTTCAGCGATGCGATGGCGCCACTGCTGCAGCACGCCGATCTGGCCATCAGCCGGGCCGGGGCCGGCAGCCTCAGCGAGCTGGCGGTCTGCGGCACCCCCGCGATCCTGGTGCCCTTCCCCCAGGCGGCGGACCACCACCAGGACGCCAATGCGGCGGCCGCCGCGGCGGTGGAGGCCGCCGTGATCGTGTGGCAGCACCCCCCCGGCGAGCCGCCCCTGGAGCGGGCCCTCTGGCGTCTGCTCGGCCCCGGCCTGCGGGGGGCCGCCCCGGCAGCCGATCCCCTGGTGGCCCTGCGGCGGGGGATGGAACGCCTGGCGGTGCGCGACGCCGACCGGCAGGTGGCCGCACTGCTGGTGGAGCTGGAGGGGAACCACCGCCGCAGCTGACCTCAGCGCTGAGGGGCGTACCCCTCCCACTCCCGCTCCAGGGCGGAGAGCAGGCGCCGGTGGCGGCGGCGGTCCTGGAGGCCGATCCGCAGCCAGGCGGGGCCGAGACCCTCGAAGGAGCGGCAGTCCCGCAGCAGCACGAAGTGACGCGCCTCCAGCCGCTGCCGCAGGGGCTCCAGAGAGCCGCCAGGCCGGTGAATCAGCAGGTAGTTGGCCGCGGAGGGCAGCGCCCTCAGCCCCGGCAGCCGCCCCAGGCGCTGCGCCAGCCAGGGCCCCTCGCGGGCCACCCAGCCCTGTACCCGCGCCGTCCAGCGCTCCAGGGCCGCGGGCCGCTCCAGCCAGTCCGCCAGGGACACCGCCGAGGGGCCGTTCACCGGCCAGGGATCCCGCCAGAGCCGCCAGCGCTCCAGCCGCGCGGGATCGGCCAGGGCATAGCCCAGGCGCAGGCCGGCGATCGCCAGCAGCTTGGTGAGGCTGCGGATCACCACCAGGTTGGGGTGGTGGGGCAGCAGCGGCACGAGCGAGTGCTGCTCCCCGCCGGGCACCAGGGGAAGAAAGGCCTCGTCTACGATCACCAGGGCGTGGCGCTCCAGCAGGGCCTCGAGCGAAGGGCGGCTCCAGAGCTGGCCGGTGGGGTTGTGGGGTTGGGTGATCCACACCACCGGACAGGCCTGCGGATCCGGGCTCGCGCCCCCGGCGAAGGCCGCGCCGAAATCGTGGGGGAAGGACCCCTCCTCCTCCAGCGCCAGGGGCATCGGCAGCCACTCGCCGCCCCAGACAGCCAGCGCCCGGCGGTAGTCGGCGAAGCCGGGCTGCGGGAGGGCGCTCACCCCCTGGGCCGCGGCGTCCCGGGCCGCCCAGGTGAACAGCTCGGCGGCGCCGTTGCCGGGCAGGATCCAGTCGGGCCCGAGGCCGTGCAGGGCGGCGAGCCGCTGCCGCAGGGCGAGGTACTGCCGATCGGGGTAGTCGCGCGGGCTGGCGCCCTGCAGCAGCTCCCGCGCCAGGCGCCAGCGCAGGGCGGCCGGCGGCCCGAAGGGCACCAGGGAAGCACTGGCATCCAGCAACCGGCCGGGGGAGCAGCCCAGCCGCCGGGCGATGGCCTCCCGGTTGCCGCCATGGGGTTCGGGGGCGGGCGGCACGGGCGTCTGCACGCTGCGGCCGCAACCGTACCGCCGCGGGGACGCCACAATTCGTGCACCCTCGCGCCGGCCCCGTGACCGCCCCGCTGCAGCCGGTACTCGATGCGGTGAACCGGGTGCTGCTGGGGAAGGAGCCCCAGGTGCGGCTGGCCCTGGCCTGCCTGCTGGCCCGCGGCCACCTGCTGATTGAAGACCTGCCCGGCATGGGCAAGACCACCCTGGCCGAAACCCTGGCCCGCAGCTGCGGCCTGGCCTTCAAGCGGGTGAGCATCACCAGTGATCTGCTGCCGGCGGACCTCACCGGCATCAACGTGTTCGATCCGGCGGCCGCCAGCTTCCACTTCCAGCCGGGGCCGGTGTTCAGCCAGGTGCTGCTGGCCGATGAGATTAACCGCGCCAGCCCCCGCACCCAGAGCGCCCTGCTGGAGGCGATGGCCTCCGGGCGGGTGAGCGTGGATGGCACCAGCCATCCGCTGCCGCAGCCGTTCTTCGTGATCGCCACCCAGAACGGCCTCGACCAGGTGGGTACCGCCCCCCTGCCGGAATCCCAGCTCGACCGCTTCCTGATGCGCCTCAGCCTCGGCTTCCCGCCCCGGGAAGCGGAGCGGGCGCTGCTGGCGGGGGAGGGCCAGCGGCCCGAGGCGATGCCGGCGGTGCTCTCTGCCGAGGCGCTGCAGGAGCTGCAGGACCGCTGCAGCCGCCAGCTCTGCGCCCCGGCCCTGCTGGAGTATGTGCTCGATCTGGTGGCCCGCAGCCGCGAGGACAGCTGCCCGGGTGCACCCCTCTCGCCGCGGGCGGCCCAGGCGCTGCTGGCTGCAGCGAGGGCCTGGTCGCTGCTGGAGGGGCGCGACCACGTGCGGCCGGCGGATGTGCAGGCGGTGCTGCCGGCCGTGTGCGAACACCGCCTCGATGGCGGCCGGCCGGGCGAAGCAGCAGGCGGCGGGGCGGGCTTCAGCGCAGCGCTGCTGCGCAGCGTGGAGGCGATCCGCTGAATGGCGCGCGGCCCGTCGTCCACCCCCGCAGAGCTGGTGAACCGGCTGGTCCCCACCCAGCAGGGTGATCCCCTGGTGCTGGGACTGCGCACTCTCTACATCGTGCCCACCCGCTTCGGCTGGCTCTGGCTGTGCGGTGGGGTGCTGCTGCTGATCGTGGCGATCCAGATGCAGCGCAACGGGCCGCTGCTGCTGAGCTACCTGATGCTGGGGCTGATGCTGCTGGCCCTGCACCTCACCCACTTCAACCTGCAGGGCCTGGAGCTGGGCTGCGGCACGCCGGCCCCGGGCTTTGCGGGCACGGGCCTGGCCTACCCGCTGATCAGCCGCAGCCGCTACCGCCGTGAGGGGCTGGAGTTCCAGTGGCTGGGGGGAAGCGGCTCCGGCGCGCCCCGCAGCGTCACGATCCTGCCGGGCGAGCAGACGCTCACGCTCTCCTGGACGCCCGGGCAGCGGGGCTGGCAGCGGCCGGGCCGGCTGCGGCTGGTGAGCACCGCCCCCCTGGGGCTGTTCCGCTGCTGGAGCCGCTGGGAGCCGCCCCGCCCCCAGCTGATCTACCCCGCCCGCCGCCGCGGCCCGGTGGCCAGCCTGCCCCTGGAGCAGCGGGCACCGCAGCCGGCGGAGGGGGTGGAGCGGGAGCGGGAAGGCACGGAGCACTGGCGCGATCTGCGCCCCCATCGCCCCGAGGACGGCAGCGGTCGGCTGGCCTGGAAATCCCTGGCCCAGGGGCGGGGCCGCCTCACCAAGCAGTTCGCGGGGGAAACCGGCGAGCCGCTGCTGCTGGCCCCGGCGGAGGCGCTGCCCTGGGAGCAGGCGCTGGAGCACCTGAGCGAACGGATCTGGCAGCTGGGGCATCAGGAAACGCCCTACGGCCTGCGGCTGCCGGGCTGCGTGCTGCCCCCCGGCAGCGGCGCCGCCCACCGGGAGGCCTGTCTACGGGCCCTGGCCACCGCACCGCGGAGCAGCCATGGCGCCCGCTGATCCGGCAGCGCTGCCGCTGCCCTCCAGGCGGCTGCAGTGGGTGGTGACGGGCCTGCTGGGGCTCGGCCTCACGGCGTTGGATCCGGCCCTGCCGCTGAGCTGGCCCACGATCGTGCTGGTGGCGATGGCGGCCCTGAAGCTGCGGGAGGCGCGCCGCCGGGCGGAACGCCGCCTGGTGGCCCTGCTGCAGCTGGTGGGGGTGGGACTCCTGGGGGCGCAGCAGCCCGATCTGCTGCCGAGCGCGCTGCAGCTGCTGATCACCGTGGCGGCGCTGGCAGGGTTGCTGGAGCTGGAGCTGGAGCTGGGCCTGAGCTGGCGGCAGCTGCTGCGGCGCAGCGCCCAGGTGCTGGCGGCGGCCCTGCCGATGGCTCTGGTGCTCTTCCTGCTGCTGCCCCGGATCGGGCCGCTTTGGACCCTGCCCCAGGGCTGGGGGGGAGCGGCGGTGACCGGCCTGAGCGACCGGCTCGACCCGGGCGGCATCGCAACGCTCGCCAGCAGCGATGCACCGGCGGCGCGGGTGGCCTTCAGCGACAACCGGGTGCCGCCCGAGCCGGAGCGCTACTGGCGGGTGCTGGTGCACGAGCGCTTCGATGGCCGCGCCTGGCAGCGGCAGGATCCCCAGCCGGCCGCCCGCTGGCGGGCGGCATCCGAGACCCGGGGAGAACGGCAGCTGTGGCTGGTGGAGCCGGGGCGCTTCCAGGCCGTGCCCTGGGATGGCCGCGCCCAGCCCCGCAGCGACGACCTGAAGCTGCGGCTGGACGGTGAACTGCTGCTGCAGCGTCCGCCGCGGGAGCGCCGCAACTACCAGCTCAGCAACCGCGACCAGCCGGCACCGTGGCAGCGCAGGCCCCCCACGCTGCTCGATCTGCAGCTGCTCCAGGGAACGCAGCCGCGCCTGGAGGCCCTCGGCAGAAGCTGGGCGACGATCCCGGATCCCCGCCAGCGGCTGGCCGCCGCGGAAGCCTGGTTCCGCAGCCAGCCGTTCCGCTACAGCCGCACCCCGGGCACCCTGCCGGCCCGGGCGGGGCTGGATGTGTTCCTCTTCGAGCGGCGGGAGGGCTTCTGCGGCCACTACGCCAGTGCCTTCACCGCCCTGATGCGGGCCGCAGGGGTTCCGGCGCGGGTGGTGAGCGGCTACCGGGGGGGCGTGTGGGTGCAGCCGCTGGGCGGCGATCCTTATCTCGATATCCGCCAGTCCGACGCCCACGCCTGGAGTGAGGTGTGGCTGCCGGCGGAGGGATGGGTGGAGGTGGATCCCACCACCTGGATCAGAGGCGGGAGCGCCACAGCGAACGGCGGGGCTGCACTGCAGGGGCTGCATGGTCCGGCCTGGTGGCTGTGGGGCCAGCGGCAGTGGTGGGGGCTCGACCTGGCCTGGAGTCGCTGGTGGCTGGGCTTCGATCAGGAGGGGCAGGCAGCGCTGCTGGAGCGGCTGCTGGGGCCGCGGCGGGAGTGGCTCGGTCCTCTGGTGCTGCTGGGGCTGGGGGGCGGCCTGGCGCTGGGGCTGGCCTGGATGCAGTGGGCCCAGGGCCGGCGGGATCGGGCACCGCGAGCGGACAGGGCCCGCCGGGAACTGGACAGCAGCCTGCGCGCCCTGCGGCGCCGCGGGCTGGAGCCTGCACCGGCGGAAACTCTTGAACAGTTCTGCAGCCGGGCCGCAGCCACCCTGCCCGAGCTGGCGCCTGATCTGCAGAACCTGGCCGATACCTATCTGAACCTGCGTTTCGCAGAAACACTTCCCACCGGCAGGGGGGATCAATCCCACCTGCGGCGGCTGATCCTCTGCCGCCGCAGGATCAACCGCCGGCTTGCTCAGGCGAGTGGATCTGCGTAGGAGATCACGAGATTACTCCCGTCCAGATCAAGTCCCTGAGTTAGTTCTGCGATCAGGCCGCCGCCGCTGCCAAAGCCCTTTTTCTCCCCATTGGCATTGTAGTAAAGCTGCCCAGAATCGGCATCGTAGGCATACAGACTTTCGGCAGACTTGCTCCCCTTCTTCCCTTCAACTGTGAGCAGACCCTTTTTGCGTGACTGGGTCTTGCCCTTGAAGAATTTATCGACCTTGGAGCCTCTGGTAACGTTGTTAATCTGGATTTTGTCTTCGCTTGGGTTGAAGCCAATAAGTGTATCCACTGCGACATCGCCGAAAGCGAGGACGTATGTGTCAGATCCGAAGCCTCCAGTCATGAAGTCGGCACCTAGGCCTCCCTCGAGAATGTCATTCCCTGGCCCCCCCGTAATGACATCTGGTGCAGGTGTGCCCTGCAGGAACTGGGTTCCAGTCGCAAAGGGGTCAGCCGTTACAAAGATGCCACCACCAGGGGTTTGGCTAGGTGTTGGAGAGGGAGATGGGGTAGGAGTCGGGACTGGAGAAGGGGTGGGCGCAGGAGTAGGAGAGGGCGTCGGAGTTGGAGTCGGTGAGGGAGTTGGGACCGGGGTGGAATCGATGAAATCCCTGATCTGGGTGGAAGTGACAGCACCATCGGCAAAGGTGAAATTTTCAATGGCTGTGTAGCTATTCCCCGAATTGTCAAAGAAAGTCAGAATCCCTGACAAATCCTCATAGGTGAAACCATAGGACGCGAGAGTCCCTGGAAGACTCATGCGGTCAGTCACACCATCTCCACCATCGAATACAGAGCTAACAGCTGTCTGCTTTAACTCAATCACGTCATCGTCCGCTCCGCCGCGTACCTGAGCGTTGGAAGTTAAATCGAAAATGAGGTTGTCCGCTCCGGCTGCGCCATCCAGACTGGCTTTGCTGAGCAGCCCTAAAGATTCAAATTGATCCAAGCCTTCGCCAAGATCGACGGATGCTTGATCTGCGCCCCCGATCACAACGACATCATCACCAAGCTGGGTGAAGAGAGAGGCGAACCGAAGATCCCCAATCAAATAGGGGGTGTCATTGGCATCGCCTGTATACACAACAACAGGCTGGGTGGCTGTTCCAACGATTCCTTGCAGGTAGGTTCGATTAAATCGAAAAGCCTCCCAAAGTTCCGAGCCATCCCCAATGGAGGAATTCAGTTCAGGGGCTAGGTCTTCGGCGCCATTGAGATAATATCCTGGCTGATCAGAGGTTAAATCGCTTGGCTGCTGGTCGTAGAGAACGAGATCAAATAGTATGTCTCCAAAGCGAAGGCGCTCGAAGCCGGAGATCTGATTATTATTGGAAACTGCAAGATAGTCAGTCTCGTCCAATATGGAGTCCAGCGTCACCACTCCGTCGCCGTTTCCGTCCTTGAACTCGATATCCCAGTCAAATCTGGAGCCCTTCAGTTCAAGAGTGTCGCCAAAGGTGACTTCCTCCAGTGTCAGATCGTCGCTAAGCACCAAGCCTGAATAATCGGTATTGCTTCCACCTTTGAATACCGATGACCAAGGCATCAGCGCAACAATTGTGTCATCTCCTTCCTCTCCAAAAATGCTTGATTGAAATATGTATCCCTGGGATTCATCGATGTTCACCTCAGATCGGACTGACTGTGTGATCCCCTGTCCTGTCAAGCCAAAAAAGTCGTCGCCACCGCCAAGACGAATTGTTGTCTCATCCAAGGCATTGATGTAGACATCAAGAACCTCCGGCGGATAACCAGTGGCCAGAAGGAAGTCGGCGCCATCCGTGGTGCTGTAATTCCCGCTACCGTACCGTGGAATCTTTTGGCCATTTTCATCAAGAATGAATGCGGCCTTGCCGTTTTCGTCAATAGAGTATTCAAAAAACAAGCCATCATCGAACTGGCCTGCAAGTTCTTCCGGTATGGGGAATGGATATGCGGGATCGACTCCGACAACTTCAAAGAGCCCAAGCGGAACTCCTATTGAGCTGTCAGGTGCGATGGTGACATTGCCGACTGATCTGCCGTAGTTGAGGAAGGTGAATCCAGAAGAAATCTCGCTGGCATCTACGATGGTGGTTGAGACGGAGCCAGAAGTGATCGGCGATGAGGGACTCGAGAGGGTCACCACGAAAGCTTCGCTGGGATCATCTGCCGAGTCTTCCTTGGCATCTAGCGAGAACTCAAGCAGCGTTGAGCCGGAGCTCAGTATGCTTCCAGTGCGGTTCGTGGCAGTAAGGGTGATAGCGCCCGTGATGGGATCTGTGCTTATGCTGCTAACTACAATGCCTGGCTGAGCTGTAATCGCCGATGCGATCAGGGCGGAGAAGTCGGCACCTTCTACAGCTGTGCCGGATTCTGAATCCAGTGTGATCGTTACGCTTGCCCCGGCCGCTAAGGATGCGCCATCCAGAGAGACCAGATAGGAGCTGCTGAACTGGCCTTCCACAACTGTAGACGGCCCATCCAGTCTGATTCCCCTCGTGTTGTCTGTAATCGTCGTGATCACTGTTGTAGTGGTCACTGAGGAATTTGAACTTGTAAGGTTCACCGAAAAGGTTTCGCTGCCTTCGCTGAAGCCATCAGTTAAGGTGGCGATGGAAAAGCTCAGCAGAGGAGTGCTTGCAGATAGATCAGTTCCACTTGTGTTGGTTGCTACGAGTGAAATTGCTCCAGAGGCTGCGTCTATCGTGACTGAGCTCAATGTGATTCCCGTGGCTGCAAGGAGGTTGGATTCAACTAAGGATTCGAAGTCCAAGCCCTCGGTAGCAGATGAGCCCAAGGTGTCTAACGTGAGAGTGATGCTCCTGCCGGCTCCTAGCCCCGCGCCATCTAGGAGCACAGAATATGTGCCGGCGTTTATGCCTTCACTTACAGTCGCTGGCCCTGCAAGGCCTATAGAAAGGGGATCGTCATCGCCGATGGCAGTGGTGAGGGTTGCGGGGCCCTGAACGGAGACACCGGAGGTGCCGGCGATCGAGACGGTGTAGGTCTCGTCGGCCTCGTGGAAGGCATCCTCCGTGCTCTGCAGCTGGAAGGTGAGCAGTGTCGAACCGGCCGCCAGATCGGCTCCGCTGGTGTTGGTGGCCGTGACGCTGATCACCCCACCGGCGCCCGTGCTGGCGAGGAGGGTCAGTCCGGAGGAAGCGGTGAGATCACCTGCCAGCAGTGCTGCGAAATCGCTGCCCTCGAGGGCGCTTCCGGTGGCGGTGTCGAGGGTGAAGGTCACGCTCTGGCCCACGCCCAGTCCGACACTGGTTCCGAGGGAGACGGAATAGGCGGTGGAGAGATCCCCTTCCAGAACACTGGTGGGACCGGTGAGGCGCACCGCCAGGGGATCATCATTGGTGATCGCGGTGGTCACGGTGGCGGCGCCTTCCACGCTCAATCCGGCACCGGCACCAATGGTGATGGCGTAGGTCTCATCGGCCTCGCTGAAGGAATCTTCCGTGGATTGAATGTCAAATGTGGCGAGTGCCGCCCCGGCCGCCAGATCGACACCGCTGACGTTGGTGGCGGTGACGATGACGACCCCGTTGGGAGCTGTGCTGGTTGTGAGGGAGATATCCAGCGACGGGGGAATCAGAGCCGCAGCCAAAAGACCGCCGAAATCAATTCCTTCCAGCGCCGTTCCGCTCGCCGTATCCAGGGTGAACGTGACACTCCGACCAGCTCTGAGAATGATCCCTGTGCCCATAGACACCGTGTAGGTCCCGGAATTCCCTTCCGCGACGCTGGTGAGACCGCTCAAGCGGACTGAAAGCTGATCATCATTGGTGATCGCGGTGGTCACGGTGGCGGCGCCTTCCACGCTCACGCCAACGGCACCGCCGATGGTGACGGTGTAGGTCTCATCGACCTCGTTGAAGGAATCTTCCGTGGACTGAATGGCAACGGTGGCGAGTGCCGAACCGGCCGCCAGATCGACGCCGCTGGTGTTGGTGGCGGTGACGGTGACGACCCCGTTGGGAGCCGTGCTGGTGGAGAGGGAGAGTCCGGAGGTGGCGCTCACGCCGGATGCGAGCAGTGCTGCGAAATCGCTGCCCTCGAGGGCGGTTCCCGATGCCGAATCCAGGGTGAAGGTGACGCTTCTACCGGCACCGAGGCCGACACCGGTTCCGAGGGAGACGGTGTAGGCGGTGGAGAGATCCCCTTCCAGGACGCTGGTGGGACCGCTGAGGCGGACCGCGAGGGGATCGTCATCCCCGATCGTGGTGGTCACGGTGGCGGCGCCTTCCACGGTGACGCCGGAGGCGCCGCCGATGGTGACGGTGTAGTTCTCGCTCGCCTCGTTGAAGGCATCCTCGGTGGTGGCGATCGAGAAGGACAGGAGGGCGGCACCAGCGGCGAGATCGGCTGCACTGGTATTGGTGGCGATCACCGTGATCACCCCATCGGTGGCCGTGCTGGTGGAGAGGGTGAGACCGGCGGCGGCGGTCAGCCCCGAGGCGAGCAGGGCGGGGAGATCGCTGCCCTCGAGAGCGGTTCCCGATGCCGAATCCAGGGTGAAGGTGACGCTTCTACCGGCACCGAGGCCGACACCGGTTCCGAGGGAGACGGTGTAGGCGGTGGAGGGATCCCCTTCCAGGACGGTGGTGGGACCGCTGAGGCGGACCGCCAGGGGGTCGTCATTGCCGATGGCAGTGGTGAGGGTTGCGGGGCCCTGAACGGAGACACCGGAGGTGCCGGCGATCGAGACGGTGTAGGTCTCGTCGGCCTCGTGGAAGGCATCCTCCGTGCTCTGCAGCTGGAAGGTGAGCAGTGTCGAACCGGCCGCCAGATCGGCTCCGCTGGTGTTGGTGGCCGTGACGCTGATCACCCCACCGGCGCCCGTGCTGGCGAGGAGGGTCAGTCCGGAGGAAGCGGTGAGATCACCTGCCAGCAGTGCTGCGAAATCGCTGCCCTCGAGGGCGCTTCCGGTGGCGGTGTCGAGGGTGAAGGTCACGCTCTGGCCCACGCCCAGTCCGACACTGGTTCCGAGGGAGACGGAATAGGCGGTGGAGAGATCCCCTTCCAGAACACTGGTGGGACCGCTGAGGCGCACCACGGGGGCGTCGTCGTCGGTGATGGTGGTGGTTACAGATGCGGGATCAATGAATCCCGACAAGACGACGGAGAAGGTTTCGCTGCCTTCAACAATGGAATCGGGGAGGGAGGATATAGACAGCGTCGCTACTGTCTCTCCTGTCAGGAAGTTTCGGTTTGCGGTGACAACCGCAGAAATCAGCCCTGAGAGTGAGTCAACACTCACAATCTGTAGCGTCGCCCCACTGACCGCAGAAAGAGAAGTGGCAGCCAGGGCAGCGATGTCAATCCCTTGGAGGGCTGAGCCGGCAGAAAGCTGAAGAGTGAAGGCAACACTCTCTCCCGAAAGAAGGCCGTTGCCTCCGAGGGAAATGTCGTAAGAAGCCCCAGCGCCTTCCGCTACAGTGGCATCGCCCGACAAGACAAGGTCTTCGCGAACATCCAAGAGGATGTCGTTGAATTGGATGAACTCAAAGCCTTGAACCCTGTTCTGGCGGGCATTGCTGCTTAAGTTGTCTCCAGCGGTCCACAGGGAAAAGTCCGATGCATCGTTAGAAGCGGTGATGTCGAGCCCGCCGCCGTTGTTATCTACAGTGAGAAACGACCAGTCAGAGTAAGTTCCATAGAGTAAGATGGTGTCGACCCCGTCACCCCCGTAGAACTCGCTCTGGAAGGGGAGGAACGCATACACATAGCCGTTGCCCGTGCCCGCGTCTACGGTGGACTGATAATAGTCGGAGGTGTCGTATTGTGGGGGGTCAGTGGGGGATGAGCGCACATAGAAAACATTGTCCTTGGACTGCACATTGACAACATCATCTCCGTCCCCGGTCTCAATCGTGGCGAAGTAGGCACCATGGCCAAACTGAACAAAGGGATAGTCCCTCTCTGGCTCAACCAGGATGGTGATGCTGTCATCGCCGGCACCCGTGTTCAGAGTCGCATAGGCAATGGCATCATTGAGTTCTACCGAGTTATTTCCAGTTCCCGTGCTGATGGTGATGGGTGATACTTCGGTTCCGGAAATGCCAGCAAAAACAGAGGAGTCTCCATTGAGGGCCAGCCACTCGGCTGGGCTGGTGCTCACCTGGATGATATTGAGGATTGAGGTAACTACCCTGTTGTTGATGACTGTTTCCGAAGAAGAAAGAAAGGCCTGGTATGTCTCGCTGGCTCCACTGATTGATCCAGTGGAGGTCTGAATCTGGAAGGAGACAAGCTGCGCTCCTGGCAGCAAGGTAGACCCACTCGTATTGGTTACGGTGAGGGTGATCGCTCCTGAGGGGTCTGTGGAGGATGCGGTTATAGTGATACCAAAACCCGCAATAATATCAAGTGCAAGCAGCGCTTCATAGTCCACGCCTTCTGTTGCGGTTTGTACTGGGATTCCGGATATATCCAGTGTAAAGGTAACGCTGGCAAGGTCCGCCAGGGTGGTGCTCGAATCAAGGGCTACCTGATAGGTGTCGCTCTGCGACCCTGCAATCACTGAATCCGGACCAAGAAGGGTGATGGCCATGTCTGGATGCAATCAACGGCGGATTCGGAGCGGCATCTTCACAAGCCCCGCAAGACTCGCCAAGATCAGGAACCACCCCCTGGGTCGGGTGATTCTAGGTCAGCTGTTTGGGGTGGCCAGTGGCCGCTCAATAATTGCGGTCTATCGTTCCGCCGCTTCACTTTCTGGCCCCAGCCCCAGGCTGCAGCCAGAAAACTCCTACAGAATTTCGCTACCAAAGTGGGAATGCCATGGCTGGACAGCGGCTTCTCTGGGTCGGAGGGATCCTGGGCTTCGGTCTGCAGTTTGTTTCTGTGCCGCCGGTCAGGGCCAGTTCCGATGCCGATCTGATGAGGCTGCTGGATGCGCGTTCCTGCCCCTCGTGCCGGCTGCAGGATGCCGATCTGGTGCACGCGGATCTGCGGGATGCGGCACTCACCAAGGCCCAGCTGCAGCGGGCCAACCTCAGCCGTGCTCAGCTTGATGGTGCCGACCTGCGCGGCGCGAACCTCAGCTTCGCATCGCTGCAGGGGGCCTCACTCAGGGGGGCGGATCTGCGCGGCGCCCAGCTGGATGGCACCGACCTCCGCCAGGCGGATCTCAGTGGCGCCCAGCTTGATCCCGATGGCCTGGCCAGCAGCCATTGGAAAGGGGCCACCGGTGTGACCGCTGAAGCCAGCAGCTATGCGGCCATGCACAATGCCGGTGTGGAGGCAGCTCTGCAGGGACGCTTCCCAGAGGCAGAGGATGCATTCAACAAGGCACTGATGAAGCAGCCGGATGCAGCAATCACCTGGCTGGCCCGCGGCATCACCTGGGCCGAGCAGGCCAAGCGTGATCTGGCTGCCATGGACTTCAACTACGCAGCCACCCTGTATGAACAGCAGGGTCAGCCGGAAGCCGCTGCCCAGCTGCGCAAGGGTGCCGAGATGGTGGCAAAGGATCCCAGTGAGCGGAAAGGGAACGGATTTGGCTCTGCCCTATTGGGTGGTGCGATCAGCATGTTTCAGCAGTTGGCGCCATTGGCTGTGAAATACTTCGCACCCATGGCTTTCTAGTCAAGCTTTTGGCTTGTCAGAGCTGCCTGTGAATCAGGCAGCTCACTGGCTCAGCCACCTGATCCATACAGGAGGCGGCGGGCATCCTGGGTTCCTGGCGTGTAGCCATATCCATAGGTTCCGCCCTGCTCATCGTCGATGATCCGAGGCGTCACAAGAATCACCAACTCATTGCGGCGTTTAGTTCCGGAAGTTTTACGGAAGAATTGACCGATCAAGGGAAGATCTCCCAAGATGGGCCATTTCGACACAATCTGCTGATCCTCATCTGAAATCACACCGGTGAGGATCAAGGTCTGCCCATCCCTTACACGCAAGCTGCCAGTGTCGAGGCGCCGTAGGGCAAGAATGGATAGATCAGAAGAGCAGTTCGAGGGGCCGGGAATCGTCTCCACAACTGCCGAAATGGTAGGCGAGAGTGAAAAAGTCACAAACCCATTGTCGTCGATCTTGGAAACGCGCGCTCCAAAAGTAAGGCCTGCTGTGGCGAACTCGGGTTCGCAGATCACGCTGCTGGAATTCTCTACTGTGGTTACGTCGATCGAGGTAATCACCTGTGTGCCCACGGTCACGAAGGCTTCATTGGCGCGGGAGCGCCCAATCGTCTGCTGTCCCAGCAGATTGAATCCACCAGTCCCGGAATCACTGCTGGACTGACCGCTTGAACTTGCATCGAAGCCTCCTGAAATTGCCTCTGGATTCTCGCTCAGGATCAGGGTCGGCGAGGCAAGCACTTTAGTGTTGTTGGAAACAACCTGAGCCCTTAGGAAGTCGAAGAACTGGTTGTCGGGGTAGTTCAGGCCGGGATTTCTGCGTCGGAAGCCCTGGTAGTTCGTGCCCTTGTCTTTTGACTCGGAAGTCGTGACAGCACTGTTGGTTACGGTATTAATTATGTTTTCGATCGTTCGATTATCATCGGTGTTCACATTGAATGTAATCGATTGTCCGTCTTGGCTGACGGAAACAACCTCGCTGCCCGTCTGGTTAATGGCGTCAGTGATGTCTTGGATATTGCTTCCGTCGGATTGAAAAGTGAATCCAGTGGTCTTGCTCAGGTCGACTCTCGCGTTTGCTCCTGAAAAATCTCCTGAAGCGGGGCCATCGGGTCCGCCGCCTTCGGCAGAAGCTGGCAGGCTTCGCCCGAAGGCTGCGAGCAACTGACCGCCATCATTCACAATGAAATTGCTGCCGAAGCGGAAAGCAAAACTGTTATCGATAGCTGTGTCGTTGTTCAGGGTTACATCCAGGATCTTCACGGAAAGTGCTACCTGCCGTTGGCGCAGATCCAACTGCTTGAGATACTGCTCCGCGATCGCAACCAAGGCGGATTCCCCTACCAGCGTGATCGTGCTCAGCCGTGGGTCGGTGGTGGCCTGCAGGCCAACAAGTGGGCCGGTTGTGGCCCCGAAGGCCTGCACCTGCTGCTCGGTGGAGGTGGTGGTCTGGTTCGTGGTGTTGGCGCCTGCCACCTGGTTGGTCTGGTTCACCCCCTGGGACACGGCCGTGGTGATCGAGGTCACCTTGGTGACCGTGGCCCCGAGGTTGGCCAGGTAATCGGCGGCGGAATTGGCCGAAACCTGGTTGAGGCGGTAGATCTTCGAGAGCTGTGGGCCGATCGTCTTGCTCAGCACCGTGGGGCCGGCCACGACCGTGTTCCCCTCCCGCCGCGCCTGCAGTCCGCTGGTGAGCAGCACGAAGTTGAAGGCCCGCTCGAAGGGCTCATTGCGGAACGACACCGTCACCGGATTGACCGGCGGACGGTTGGCAGCGCCCGGCTGGGCCGGATCCGCATCCGAATAGGCGAAGCCGTAGCCGCCGATCTGGGCCAGCACCATCAGTACGTCGCGGGCCTGGGCCCCACGGGTGGTGAGGGTCACCGGCGGGCCGCCGAGGTTCACATAGCCCCGGTTGCGGATCGTCATCGTGCCCACCGCCATGTCCCCCAGCGGCGGAGCCACGGCCCGGGGCCTCAGGGGTGGCACATAGGCCGGGGTGGGCACCGGCGTGGGGCGGCTCAGGTTCGGGCTCACCGTCTGGCTCACCGGCAGCTGCGGCGCGGGGAAGCGCACGATCATGTCGGCGCCGTCGCTGCTGATGATCGGCGGCGAGAGCCGCTGGCCCGGCAGCGGGGTGACCCGCAGGCTGAACTCCCTCCCGGTGCCGTCGAAGCTGATCCGCTCCATGCCGGCATCGGGCATCGCCAGGGTCTGGGGCCCCGCCCGCAGGCCGCGGTTGCGGTCGGTGCGCAGCGAGCCGCTCCACACAGGCCCATCCAGGCGCTGGTCCATGGCCGTGCCGGGCCCGGCCCCCTGCACCACCAGCTCGATCGCGTCGGGCAAGCGGCGCACCTTGAGCTGCAGACCGTCGGCGGTCACCGGTGCCTGGGCCAGGGCCGGCCGGGTCTGCAGGAGGGGATCCACCCCGAGGGAGAGGGCCAGGAGCCAGGCCCCACTCATCGTTCCCAGGCGCCGCAACGACAAGAGACTGACCGAAACTGGCGCGATGGTATCCAGGTCCACCCCCGCCGGCCAGCGGCAGGGGCCTGTTCAGGGCTTGGCTGCGGGGGGTGGCGCCTGGGGCTGGGGCACGGCAGGGGAAGCCGGTTTGACAGGAGCCGAGTAGAGCGTCACCGCCAGCTTCATCACCGTGGGCGGGGTGCGCAGGCTGGCGAGGAGCTGCTCGGCCGGTGTTTTGCCCGCCGGCTTGCCCTGGTCGTCTCTGGGGGTGAGGTTGAGATCGCTCTGCACCACCAGAAGGCTGAGGGCCTCAAGGCTGCGCAGGAACGCCAGCAGCTCGGGATAGCGGCCCTTGGCGGTGATCAGCAGCTGGGTGGCCTGCAGACCCGAGGACTCGAGGGGGGGCTTGGGCGGGGCCGGGGGGGGCTTGCCGTCCTTGCTGGTGGGCGGGAGGCCGCCCTTGCCCTTCTCCTCCGGCACCGCGCTCACGGGCTCCAGCACATCCAGCTGCACCTTGTGGCGGCTCGCCTCCCGATCCACCTGGGCCATGAAGGTCTGGATCTGGCCGCTGCCGGCGATCAGGGCGAGAACCTGCCGCTGCTGCCGCTTGCCCCTGGTCTCGTTCTCCTCGAGCTGCCGCAGCTGCCCCTGCAGCAGGGGGATTTTCTGCTCGAGACCGGCCAGCGCCGTCACGCGCTCCTCCTCGCTGCGGAGGCGCAGCCACTGGGGCAGCACCAGAGCCAGAAAGAGCAGGAACGCCACCGTGCCCCCCGCCACGATCGGCAGGCCCATCAGCAGCCGGTCGCGCAGCTGCGGTGAAAAGGGCCGGGCTCCCTCCTGAAGATTGGTCATGGCAGCAGGCCCTCCTTCTTGAGCAGTTGATACCGGCGGGCCATCCCCTCGGCTCCGAGCTGCTGCAGCACCGCCAGTTCCCGATCCGGCGGCAGTTCGGCGAAGGGGGCCTGCAACTCGAAGCTCACGGCCAACGGAAGAGATACGTTGGCATCCTGGACCTCGCGGAAAGCCCGGTTCAGGGCCACCCCGGCCGGATCGAAGAGCGGCGAGCGCTTCAGATCGAGCTGCAGGGCATTGATGCGGGCGAAAGCCTGGGGATCGCGGGCCAGCCCCTTGAGCTTGAGTGTGTTGCCCTCCACCAGCACCTGGCTCAGCTGCACCCCCTCCGGGGTGCGCAGCTGCAGATCGCGCATCACGGTGGAGCCGGAGCGCACGCCCACAAGCCCTTTGGCCAGCTCGCGGTTCACTGCGGTGATCTTGTCCACCTCGCCGCGGCGGGCCGTCGCCTGGCCCTCCAGCACCTTCACCTGGGCCTCGATCGCGGTGAGGCGGTCGAGCTCGGCCCGCACCATCTGGGAACGCAGCAAGAGGAACCCGGCGATGGCGATCACCAGCACCACCAGGCCGCCGCCCACCAGGGCACCGCGCAGCAGCAGCTGCTCGGTGCTCACGAGCCGCTCGGGCTGCTCCGGAATGCCGAGGGCCTGGCGGCGCTCCCGCAGGAGATCGGGAGGACGGAAGCTCTGCACGGTCATCGGATCACCCCACTGGCCGCCAGGCCCTTCAGTGCCAGGGAGCCGTAGGCCCCGGGATCGAGCGGCTCGGCCGTGACGCCCAGGGCCTGCTCGATCTGTTCCACCCCCTGCAACTCGCCCTGGAGCAGCAGCCGCAAAGACTTCACGGCCGGATCCCGCTGGCGGTACCAGGCCAGGCAGCGCTGCAGGGGCTCGAGCAGCATCGCCACCCGCGGCTCGAACTCGCTCTCGTAGAGCGGCTCTCCCCCCTTGAGCAGCAGCAGGGTGCAGAGGTGGGCCTCGGCCTGAAGCACCACCAGCAGCTCATCGTCGTCGGCCTCGCGCAACTGCGGCGCCAGGGCCGCCAGCAGACAGGCCTGCTGGGGTTCGAGCCGATCCAGGGCCACCCCGGCAACCGCGAACACCTCCACCCAGCCGTCCACCACGGCCTTGGGCGCCATCACCAGCAGACCGCAGCCCGGCTGGCCCGGAAGGGGCTGCAGGTCGAGGTAGGAATCCTCCAGCGAGAGGCGGCCGCCGAGGTCGGGGTTCCGCTCCCGCAGGTCGGCGATCGGCTCGGCGGGCCACTCCCCCTCGGGCCACGCCACCACCCGCCAGCTGCAGGCGATGCGGGGCAGAACCGCCAGCACCCGGGCATCGATCCAGCGCTGCTCCAGTAGGAGATCACCGATGAAATCGCCGAGGGCGGCCACCTGCAGCGGTCGCCCCTTGCGGCAGGTGGCCGCCGGGATCGGCGCCTCGATCGACACGGGCAAGGGCCTGCCGCCCCGGATTCCCTGCCCGAGGATCACCGTATCGGTGAGTTCCAGCAACACCTGTTGTGGAAACAGATTCGCCTGCAACGGGCGCCAGCGCTCCTGCAGTCCCGCCAGTACCAAGGGTCGGCCCGCCGTGAATGGGCGAACGGTACCGAATCTTCACCGCCAGGGCAGCCCCGTACCCACCGCTTCGGAGAGAGTCCTCAGGCCATGCTGCTCGAGCTGGCGCAGCAGACCCCTGAGAATCCGGGGCACCAGCTGCGGTCCCTCGTAGATCCAGCCGGTGT
>JBMLOS010000230.1:0-7357 GCA_049242845.1 Prochlorococcaceae cyanobacterium
ATCTGGTGCTGTGGAAGCCGGGCTTCTTCGGGGTGAAGCCGGAGCTGGTGCTCAAGGGCGGCTCGATCGTGTGGGCCCAGATGGGCGATGCCAACGCCTCGATTCCCACCCCCGGCCCGGTGCACGGCCGGCCTATGTTCGGCGCCTTCGGCGCGGCCCTGGCCCCGGCCTGCCTCACCTTCCTGAGCCAGGCCGCCCTCGACGCGGACGTGCCACGCAGCCTCGGGCTGAAGCGCCCCTGCGTGCCGGTGGTGAACACCCGCGGCGGCATCCACAAGGGGGCCATGAAGAACAACACCGCCCTGCCGAAGGTGGAGGTCGACCCCCAGACCTACGAGGTGTTCGCCGATGGCGAACTGCTCACCTGCGAGCCGGCCGAAGTGCTGCCGATGGCGCAGCGCTACTTCCTGCTCTGAGCCGGAAGCTTGCAGGGGCCCGCAAACCTTCAGACGATCGTCTGGGTGGAGCCGAGGTCGCGCCGCTCCGAACGGCGGCAGGAGAGCAGCGCCGGCAGCTCGGTGAGCGGCTGATCGAAGCCCACCCCGAGGGTGACCACGAAGCCGGCGCGCACGAACCAGCGCAGCTCCGCGCCCACCACGTCGGCGCCGAAGGCCGGGTGGGGACGCACATCCAGCCGCAGCCGCATCTGCTGGGTGAGCGGCATGGGGGAGTCTTCGGTGATCAGCAGGCAGAACCCGCCCAGGCTCACATCGAGGATGTCGGCCAGGTACCAGGCGGAGGCGGGGTTGCCCCAGTCGTCGAGCACCTGCACCGCGATGGGCCGGCAGGCCTCCACGGGGTTGCGGAGGTGGTGGCGGCGGCCTGCCGCGTCAGCGGCGGCGGCGCCGGCCGAAGCTTCATCGGCCGTCTGCAGGGAGGTGCCCGCGCTGAAGGTGCCGGCGTATTCCAGCAGGATCGGGCTCTCGAGATCCTGGGTGGGTAAGTAGTTGCCGGGAGCGTTCATGGGGACCATCTCCGAGGGGAAGGAGCACAGGCCGGCAATCGGCGTCCGGAAGACAGCCGGGGTCCTACCAGACCAATGGTAGGTGGGGCAGGCGGTACCCACCAGTGATCACCCCTACCGAAGCGGCCCCCACGGCACCGCCACGAACCCCGCCGCCGCCGGAAGGCGGTGTGAAGCTCACGACCCGAAGGATTCATTCCGTAGCCATCCCTACCCGGAGGGCCCCCCACCGCTCTGCATGATCCGGCTATGCCAACCGAGGCCGGGTCATGTTCACCGAGTACAAACCCAACCGCGGCTACGACGAGTACTTCAGTGCCACCGACGAACCGCGCCAGGCCCTGCGCCCCCTGCTCTCCTCCCTCGGACGGCTGGGCCTGGAGGAGCTGAACCGCAACCATGCCGCCGCCGGCATGCTGCTGAAGCGGCTCGGGGCCACCTTCCGGCTGAACGATTCCGGCAACCGCGGCGTGGAGCGGATCCTGCCCTTCGATCCGCTGCCTCGGCTGATCGCCACGGCGGAGTGGCAGCGGCTGGAACTGGGCCTGATCCAGCGGCTCGAGGCGATCGACCACTTCCTGGCCGACGTGTACGGGGAGCAGAAGATCCTCAACGACGGCGCCATCCCCCGCGCCGATGTGGAGAGCTCCCAGGGCTGGCGGCCCCAGATGCAGGGCTTCCAGCCGCCCCTGAACCGCTGGTGCCACATCTCCGGCCTCGATCTGGTGCGGGACGGGGAGGGCACCTGGCGGGTGCTGGAGGACAACCTCCGCTGCCCCTCCGGCGTGGCCTACTTCCTCGAGAACCGGCGCGTGATGAAGCGCATGTTCCCGAGCCTGTTCAGCGGCCGCACGGTGCAGCCGATCGACGACTACCCCTCCCACCTGCTCCAGACCCTGCGGGAGCTCGCTCCCTGGACCGAGACCCCGAAGGTGGTGCTGCTCACCCCCGGGGTGTTCAACAGCGCCTACTTCGAGCACAGCTACCTCGCCCAGCAGATGGGCATCCAGCTGGTGGAGGGCCGCGACCTGCTCTGCCAGGACGACCGCGTCTGGATGCGGAGCACCAGCGGCCTCGAACCGGTGGATGTGATCTACCGCCGCATCGACGACGACTTCCTCGATCCGGCGGTGTTCCGCAGCGACTCGATGCTGGGCGTGCGGGGCCTGATGGCGGCCTACCGGGCGGGCCGGGTGGCGATCGCCAACGCCCCCGGCACCGGCGTGGCCGACGACAAGCTCATCTACGCCTACGTGCCGGAGATGATCCGCTACTACCTCGCCGAGGAGCCGATCCTGGCGAACGTGCCCACCTATCTGTGCTCCCGCGACGACGACCGGGCCTACGTGCTCGAGCACCTCGGCGAGCTGGTGGTGAAAGCGGTGGCGGAGGCCGGCGGCTACGGCATGCTGATCGGCCCCCATGCCGAGGCCGCGGAGATCGCCGATTTCGCCGAGCGGATCCGCGCCAACCCGCGCAACTACATCGCCCAGCCCACCCTGGAGCTCTCCACCGTGCCCTCCCTCAGCGAGGGCGAGCTCTTCCCCTGCCATGTCGACCTGCGCCCCTACGTGCTGCGGGGCAAGGGGGCCTGGGTGAGCCCCGGCGGCCTCACCCGCGTGGCCCTGCGGCGCGGCTCCCTGGTGGTGAACTCCTCCCAGGGCGGCGGCTGCAAGGACACCTGGATTGTGGATGAACGGCAACTGGAGGAACAGGAAGGATGCTGAGCCGCGTTGCCGATTCGCTCTACTGGATCAACCGCTATGTCGAGCGGGCCGAGAACATCTCCCGCTTCGTGGAGGTGAGCGAGGCCATGGCGCTCGACTGCCCCCCCGGCAGCGCCGAGCCCTGGCTGCCCCTGATCGATGCCAGCGGCGACCGCGAACTGTTCGACCGTCTCTGCCCGCAGGGCTCCCCCCAGGACGTGGTGCACTTCCTGGTACGGGAGACGGACAACCCGAGCAGCATCGTGAACTGCCTCTCCAGTGCCCGGGAGAACGCGCGCCAGATCCGGGAGGTGATCACCACCGAGATGTGGGAGCAGATCAACGACCTCTACTGGACCCTGCTGGAGAACGAGTCGTTCTGGCGCCAGCCGCCCCAGGAGCAGCTGCGGGAGATCCGCCGCGGCTGCCAGCTCTTCTACGGCATCACCGATGCCACCCTCAGCCGCGACCTCTCCTGGCAGTTCAGCCGGCTGGGGCGGCTGATCGAGCGGGCCGACAAGACCACCCGCATCCTGGATGTGAAGTACTTCCTGCTGCTGCCCAGCCCGGAGGAGGTGGGGGGCGTGCTGGATGAACTGCAGTGGATCTCGCTGCTGCGCTCGGCGGGGGCCTACCAGATGTTCCGCCAGTCTCGCCAGCAGGCGATCGAACCGCGGGCGGTGGCGGCCTTCCTGCTGCTCGACCCCGTGTTCCCCCGCTCGGTGCGCTACTGCCTCGAGCGCATCCACGAGACCCTGCGGGTGGTGCAGGGTCGCTCGGTGCCCGGTGCCCCCGACGCCCTCGAATGCCTCAGCGGCCTCACCCTGGCGCGCTGGAGCTACACCCAGATCGATTCCCTCATCGCCAGCGGGCTGCACGAGGCGATCGATGCCCTGCAGAGCGATCTCAACCAGCTGCACGACCTGATCCACACCCGGTACTTCGTGGTCTCCACCCCCACCGATCCGGCATGCGCGCCCGACTGACCCACACGCTCACCTACCGCTACAGCGATCCCGTCTTTCTCGGCCCGCATCGGTTCTGCCTCCGGCCCCGCGGCCACGGCTTCCAGCATCTGCGCCAGCACGCGCTGCAGCTCAGCCCGGATCCGAACCGCCTCTATCCCCTGATCGCCGCCAGCGGCGACGAGATCCTGCGGGCCCGCTTCCTGGGCACCACGGAACTCTTCGAGGTGCGCGCGGTGAGCGTGGTGGAAACGATGCACCCGCCGGATCTGGCGCTCTGCCTGGAGGAGAACGAGCCCAGCCTCCCCTACCCGGCGGGTCACCTCAACGTGGACCTGATGGGCGGCCTCGAGGGCTGGCTGCCGAACGGGCAGCACGACCCGGCGGCGGTGGACCTGGCCCAGGAGGCGCTCACCGGCAGCGACTACCGCGCCCTGAGCTTTCTCGATCAGCTGGTGGAGATGATCCAGGACCGGGTGAAGTACACCCAGCGCCACACCGGTCCCGCCTGGCCCGCGGGCCGCACCCTGAAGGAGCGGGTGGGGTCCTGCCGCGACCTGGCGATGCTGATGATCGAGACCTGCCGCTGCGTGGGCCTGCCGTCGCGCTTCGTGAGCGGCTACCACCTGGTGGAGCCCAGGCCCGAGCGCTACGACCTGCATGCCTGGGCCGAGGTGTACCTGCCCGGCGCCGGCTGGCGGGGCTTCGATCCAAGCGGACGGGGCGCGATCGATGACCGCTACGTGACCCTGGCCACCTCCTCCAAGCCGGAACTCACCGCCGCCGTGACCGGCAGCTTCTCCGGCCCCCCGGGCGTGACCAGCGAACTGGAATGGACCATCGAGGCGGAGGAACTGATCGGCGAGCCCACCGGCACACCCCTCGGCGAGCCGGCCGGGGGCAACGGAGCCGCGGGAGCCGTTCCGCCGGTCGGCGGGCAGGCATCATGCTGGGAGGAGACATCCACCGCCGGCCATGGTCGATGACCGCCCAGGCGCCTCGCAGCCGGCCGGAGCAAAACGATCCTCCCCCTACCCCCAGCGCCCCCCCGGCGGCCTCGGCCTGAGGCAGGCGCTGCAGAAGGCCTGGCACCGGCTGAGCAGCCCCAACGTGGTGCTCGGCCTGCTGGTCCTCAGCCTGGTGGCACTGCCCTTCGCCATGGTGGCCAGCCTGAACAGCGCCGCCGCGCGGCAGATGGGCCTGGAGGCGGATGGGATCTCCACCCTGGCCAGCGGCATCCGCACCTACTACAGCGACAACGTCATCAGCCGGATCCAGGCCAGCGGCGGCAAGGCGGTGGCGACGGACAACTATCGCGAGGTGCACGGCGGCATTCCGATCCCGGCCACCCTCTCGATCGAGCTGGGGGCTCTCTACGACAGCGCCCCCGGAGACGGCCGCATCCGCTACGACTTCCTCTCCGACTACCCCTTCGCCGGGCGCATCTCCCGCCCGCTCGATCCCTTCGAGCGCGAGGCCCTGGACGCCTTCCGCAAGGATCCCGGCCTGGAGCGCTTCACCCGCCTGGAGCCCGGCTTCCTCGGGCCCGGCTCCTTCCGTCTGGCCACCCCGGTGACCATGCGCCAGGCCTGCGTGAGCTGCCACAACAGCCACCCGGATTCCCCCCGCCGCACCTGGAAGGTGGGCGATGTGCGCGGCCTGCAGGAGGTCACGATCCGCAGCCCGCGGCTGGAGGGCTTCGGCCATTTCGGCTATCTGGTGGGCTACGTGGGCCTGGTGGGGCTCGCCTCGGTGGGGGTGGCGGGCTCCTTCCAGCGGCAGGCCGGCAAGCTGGAGCGGATCAACCGCCGCCTGGTGGAATCGAACGAGCGCGAAACCTGGCTCACGGAGCAGCTGAGCCAGCAGGTGGATGAGCTCTCCCTGCTGGGGGCGGTGGTGGACAACGCCACCTTCGGGGTGTCGATCGCGGACATGCGTGTGCCCGATGCCCCGCTGGTGTACGTGAACGAGGCCTTCTGCCGGATCACGGGCTACGGCAAACGGGAGGCCGCCGGGCTGAACTGCCGCTTCCTGCGGGGGGAGGGCACCGATCCGGAGGCCTCCGGCGCCATCGCCCAGGCGATCCGCCAGGGCCTCCCCTGCGAGCGGGAGATCCTCAACTACCGCCGCGACGGCACCCCCTTCTGGAACCGTCTCACCCTCTACCCGGTGGGCGGCACCCCCGGCCGACCCGACTTCTACGTGGGGAACCAGGTGGACGTGACCGCCCTGCGCAACCTGCGGGGCGAGGACGCGTGCCCCAGCCTCGAGCGGGAAGGACGCGAGGCCCTGCAGGCCTGCCGGGAGGTGATCGGGTTCCTCGAGGAGCTCCAGGCCCGTCTGGCCGACCTCGAGGCCCTCACCCCGCAGCTGGTGACCCGCTTCCAGAGCGAGCAGGAGCAGCTGCGGAGCCTGGTGGCCCAGCTCGAGGCCAGCCTGCCCGGCCCCGCCTCCGAGGCCACGGGCGGAAGAGCGCCGGCCCCATGATCGAAGCGCTCGTCTCCCGCACCGATCTGGCCCAGGAGGTCAACCGACGGGTGCTGCGGATCATGGCGGTCACCGGGCTGGTGGGCAGCCTGCTGACGGCCCTGCTGCTGGCCGCGGTGCACCAGATGGAACGGCAGGAGCACCTGCGGCTCCAGGCGGAGGACCTGGCGGCGATGACCGGCACGATCCTGCAGGGGGAGGACCAGCCGGAGCGCCGCCAACGACTCCTGCGGCTCTACCTGGGCCAGAGCCAGGCCCAGACGGGCGGTGCGGTGGTGAACGTGCTGGTGGTGAACGACACAGGCCGGGTGGTGCTCAGCTCCAGGGGGAACGCCCTGGGCCAGCAGATCGCCGATCTGGAGAAGCCGGCCGGGCTGTATGCCGACGGCACCCTGGAGCAGGTCCAGCAGTGCTTCCGCCGTGGCGGCAGCCTCTTCGGCCTCTGCCTGCACCGGGTGGATCCCTGGGCCCTGCCCTGGGAGAACAACATCACCCTGGCCCGGCCCGTGGTGCTGCCGGCCAGGGGAGAGAGCCGGCCGGAGCAGGTTGTGCTGACCCTGATCACGCTCAATGCCTCCAGCCACGACCCGGAAACCCTGGGGGTGATGGTGCGCAGCTTCGGGCTCAGCCTGCTGCTGCTGGTGCTGCTGCTCAGCCTGCTCACCATGGCCCTCTACCGCAGCCTGCTGCCCAGCCTGCGGCGCTTCGCCGAAACCGACGGCCTCACCCAGCTGATCAACCGCCGCACCTTCATGGATCTGGCCGCCAAGCGGCTGGAGGCCGGTGCCGGGGAAGGGGCGCCCTACGCCCTGGCGATGCTCGACATCGACCGCTTCAAGAGCATCAACGACACCTACAGCCATCTCTGCGGCGACGAGGTGCTGCGCCGGGTGGCGGTAGTGCTCACCCGATCCCTCAGGGAGGAGGACCTGGTGGCCCGGCTGGGGGGCGAGGAGTTCGGCGTGCTGCTGCAGTGCTCGGCTCCCCGCGCCGAGGCCCTGATGGAGCGGCTGCGGCGGGAGGTGGAGGCGATCCGGCCGGAGTGGGAGAACCAGGAGATTCCGGTGACGATCAGCATCGGCCTGGCCTCGAGCGAATTCCTCGGCCACAACCTCCAGTACCTCTATGCCGCCGCGGACGCGGCGCTCTACCAGGCCAAGACGGAAGGACGCAACACGGTGCGGCGCGCCCATCGCATGGTCGAGAGGCGCTCGCTGCAGCGCCGCAGTGATGCC
>JBMLOS010000231.1:0-3068 GCA_049242845.1 Prochlorococcaceae cyanobacterium
TGGTGGGCCCGGGCGGCGCGGGTCACGGTGGAGTGGTGCCACACGATGTTGGTGGAGGCCCCCCTGCTGGTGAGCTCGCCGTAGGCGGGATTGGAGGCGGGGCTGGCGGTCATCGGGGGGCGCGCGGAGGGGGCTGTTGGCAGGCATTCTCCCCTCCGTCCGGGAGCCCTCAGCGCAGGCTCTCCAGCTCTCCCCGCCCGTGCAGCTCGGTGAGGGCGTCGTAGCCACCGATGCACTGGCCGTCCACGAACACCTGCGGGAAGCTGCCCAGGCCGCTCTGCTGCACCAGGGCCCGGCGCTCGGCCTCGCTCTCGAGGCTCTCCACCCGGTGGGGGATGCCGAGGGTGCGCAGCATCCGCAGCGCCCGCGCCGAGTAGGGACAGCCCGGCAGCACCGCCACCACCACCCTTGGCTCTGCGGGTTCCTGCGGGGCGGCCGCGGCCGCTGGCCCCACCGGCTGCTCGGGGAAGCCCACCAGCAGATCCGCTCCCTTGAGAATCAGGGTGCCGGGCTCGAGATGGCCGCCCCACACCTGGCAGTCGCCGTCCGAGAGGCTCAGGTGCAGGTGCACCCCCTGGGGAGCCACGGTGCCCTGCAGGGTGATGATCTCGAGGTCGCCGCGCAGCAGGGTGGGCTGGGGGCGGCCCGGGCACTGGAACGCCGCCTGGGAGAGATTGCCCACCACGCCGAGCACGAAGCCTGCCGCGTTCTGCTCCCGCGCCAGCTGCTCGAGGCTGCGACGCAGGTCGCTGCCCGGGCCGAGGTGCAGCGGCAGGGAGCGCATGGCGGGGAAGGCGGGAGGAACCGGCCCATTGTCCCCAAGGGGGGTCTCCCTAGCCTGCGGGAACGCCGCCGCTGCCGGATGACTGCCGAACTGCTGCTGGCCCTGGGGCTGCCGCTGCTGCTGGTGGTGGGCGCCACCCTGCTGCTGGAGCGGAACCGTGGGCGGCTGCCCTCCTGGCTGGAGCGCCTCGGCCGCCGGGAAGCCCTGGCCTGGAACGTGGGCATCGGCCTGATCCTCGGCCTCTCGCTGCTGCGCTGGGCTCTCCACCGCTGAGCTGCGACGGCCCGGATCAGGGGCGGCTGGGCACCACGGCCATGCCGATCGGGGCGAGGGCGATCAGGGCCAGCTTGATGTGCTGGATTCCGAAGGGGATGCCCACGATGGTCACGAAGCAGGCCAGCGCTGAGGTGAGGTGGCCGATCGCCAGCCACCAGCCGGCCAGCAGGAACCACACCACGTTGCCGATCAGGCCCAGGGGGCCCGTGCCGAGGTCTCCCCGCCCGCTCAGTTCGCGGCGGCTCACCGCCTCCTGCCCGAAGGGCCAGAAGGAGAAGTTCCCGATCACGAAGCAGGCGCGCGCCCAGGGGAGTCCCACGATCGTGAGGGCGGCCACCAGGCCCGCCAGCCACCAGCCCAGGCCCATCATCAGGCCCCCGAGCACGAACCAGAGGATGTTGAGCAGCAGGCGGAGCATCCGCCCAGGCTGGCAGGAAAGGGCTCATCCGTCCGCAGGCCTGCAGCAGCCGGGGGACACTTCATGAAGCTCGATCACCGCCGGTGAAGAGCGATTGCGGCCGTGCCCCCATGGCTTGTCATGCGCGGGCGGCAGGGCGATCGTTGCTTCAAAGGGATTCGGAGGCTCCAGTCGATGGAAGACACCCCCCCCGGACCAGTCGTCAGGAGTGCGCTGACGTTCCGGCCCCTGCTCCAACAGTCTTGTTCGATCTCTGGTTTCCCGGCCTGAGGGACATCCGCCTCTCGGAGGATCACCCGTCCGGCCTTCCCCGATGCACCGCCTCAGGTGCCCCCGGGTTCTGAGGAAACCCCACTGGAACGCATGGCCCCAGGCGCCCTCGCCGGCCACTCCGCCCACTCTCCGGTTGATCTTTTCCGTTTGCTTGATTTCTGGTTTTCACCTCTGGTTTGTTCTGTCTTCCGGCCCGGGGCACCCGCCCCGGGCTTCGCTGTGTGGGGGTCGGCTCGGCTCTGCAGGCGGGTATCTCTGCCTATGGCGTTCACGGGACAGAGGAGCAGACTGCGGACAGGCCCTGAGGGGCGTGGCTGTGGGACCCGGACGGGAGGCCAAGGGCAGCATTGCTGCCCTTTTTCATGGACATTCCCCGTTGCCTGGGCTGCCGAGATTCATCCTCCCGCCTGCTTGGGGCGATAGCCGGCCTTCTCGAGGGTCGCCAGGGCGATCTCCACCTGGTCGCCCTGCAGTTCGATGCCGCCCTCCTTCACGGTGCCGCCGGTGCCGGCGCCGGCCTTGAGCTGCTTCAGCAGGGCCTTCAGCTCCGCTTCGCCGGCCTCCAGGCCGCTGATCAGGGTCACGGTCTTGCCGCCCTTGCCCGCTCGGGTGCGCTGCACCCGCACCCGCTGCTGCGCCTTGGGCATGGAGGGTGCCGCGGCCTCCGGCCGCTGCAGGTTCGCCCCGCGGCTGAATTCCTGCCAGCCCCCCTTCGCCATCGCCCGCCCCATCGTTTCCCCCAGTTTCGCCGCCGGCGGCCGGGGAACGATGCAGCCGGCTTCCTACGCTGGAGCCACTCTGTCCCGCCGCCGGTGACCAGCACCCTGTCTCCGCAGACCCCCGACCCGGGGCAGCCCGACGCCACGGCGCTGGCCCCCGAGGTGCGCCCCACCCCGGCCGGACGCTTCGGGCGCTACGGCGGCCAGTACGTGCCCGAAACCCTGATGCCGGCCCTGGCGGAACTGGAGGCCGCCGCCGCCGAGGCCTGGGCCGATCCCGCCTTCACAGGCCGGCTGAACCATCTCCTGCGCACCTACGTGGGACGGCCCACCCCGCTCTACGAGGCCGAGCGGCTCACCGCCCACTACGCCCGGCCCGAAGGGGGGCCGCGCATCTGGCTGAAGCGCGAGGACCTCAACCACACCGGCGCCCACAAGATCAACAACGCCCTCGGTCAGGCGCTGCTCGCCCTGCGCATGGGCAAGAAGCGAATCATCGCGGAAACCGGCGCCGGCCAGCATGGCGTGGCCACCGCCACCGTCTGCGCCCGCTTCGGCCTGGAGTGCGTGATCTACATGGGCGCCGAGGACATGCGCC
>JBMLOS010000232.1:0-5707 GCA_049242845.1 Prochlorococcaceae cyanobacterium
ATGGATGCCCCGCTGTGATGCCCCCCCTGCAGGCCGGTGACGACGAACAACGGCTGGGCATCGATCTCGATCTCGACCGCCGCCGCCGCCTGGGCATGGTGGAGGCGGTCTGGGGGGAGCACAAGAGCGCCGAGCAGATCGCGGCCCTGCTGGCCCGCTTCCGCCAGCGGGGGGAACTGGCCCTGGTCACCCGGGTATCGCCCCGCAAGGTGGCGGCCGTGCGGGCGGGCATGGCCGGCGAGCCCGAGCTGCTCGAGCATCTGGTGCACCACGCCGATGCCGCCTGCCTCACCCTGCCGGCACCGCCCGAGCCCGATCGGGGCCGGGGGCCGGTGGTGGTGGTGAGCGGCGGCAGCAGCGACCTGCAGGTGGCGTCGGAGGCCAGGCTCGCCCTCGCCTGCCATGGCGTGCCGGTAGAGCTGGTGCTGGATGTGGGGGTGGCGGGGCTGCACCGGCTGCAGGGCCAGCTGGAGCGGCTGCGCCGGGCGGCGGTGCTGATCGTGTGCGCCGGCATGGAGGGCGCCCTGCCCACGGTGATCGCCGGCCTTCTCCCCCAGCCGGTGATCGGCGTGCCGGTTTCGGTGGGCTACGGGGTGAGCGCCGGCGGCCGGGCCGCCCTCGACGGCATGCTCGCCAGCTGTGCCCCCGGCCTGAGCGTGGTGAACATCGACAACGGCTACGGGGCCGCCATGGCGGCCCTGCGGATCCTGGGGCTCAGAGGTGCCGCAGATCCGGATAGGCCGTGAGCAGCTCCTCGGTGCTGAGCACCTCGCCGGCGCCCTCCGGCTGCCAGATCACCTCGAGGGCGAGGAGGTCGTCGGCGCCGATCGAGCCGAGCTTCTGGAACGACTGGCGCAGGGTTTCGGCGGTGTCGGCCCCAGGGAGGGTGAGGCGCTGGCGGCTGGCCACCAGAAGGGTCACGGCGATGTAGTCGCTGGTGGCGTCGCTGTCGCCGGCCGCCACGGTGCTGTCGCTGGAGCGCTGGCCGCCCACGTTGCTGGTCACCTCGCGGCTGAGCTTGCTCCGCTCCGCCATTGAGAGGCGGTTGAAGGTGGATTCGGCGCTGGCGAAGGGAACCTGGCCCACGTCGGTGTGGGCGTAGATCCACAGATCGGGGTTGCGCAGCAGCGCCAGGCTGGTTTCCTGCAGCACCTTCTGCAGACCGGTGGCGGTGCCTGTGTCCGCGCTGGCGGCGATGCGGCGCAGATCCTGCTGCAGGGAGCGGGCCGAGGCCAGCAGACCCACCTGCAGCTGGCAGAGGGTCACCGGGCCCTCGGGACGGGAGGGATAGGCCAGGGAGCCGTCGTTGCCGCTGCCCAGGGCGGGGCCGCCGCCCCCGCCGCGGAAAGCATTCACCAGCACGCCCACCACGGCCATGAGGATGAGGAAGCCGAACAGACCGCCGCCGCCGAAGCCGAAGATCGGGATCAGGAAGGGGAAGCCGATCCCCCCGCCGAAGCCGCCCGAGCCACCGCGGTAACCGCCACTGAATCCGCCACCGCCACCGCCCCCGCCACCGCCGTAGCTGCGGGGCATGGAGGGGGCGGAGCGGAAGCTGCCGCCGCCGATGCGGCCCCCGCTGGCGGCGGAGCTGGGTTCGGGGTGGACCAGCAGCAGGCCGGCCACCAGAACGGGAAGCGTCAGCCAGCCCACCAGACGGCGCAGGGGGCTGTGGCCGTTCCTGCTGGCCTGGGGGGAGGAGGTGGGGCGCGGGAAGGTCACCAGGGCCGCCGGTTGCGAGTGCCTGGAATCTAGGAACCGCCTCCCACGATGGTGACGACCTCCAGGACGTCGGTTTCCACCACCGGGTGGCCGGCCCAGCGCTGGCGCGGGAGGATCTCTCCGTTCAGCTCCACCACCACCAGTCGGGGGCGGTAGCCGAGCGCCTCGAGGGCCTGCTCGAGGTTGAGGCCGGCGGGACAGGCCCTCTCCTCCCCGTTCACCTGCAGCCGGATCGTCTCCCCGCCGCTCATGGGGTGGCCTCCAGCTGGGCCAGGAGCCTGCGCGCCGCGGCGGCCGGATCCTCCGCGGCCACCAGGGCCCGAACCACCGCCACCCGGGAGGCGCCGGCGGCCTGCACCTCCGCCAGGTTGCCTGGCTCGATGCCGCCGATCGCGAAGAAGGGGATGGGGCTGTGGGCCGCCGCATGGCGGACGTAGTCGAGCCCCACCGGCTCCCGGCCCGGCTTGGTGGGGGTGGCCATCACCGGCCCCACCCCCACGTAGTCGCAGCCCTCCGCCACGGCCTGGGCGAGCTGGGCGGGGGCATGGGTGCTGCGGCCGATCAGCCGGGCCGGCCCGAGCAGGCGCCGGGCCACGGCCACCGGCAGATCGTCCTGCCCCAGGTGCACGCCATCGGCGTCGGTGGCCAGGGCCAGATCGATGCGGTCGTTCACCAGGAAGAGGGCCCCCTGGGCCCGGCAGAGGGCCCGCAGGGCCAGGGCCTGCTCGAGCCGCTGGCGATCGTCGAGGCCGGCGCCCTCCTTGGCGCGGTACTGCACCAGGCGTACCCCGCCCCGCAGAGCCGCCTCCACCACCCCCACCAGATCGGGCACCGGCGCGCTCACCAGGTAGAGGCTGCAGGCCTGCAGGCGCTTGCGCCGCTCCACTCCCTCCCCGCCGGCCCCCTGCATCACCTCCACCTCGAGGTCGTAGAGGGCGTAGCGGATCGCGGCGGCCTCGCGGGCCAGGGCGGGATCGCTGCTGCGGCCGAATTCCTCCAGCACCCGCAGGGCCTCCTGCACCCGGGCGGCGTTGGCGGCGATCACCTGGGCCGGCGTTGTGCGCTCCGCCTGGGCGGGATGCTCCAGCCCGGTGGCCGGATCCGAGGCGGTGTGGCGGGCCAGCTTGTAGCGATCGAGGTGCCGCTGGCCCAGGCGCTGCCGCAGGTCTTTGCAGCGGGCCACCAGATCGGCCCGCTCCAGGGCGAAGCGGCACCAGTCCTCGAGCACCCGCAGCCCCTCGCGGGCCCGGTCGAGGTTGGCATCGATCAGGCGGTCGATCGGCGCCTGATCCGGCAGCGGGAAACCGGACATGCGGCCGGGGCCTCGGTAAGGTGGCGCGAGCCTAGGGACCCACGGTCATGGAGCAGGGCGGCAGCGACAACCCCATGGTGGTGCTGGTGTCGGGTGTGCTGCTGCTGGGGGCGATCGCCGCCTTCATCGGCTGGGGCCTCACCCACGCCTATCCGTCCGCCTGAGCCGGACTGGCCGTTTATGCCGGACTGGCCGCGGAGATGATTCGCCGGGCCTGCTCCGCATCCCGGCCGATCTGCTCCACCAGGGCCTCCAGGCCGATGAAGCGCTGCTGGAGCGGCAGCAGCTGCAGCGGCTCCACCGTGAGGCTCCGCCCCTCCAGCTCGCGGCGGGTGTCCAGCAGGTGCACCTCCACCGCCGACGGGGCGCTGGGATCCACCGTGGGCTGGGGGCCGAGGTTCATCACCGCCGGCAGGGGAGAGGTGCCGTTGTCGCCCACCCAGGCCCAGGCGGCATAGACCCCTTCCGCGGGAAGGAACTTGCGGCCGTCCACCTGCAAATTCGCCGTGGGCCAGCCCAGCTGACGCCCCAGGCCCCGGCCGCGGCCCACGCTGCCGCTGAAGCGGTAGGGCCGCTCCAGCAGCCGCCGCGCCTCGCCGATCTCCCCGGCGGCCAGGGCCCGGCGGATGCGGCTGCTGCTCACCCGTTCGCTGCCGTCCCAGAGCATCGGCAGCACCGAAACCTCCACGCCGTGGCCGGCGGCCAGGCGGGCCAGGTCCTGGGCGTCGCCGCTGCGGCCCGCCCCGAAGCGGAAGTTGTCCCCCACCGCGATCCGGCGCGCCTGCAGCTGCCCCACCAGCACCTCCGCCACGAAGGCCTCCGGCGTGAGGGCCGCCAGGCGGAGGTCGAAGGGCACCAGCACGAGCTGTTCGATGCCGAGCGGCCCCAGCAGGGAGAGCTTCTCGCCCGGGAGGTCGAGGCGCAGACGGGTGTCGCCGTGCAGCACCTCCCGGGGATGGGGCCAGAAGCTCACCACGCTGGGGGTGCTGCCGGGGGCCCGCTGGGGGCCGCTGATCGCCCCGATCACCCGCCTGTGGCCCTGGTGGAGCCCGTCGAAGCTGCCCAGGGCAATGCTGGTGGGACGAAGCGCGTCCTGGGGGGATCGCAGGGGGATCAAGGCGCGGTCGTCCGGGAGCAGGGGATCCGGGGAAGGGTGATCTTCCCATGGCAAGTTTGGGTGGCTTGGAACCCGCTCCATGGCCGACCGTCTCGATCTCCAGCTGGTCTCCGCCGCCCTGCGGCGGGTGGGCTGGATCCGGTTCTGGACCCAGCTGGTGCTCGGGGTCGTGGTGGTGGGCGTGCTGCTGTTCAACAACATCGGCGGGCAGATCGCCGCCCGGGCCGACAGGGCCCTCGGCCTGGGGCCGGGCCTCTCGCTCACCACCCTCTCGTTCTTCGCGCTGCTGTTCAGCCTCTGGCAGGGCTGGCTGATCGTGCGCTGCGGCCGTGCCCTCGGCAGCGCGGTCCGCCCCAGCCGCGGCGAGACCGCCCGGCTGCTCAAACGCGGCCTCCTGGCCGATCTGGTGGGGCTCACCCTGGCGTCGGTGGGCTATCAGGCCCTGGCGGGCAGCCTGTTCGTGCAGGCCTCGATGCAGGCGGGCTTTGCCTTCGGGGGGGTGATGACCACCCCAGGCGGGCGGATCACCAACTACCCGATCACCTCCCTGGAGATGCTCTCGGTGCTGAGCAACACCCAGGTGCTGTTCGCCCATCTGATCGGCCTGATCCTCACCCTCTGGATGCTGCAGCGCATCTTCCGCAGCACCTGATCGCTCTGATCCCCGGCGCTCGCCCGGACCTCCCCCTGCTCAGCCCCCGCTCAGGCTGGCCGCCGCCGGCAGCCCCTCGGAGTCGCCCCGCCAGAACAGCTCCGGCTGCAGCGGCGTCAGCGAGGGCCCGCCCGCGGCCACCTGGGCCACGTCGGTGGGCCACTCGCCCGGCCCGGCCACCGCCGCCTCGAGGTCGTTGGCCACCTCGCCCGCCAGCCAGTAATAGGTGCGGCCGCGGGGATCGGTGCGGCGATCGAACTGGTCGGTGTAGCGGCGCACGGCGGTGCGGCACCAGCGCAGCGGCGCAAACTGCTCCGCCGGCAGGGGTGGCACATTCAGGTTCAGCAGGGTGCCGGCGGGCCAGCCCCGCTCCAGCATCCCCTCGGCCACCGCCAGGGCGAGGTCGGCGGCGGGGCCGAAGTGGCGCCAGCGGTAATCGGCGCTGCTCACCGCCAGGGCCGGCAACCCTTCGATGGTTCCTTCCATCGCCGCGCTCACGGTGCCGGAGTAGAGCACGTCGGTGCCGAGGTTGGGGCCGTGGTTGATGCCGGAGAGCACCAGATCGGGCCACTCCTCCAGCAGCCGGAACAGGGCGAGCTTCACGCAGTCGGAGGGGGTGCCGCTGCAGGCCCAGGCGTGGATGCCGTCGGCGAAGAGCTCATCGGCCCGCTCCGCCCGGATGGGGGTCTGGAGGGTGAGGCCGTGGCCGGTGGCGGAGCGTTCCTGGTCGGGGCACACCACCGTCACCCTGTGGCCCCGGCTGGCGGCCGCCGCCGCCAGGGTGCGGATCCCCTCGGCGAAGACCCCGTCGTCGTTGCTGATCAGGATCCTGAGTGGTGCCATCGGGCCAAGCGCCATCTCGCTGCAACGGTACTGGGGTTGGGCCTGGGGCGGCTCCCTAAAG
>JBMLOS010000233.1:0-2722 GCA_049242845.1 Prochlorococcaceae cyanobacterium
AGCTCCTGCCCTCCGGTGCCAGCCGGCACCGGCAGGTTCACGGTGAAACCCTCCCCGGCGCCGCCGCCCCGTTCGGCCGCACCGCCGCTGCCGGGATAGAGAGGGCTCTGGTGGCTGCCGAACACCAGCACCGAGGGGTCGCTCCAGAAGATCTCCTGGGTGCCGTTGCCGTGGTGCACGTCCCAGTCCACGATCAGCACCCGCTCCAGCCCCAGGGCCTCCTGGGCATGGCGGGCGGCCAGGGCGGCGTTGTTGAACAGGCAGAAGCCCATCCCCCGGGAGGATTCGGCGTGGTGCCCCGGTGGGCGCAGCACGGCGAAGGCGCGGGCCACCTCCCCGGCCACCACGGCCTCCACCGCCGCCAGCGCGCCCCCGGCCGCCAGGCGGGCCACATCCTCGGAGTGATCGCTCAGGGGCGTGTCGCCGGTGGAGAGCTGGATCCGGCCGTAGGCCACGTCGCGCCGCACGGCGTGCAGATAGCCCGGGCTGTGGCAGCGGAGCAGTTCTCCCTCCTCGATCGGCCGGGCGGCGATCGGCCGGCAGCGGGCCCGCAGACCTTCCCGTTCCAGGGCCGTCTCGATCGCCTCCAGGCGCTGGGGGGATTCCGGGTGGCCCCGGCCGGTGTCGTGCCAGCGGAAGGTGGGGTCGATCAGCAGACCGGTGCAGCCCATCGGAATCACCCCTCCGCAACGCTTCCTCCAGACTCGCGGACAGCCGCGCCGGGGCCGGCTAAGCCGGAGGGGTGAGCGTGGTGGTGAGCGGCGGATCCGATGGTTGCGATGCCTGCCCCCGAGGCCGTGGAGCGCACGTCCCGCCTGATCCGTCAGCAGCGGGGCCGCGCCGACGCGCTGATCGAAGTGCTGCACCAGGTGCAGGAGCTGTACGGCTTTCTGCCGGCGGAAGCCCTCGGCCAGGTGGCGCTGGAGCTGCAGCTGCCGCTGTCGCGGGTGTACGGGGTGGCGAGCTTCTACCACCTCTTCCGGCTCGAGGCCCCCACGGCCCACCGCTGCGCGGTGTGCCTCGGCACCGCCTGCTTCGTGAAGGGCGGCGCCGAGCTGGCGGCTCGGCTGGAGCAGCGGCTCGGGCTCCGGCTGGATGATCCCGCCGGCAATGGCCTCTGGGCGCTGGAGCACGTGAGCTGCCTGGGGGCCTGCGGCCAGGCACCGGTGCTGGTGGTGGACGGGCACCTGGAGCCCCGCCTGCCCCTCGACGATCCGGAGGCGCTCGAGCAGCGGCTGCAGGCGCTCGGCCTCGAGCCCGCCAGCCGGATGGTGGAGCACCAGCCATGAGCGGCCCCTCTCCCGCAGCGGCCGCGCCCGCCACCCTGCAGCTGCGCTGCTGCACGGCCAGCGGCTGCCGCTCCGCCGGAGCCGAGGCCCTGCGGGCGGCCCTGCTGCGGGCCCGCGACCAGCTGGGGGGCGCGGCCGATGCCGTGGCGATCAAGTCGGTGGGTTGCCTGCGACTCTGCGGCCGCGGTCCCCTGGTGGCCCTCGACCGGCCCGGTCAGCCGCCCCTCGCCGCAGGGGAGCTCTACGCCGGTCTGCGGGCGGAGCAGGCGCCGGAGCTGCTGGCCGCGGCCACGGGCCTGGGTCCGGATCTGAGCGAGCAGCGGATCGCGGCGGATCACCCCTTCTTCGCCCTGCAGCGCGCGGTGGTGCTGGAGCGCTGCGGCCACCTGGATCCCGAATCGATCGACGACGCCATCGCCCAGGGGGCCTACACCCAGCTGCGCCGGGTGCTGAGCGAATTCTCGCCGGAGCAGGTGCGCGAGCAGGTGAAGCGCAGCGGCCTGCGGGGGCGTGGTGGAGCCGGCTACCCCACCGGCCTGAAGTGGGACACCGTGGCCCTGCAGCGCCCCGGAGCCCGCACGGTGGTGTGCAACGCCGACGAGGGCGATCCGGGCGCCTTCATGGACCGCAGCGTGCTCGAGAGCGATCCGCACCGACTGCTGGAAGGCATGGCGATCGCCGCCTACGCGGTGGGAGCGGACCGGGGCTACGTGTACGTGCGGGCGGAGTATCCCCTGGCGATCGAGCGGCTGCGGCTGGCGCTGCGGCAGGCCAAGGCCAAGGGGTTGCTGGGGGCCTCGGTGGCCGGCACGCCCTTCAGCCTGCGGCTGGAGGTGCGGGTGGGGGCGGGCGCCTACGTGTGCGGCGAGGAGACGGCCCTGCTCGCCTCGATCGAGGGGAGGCGCGGCACCCCGCGGCCCCGGCCCCCCTTCCCGGCCCAGGTGGGTCTGGCGGGCACCCCCACCCTGATCAACAACGTCGAGACCCTCGCCGCCATCCCCGCGATCCTGCGGGAGGGGGGCGACTGGTACGCCGCCATGGGCACCGAGGGCAGCAAGGGCACCAAGGTGTTCGCCCTGTCGGGTGCCGTGGCCTGCACCGGACTGGTGGAGGTGCCGATGGGCACCAGCCTGCGCACGGTGGTGTGCACCATCGGCGGCGGCGTACCGGGGGCCGAGGGTCCCGACGGCGGGGTGAAGGCCGTGCAGACCGGCGGGCCCTCCGGGGGCTGCATCCCGGCCGCCCTGCTCGACACCCCGGTGGACTACGAGAGCCTGCGGGCCCTGGGCTCGATGATGGGCTCCGGCGGCATGGTGGTGATGGGCCCCGCCACGGCGATGCCGGAGGTGGCGCGGCACTTCATGCGCTTCAGCGTGCGCGAGAGCTGCGGCAAGTGCGTGCCCTGCCGCGCCGGCACGGTGCAGCTGGCCCAG
>JBMLOS010000234.1:0-3209 GCA_049242845.1 Prochlorococcaceae cyanobacterium
TTGTCGATGATCGCCAGGGGGGCGTCGTTCATCTGCTTGGCGAAGGCCCGGGCCCGGGCCACGCCGCCCACATCCGGCGACACCACCACCACTTCGCCCAGCTGACGGGTGCGCAGATAGTCGACCAGCACGGGCGAGCCGTAGATGTGGTCGCAGGGGATGTCGAAGTAGCCCTGGATCTGGGAGGAGTGCAGGTCCATCGCCAGCACCCGCTCCACCCCGGATTTCACCAGCAGGTTGGCCACCAGCTTGGCGGTGATCGATTCGCGGCCCGCCGTCTTGCGGTCGGCGCGGGCGTAGCCGTAGTAGGGGATCACGGCCGTGATCTGGCGGGCGGAGGCGCGCCGGCAGGCGTCCACCATGATCAGGAGCTCCAGCAGGTGATCATTCACCGGAGCGCAGGTGGGCTGGATGAGGAACACATCGCAGCCGCGGATCGATTCCTGGATCTGGATGTAGAGCTCGCCGTCGGCGAAGCGCTTGATCACGCAGGGGCCGTCCGGAACCCCCAGATAGGCGCCGATCTCCCGGGCCAGTTCGGGGTTGGAGGTGCCGCTGAACAGCCGTAACCGCCGGATGTCCTGCGCCGGGGGGGAGCTGCTGATCCCCGGCTCCACCCGATCAGCGGTCAAGAAACTGGTCACGGCGGGCGCGGGCGCGACGGCGGAATCCCGATGGTAGAAGCGAGTCGTCCCTGCCAGTGCAAACAAGAGTGAAGCTTTCCGCGCAGGCCCGATCCACTGCCCTCGTGCTCGCCTCGGTGGGAGCGAGCGATGCCGTGGCCGCCTGGCTGGCGAGCGCGGCCCCCCCCCTGGCGGCGGCGCTGGAGATGGGCCTGAAGGTGCTCGATCCGGCCCTGCCGCCCCAGGACTCGCTGGCGCCCCTGGCCGCCGGCGCCGATCCCCTCCTGGCGGTGCTGCCTCGGGATCCCGGCCTCCCGCTGGAGTCCGGCGGCCACTGGGCCGAGGCCCTCGGCGCCTGGCGGCAGCCCACCCTGCTGCTGCTCCCCGCCGGCGCCCTGCGCAGCGGCGCCCCGGCGGCGGCCGTGGCCCTGCTCCAGCAGTGGCGGGTTCCCCTGCTCGGCCTGGTGCAGGGCGGCGGCGACTGGCGGGACGAGGAGCGCCGCCGCGATGGCCTGCCCTGGCTCGGCTGGTTGCCGGAGGAACAGGTGGATCCCCAGCAGCGCCAGGAGGCCCTGCTGGCGCTGGTGCAGGTTCTGCAGCGGCGCCGGCGGCAGCTGGAGGCGGAGCTGGAGTGAGCCGCAGCTTCTGCCGGCGGCGGCTCAGCTCTTCACCTTCCAGGGCGGCAGGGTCGCCTTGGCGTCGAGCTGGCGCAGCCCGCCATGCTTGGGCCGCAGCGGTCCGAGCGGGAGCTGCAGCCAGCGCACCTCGGCGGGGCGGTTGAGCCCTGCCGCCAGCAGGCTGAGGGTCTCGCTGGGATCGAGGTTCGTCTCCACCTCCCCCTGCCACTGCTGCACCAGCTGGGGCAGCTCCGCCAGGCGGGCCGGCTGGACCAGGGCCTCGATCAGGGCCTGCAGCACCAGCTGCTGGTGCTCCCGGCGGCTGGGCTCCCCCACCTCCGGATCGCGGAACCGCAGCAGCTGCTCCACCTGGGCGCCATCAAGACGTTGCAGGCCGCTCTGCAGATCGATGCGGTACTTCTGGCTGCGGTCCTCGTAGAGCATCTTGCGCGGCGGACTCACCTCCAGCCGTCCCAGCAGGTTCACCATCCTGCGCAGACCGGCGCGCGAGAGCAGCACGTAGCGGTCGGGCTGGCCGGGATCGAGCCGCAGCAGTCCGCGCACGCCGTCGGCGGTGAGGGCCAGGCCGCCGAGGCGGTAGAGGTTGCCGAGGGGCTGGGGTTTGCTCTGGCCCGGCACGTTCACCGCCACCTCGGTGGGCAGGGCCAGCACCTGCAGCGGACCGTCCGGATCCACCCGCAGCAGCAGCAGGGCATCGCTGCTGGCCGGCGCCGGCGGCTTGGCGGCGGCAGGGGCAGCGGGTTTCGCCTGTCCGGGCTTCTGCGGATCCGGGGACGCGGCCGCCGGGGTCGCCTTCTCTGCAGCGGGGACCGGTGCGGGGGCAGCCTCTCCGGGCAGGCGGTCGCTGTCGAGGCCCACCACCAGCACCGTGATCGGGCGGCGGGGCGGCTCGGCCAGATCGGAGGCGCTGCGGGGGCGGTCATCGGCCTGGCCCCGATCCTGGGCCGGCCAGAGCACGCCGAGCAGACCGGCTCCCAGGGCGGCACCGGCCACGGCGATGGCGATCCGGCCGGCGGCCCGCCGGCGCAGGGCTGCGCGGGAGCGGGGGGGCGCGGCGGTGGGGGTGGATTCGGGTTCCCGGGTGGGGGGCATGGTGCCCGCAGGGCTGCGGCGCCCACTCTGGCCCAGCCCGGTGGCCCGTCCGCCGTTCCGGCTGCCGGCAGCAACGGCCGATAGGTTGTGCACCGTGGCGTCCGCCCTTCCCCACCCTTGTCCGCCGCCTCCAGCTCCTCCACCGGCACCAGCGCAGAACCCCGCCCCCTCCCCCACGAGCGGGCCCGCCCCCTGCCCCCCGGCAGCGTCTATCCCGCCCGCGACCTCTGCAGCCAGTGCGGCCTGTGCGACAGCCGCTGGGTGGCCTACGTGCGCCGGGCCTGTGCCTTCCTGCAGCAGAACTTCGACAGCATGGAAACCGCGGCCCATGGCCGCAGCCGCGATCTCGACGACGAGAACGAGCTCTATTTCGGGGTGCAGCAGCGCATGCTCACCGCCCGGCTGGGGCAGCCGATCCACGGGGCCCAGTGGACCGGCATCGTGAGCCGCATCGGCGTGCGGGCCCTCGAGAGCGGCCTGGTGGATGCGGTGCTCTGCGTGCAGCAGAGCCCCGACGACCGCTTCACGCCGGTGCCGGTGCTGGCCCGCACGCCCGAGGAGGTGCTGGCGGCCCGGGTGAACAAACCCACCCTCTCCCCCAACCTGCGGGTGCTGGAGCAGCTGCCCGGCAGCGGCATCCGCCGGCTGCTGGCGATCGGCGTGGGCTGCCAGGTGCAGGCCCTGCGGGCCGTGCAGAACACCCTGCCGCTCGAGCAGCTCTACGTGCTCGGTCTCCCCTGCGTGGACAACGTGTCGCGGCAGGGCCTGCAGACCTTCCTCGAGAGCGCCAGCCGTTCCCCCGAGACGGTGGTGCACTACGAGTTCATGCAGGACTTCCGCATCCACTTCCGCCACA
>JBMLOS010000235.1:0-3000 GCA_049242845.1 Prochlorococcaceae cyanobacterium
TTCCCCAGGAGGTGCAGCGGCTCTGCGGCCAGTCTCCGCCTGTGATCCAGGGCACCCTGCGCAGCCGCCGCTCCCAGGTCGAGGGGCTGCGCAGCGGCCGGCTGGCGCCGGCAGCCCTGCTGGCGGCCGCCGGCGAGGATCCCCTCGGCGCCCTGATCGCCGCCAGCTTCGATCCGATCCGGCGGACGATGGTGCAGGGCCCCCGCCTGCAGGGCCTGCGACTCTGCGCCGCCCTGCAGCTGGGCCTGCAGGAGCAGTGGCCAGCCCCTCCGGCCGTTCCCCCCACCGATCCCACCCCATGAACGACTACCAGCTCGGTGCCGCCCTGCGGGAGCGGGTGCTCCAGGCCCGCGCCCAGCAGCAACCGGTGGATGGGCGGCGCCTGCAGAGCCTGGTGGGGGATCTCTGCGGCGCCGACCAGAGCGCCCTGCTGCCGGCCCTGCGCCATCTGGTGCTCTCGGCCGGCTTCCACAGCGCCGCCGGCCAGACGCCGCCCCTGGCGGATCCGCGGCTGGCGCCGCGGCTGATGGCGGAGCTGCAGGAGGTATTCGCCCCTGCCCTGTGCCGGCGGATGGAGGCGGTGGTGCGGGGTCTGCTGGCTCTGCCGGCACCAGCTGGAGCACCCACAGGGGCACCTGCCGCCGCTGTGGCACAGCCCGCGGTCCTGGCGGAGCCGATCGTGGTGGCTGAACCAGCCGCCGCCGCAGCGGTGGCAGCTGTGCCTCCGGTGGTGAGCGTGCCCCCAGCCGAACCGGCCGAACCGCCCTCCTATGCCGCCGAGCCGGCCGCTCCCCGCCGCAGCAGCGGTGCCCTGGTGGCCCTGCTGGCCTTCCTCACGGGCAGCCTCAGCGTCGCCGTGGTGGGCCTGGTGCTCTGGATGCGCCAGCTCCAGACCCCGCCGCTCCCCACCCCGGCGGACACGGCCCAGCTCGGCACCCCCAGCCGCCCCCAGCCGCCCACGACCACCCCCACGCCGGAGCCGCCGGCGGTGCCGCAGCTGCCGGAGCCCACGCCGGAGGAGGGAGGAGCCCAGGTGGCGGAGGCCATCCGCAGCGTGCAGGCCCTCTACGCCGCCCTCAGCCGGCGGGAATTCGACCAGGCGCGCCAGTTCTTCAGCGGCGAGGCCGCCGATCAGTTCGATCCGGCCTTCTTCGAGCAGTTCGCGCGGGTGGAGGTGTCGAGTCTCGAGAGCCGCGGCAGCAATGGCAGCAGCGTGACCCTGCAGGGGATCGTGACCTTCGTGTACCCCGACGGCACCAGCCAGAGCGAAACCCGCATCTTCACGCTGGACACGGCCACCTCCCCGGCCCTGATCACCGGCAGCGCCTTCGGCCAGGTGCTCCAGCCCCGCACCTGAAGGGGGGCCCAGCGCCGCCGCGCGTCCCGCGCGCCGCCACCGATCCGCAGCAAACACCGATCGGCAGACAACCGATCCGGAGAAAACCGAACCGCAGCAGAAAGGGCCTGGACACCGCCACCGGGGCGGCCTTCAGGCCCTTTGAAGAAAAATTGAGCTGAACGCCCGACGATCAGGCGGTCCCGCAGAAGGTCACGTCGGGGAACTTGAGCTTGGCCTCATCGAGGCTCTTGCCCTTGCCCTCCTCCTGCCAGTAGTTGATCACCTCGGTGGCCTTGTTGAGGATCTCCACCCGCTCGTTGTCGGTGATCCAGCTCTTGCCCTCGAGCTCGGTCTTCAGGGTTTCCCAGGCATCCTCCCGGGGCCAGAAGAAGTAGGCGGTGAGCGGGCTGGGGCCGCCGCCCACGATCTGATCCACCGCCAGGGCCACGTTGTCGGGGAGCCAGAGGATCTTCAGCAGGAAGCGGCCCTCATCGGCCTTGGGGGTGTACCCGGAGGGAACTCCGTCCTCATCGATGGTGGCGGTGGCCAGAGCGGCGCTACCACCACGCAGTACCGGACGCCCCTGGGTGGTGTCGTCGGCAACGGCCACCTCGGGCGCGTCGCTGACCGCAGCGCCGCTGGCGCTCTCGGTGGCTGTCATGGTGTCGGCGCTCAAGGCAGAACGTCAAACGAACACCCTACCAGCCGCACCTACCCTGTCCTGCCGTTCCCGGCAACCCCATGGGCCTGCGCCTGCTGCTCGACTGCGCCGCTCCGGAGCTGTGGCAGCACTGGTGGCCCACCGGCCTGTTCCGGGGCATCACCACCAACCCCACCCTGCTGCGCCGGGCCGCTCTGCCCTGTGATCTCCCCACCCTCACGCGGCTCTGCGACCAGGCCCTCTCCCTGGGGGCGGAGGAGCTGCACCTGCAGGCCTGGGGGGAGGACGCCGCCAGCCTCGAGGCCCGCGGCCGCACCCTGGCGGCCCTGGCCCCGGGGCGGATCCTGGTGAAGCTGCCAGTCACCCCCGAGGGGGTGCGGGCGGCCCGGCCCCTGCTCCAGGAGGGGATTCCGGTCACCTTCACCGCCTGTTACGAGCCCCGCCAGGTGCTGGTGGCCGCCGCCCTGGGGGCCCGCTACATCGCCCCCTACCTCGGCCGGATCGGCGACCAGGGCCGCGACGGCCTCGCCACCCTGCAGGCCATGCAGCAGGCCCTGGCGGGGGTGGGCTCCCCCACCCGGCTGCTGGTGGCAAGCCTGCGGGATCCCGAGGAGATCACCCGCCTGGCCGCCGTGGGCTGCGACACCTTCACCCTGGGGCCGGCCATCGCCGAGGCCCTGCTCGCCAGCACCGCCACCGCCGAGGCGGCCGAGCAGTTCGAGCGCGATGCCGCAGCCCCTTAGCCTCCGCTCACCCGCCGCCCCAGCCCTGACACCACGCGCCATCCTCCTGTTCGACATCGACGGGGTGATCCGCGACGTCGCCGGGAGCTACCGCCGGGCGATCGTCGAGACGGTGCACCACTACAGCGGCTGGCGGCCCGAGGCGGCGGCGATCGATGCCCGCAAGAGCGAGGGCTGCGGGGACAAACACTGGCAGGCCCGCCGGGAGCTGCGGCGCCGCCACCGGGCCGCCAGCCCCGCCGAACCCCCCGGGAGCC
>JBMLOS010000236.1:0-5316 GCA_049242845.1 Prochlorococcaceae cyanobacterium
AGCCGCTGGATCTGCTGGCGCTGCTCCTGGCTGGCGGCGCCGCGCCGCAGCCAGCCCGCTCCCGCCATCAGCACCAGCGCCGAGAGGGGCGCGACTCCACCGATCCAGAAGTTCTGCAGCAGCAGCAGCGCCAGGGCGCCGCCCAGGGCGAGCCCCACCAGCACGGTGATCAGCACGCTGCGCCGCAGGGTGGCGCAGGACTCGCCCAGCAACACGCCCAGCAGCACCACCGCCAGCTCCAGCGCCAGGTCGAGCGAGGCCGAGGAGGGGCGCACCAGCAGGTGGTGGTCGCCCCGCTGCCGCTCCAGCAGCGCCGCCACCCGCAGGGCGTGGATCTCCACCCCCGGCATCAGCAGCTGCTTGGCACCGGCGCTGAAGCGGGTCTGGGGGATCGGGAAGAGGTCCCGCAGGGAGGGCGCCGTGCTGCCGATCAGCACGATGTGGCCCTGGATCTGCTTCCGGGGCACCTCGCCGGCCAGCAGGGCCCGCAGCGACCAGGTGGGGAAGGTGCCGGGCCTGCGGAAGGCGAGCATCTGCTGGTAGCCCGCCGCATCGAGGTTGCGGTAGCCGCCGGAGCCCGGCTCCAGCCACGGACCGGGATCCTGGCCCTTCTCCATCCGCAGCCGCAGGGAGGGATCGCCGCTGGCCACCTCCACCAGCCGGAGCGGGAGGGCCACGGTGGCTTCGTCCTGGCCGGCGACGTGCACCAGATCGCGGCGCATCACGCCATCGGCGTCGACCACCAGATCGTTGAAGCCCAGCTGCCGGGCCGGGGCCCCCGGCACCGGCTGGATGCCCTCGGCCACGTTGAAGATCGTGACCAGCCGCGGCTCGCTGCGCACCAGCTGCCGCAGGCAGTTCTGGTTCGGGCCGATGCCCTTGTCGCGGTAGAGATCGAGCCCGATCGCCAGGGCTCCCTCCTGCCCCAGCCGTTCGATGCCGCGGCAGAGCAGCCCATCCTCGATCGGCCAGCCGAAGGCCTGGATGTCGCCCTCATCGAGGCCGATCAGGGTGATGGGGGTGTCCCGGCCGGCCGGTGCCGGCCTGTGGGTGGTGATCAGGTCGTAGAAGAGGAGATCGAGCGATTCGGCCAGCCGGCTCTGCTGCAGCGCCAGCAGCAGCACGGCGGCGCCTCCGTAGGGGGCCAGCCGCTTGAGCAGGGCGACACCCTGGCTGCGCAGCCGCTCCCGCTGCGGCAGGCGAAGCATCACGCCAGCCATGGCTCGGGTCTCCGCCGGATGGAATGGGCCGATTCTGGCCTGGTGTGTCTGCGGTGGCACTGACCACCACACCCGAGGCTGCCTGATCGGGCTGGCCTCCATACAGTGGGACCGGCCGATGGGTTCCTGCGCATCCCGATGACCAGCCTGCCGTTGTCCCAGGAGCCGTCTGCCTCCGCTCCGACCACGGCGCCGGGTCTCAGCTCAGAACATGCGCTGGTGGAGATCCTATCCATCGCCACGGCCCTGAGCGGCGCCAGTGATCTGCGCAGCCTGCTGCATCTCATCCTCTCGAAATCGAGGATGCTCACCAACAGCGATGCCGGCAGCATCTTCCTGGTGGAGCGTCCCGATCTCCGCCGCGATCCCCATGGCACCGCCGAACTCTGGTTCGCGGTGTCCCAGAACGCCACCCTGCAGGCCCGGGCGCAGGCGGAGGGGGAGCCGGATGCGTTCGAGGAGAAGATGATGGATATCCGTTTTCCGCTCACCCCGGAGCGGCTGGTGGGCTGGGCGGCCCTCTCGGGCGAGGTGCTCAATCTCGCCGATGTGTATGAGCTGCCGGAAGATCTTCCGTACCACTTCGACGACACGGTGGATCAGGAGCTCGGCTACCGGGCCGTCTCGGTGCTGTGCGTGCCGATGCGCTCCACCAGCGGCCAGATCGTGGGCGTGATGCAGCTGATCAACCGCAAGCACGATGCCGCTGTTCTGATCGAGCCCGCCACGGCGCTGGCGGTCACCCGGCCCTTCGACAGCTTCGATCAGAGGCTGATCGAGGCCCTCGCCAGCCAGGCGGCGGTGTGCGTGGAGCGCACGCGATTGCTGGAGGCCCAGCAGCAGCTGATCGATTCGATGATCACCCTGCTGGCCGGCGCGATCGACGCCAAGAGCCATCACACCGGCGGCCACTGCGCCCGGGTGCCGGAACTGGCCTTCCTGCTGGCCCGGGCCGCCGATGAAGTGGAGGAGGGGCCGCTGGCGGAATTCCGCTTCCGCACGCCGGAGGAGTGGCGGGAGTTCCGGATCGGGGCCTGGCTGCACGACTGCGGCAAGATCACCACTCCGGAATATGTGGTGGACAAGGCCACCAAGCTGGAGACCAACTACAACCGCATCCATGAGATCCGCACCCGCTTCGAGGTGCTGCTGCGGGATGCGCAGATCGCGCGGCTCGAGAGCCTGCTCGACGGCCAGGATCCCGCCGAGGCCGACCGGAGCTACGAGGAAGTACGCAGCGCCCTGGAGGAGGAGTTCGCCTTCCTGGCCAACAGCAATCTCGGCGGGGAGTTCTTCGCCCCTGAGAAGGTGGAGCGGCTGCATCAGATCGCCCAGCGCACCTGGCTGCGCCATTTCGATGATCGCCTCGGCCTTTCCTGGGAGGAGCACGACCGCCGCTGTGCCGGCGGGGCGGAGGAGGTGCTGCCGGTGGAGGAGCCGCTGCTGGCGGACAAGCCCTGGCATGTGATCCCGCGGCTGCCGCAGGACTGGCCGGATCCACGCTATGGCTTCCGGATGAATGTGCCGGAGCATCTCTACAACCGGGGCGAGATCTATAACCTCTCCGTGTCGCGCGGCACGCTTACAGAAGAGGAGAGATACAAGATCAACGAGCACATCGTGCAGACGATCATCATGCTCGAGAGCATGCCGTTCCCCGTGGATCTCTCCCGCGTGAGTGAGTATGCCGGCACCCATCACGAAACCATGGACGGCCGTGGGTATCCCCGCCGCCTGAGCGAGGAGGAACTCTCGGTGCCGTCGCGGATCATGGCGATCGCCGACATCTTCGAGGCCCTCACCGCGGCGGATCGTCCCTACAAGAAGGCCAAGACCCTCTCGGAATCGGTGGCGATCCTGGCCGGTTTCCGCGATCGCAGGCACATCGATGCCGATCTGTTCGCCCTGTTCCTGCGCAGCGGTGTGTACCGCGAGTACGCGGAGCGTTTCCTGGCGCCCGAGCAGATCGATGCGGTGGACATCGAGAGGTTCCTCTGAGCCTGCCCGCTGGCCCGCCCCCGAACCCGCCCGAGGGAGGCAGCGCTGCCCTGGCGCAGCAGGCCTTCGAGGCGTTGCGGCAGGACAAGGCCGTGGCTGCCCGCACCCTGCTGGAGGAGGCCCTGCGGCTCGATCCCGCTGATCCGGCCCTGCGCCATAACCTCGCCGAGGTGCTGCAGAGTCTGGGGGAGAGTGCAGCGGCGGAACAGCTCTTTCAGGAGCTGCTGGCGGATCATCCGGGTTTTCTGCCCGCCTATCGCTCCTATCTGGCGCTGCTCGAGCGGCGCCGGCTGGATCCGGATCGGCCCGATCCGCGGCCGGTGGTGCTCAACAACTTCGGCAATGCCCTGCAGGCGCTGGGCCAGCACGGCCAGGCCGAGGGGGCCTACCGCAGAGCCCTGGCCCTGCGGCCCGACTATCCCCATCCGTGGTCGAACCTCTCCTACGTGGTGCGTCTGCAGGGGCGCCTGGCGGAGGCCGAGCAGACGGCACGGCGCGCGCTCGCCCTGCAGGCCGACCATGCCGGCGCCTGGGTGAATCTCGGCTGTGCCCTCACGGAACTGCAGTGCGAGCAGGAGGCCGCCGACTGTTTCCGCCGGGCGCTGACTCTCTCTCCAGGCCATCCCGAGGCGCGCCACAACCTCGGCAGCGGCCAGCTGCTCGCCCTGCTCGGCCGGGCGGACCTCACGGAGGAGGAGATGCTGGCCCGCCACCGGGCCTGGGGAGAGGACCTCGCGGCGGAGGTGCCGCGGCTGCCGCTGCCGCCCGCCCGCGAAGGCTCACCTCGCCTGGCCTTCCTTTCCAGCGATCTGCGTCGTCACGCCGTGACCCACTTCCTGGAGCCGCTGCTGGAGCAGCTCGATCGCGGGCGCTTCGAGATCGTCTGCTACGCCAGCCAGGGGGAGCCGGGCGATGCGGTGACGGCCCGGCTGCAGGCCCTGCCGCTCCTCTGGACCCCCTGCCTCTCCTTCTCCGATGCCGAACTGGCCGGCCGCATCCAGAGCGATGCCATCGACCTGCTGATCGATCTCAACGGCCACACCCGCGGCATGCGTCTGGGGGCTCTGGCCTCCCATCCGGCCCGCCATCAGGCCTCCTGGCTTGGCTACCCCTTCCTCACCGGCCTGCCCAGCATCGATGTGCGCATCAGCGACCACTGGGTGGATCCCCACGACACTCCGCCGCCGGAGCAGCCGGTGCGGATGGACCGCTCACAGTTCGTGTTCCGTCCCCCGCCGGAGGCACCGGCGGTGTCTCCTCTGCCGGCGCTCTCCCGCGGCGCGATCACCTTCGGTTCGCTCAACAACCTGCTCAAGCTCAACCCTGCCGTGGTGGCGCTCTGGAGCCGGATCCTGTTGCGCTGCGAAGGCAGCCGGTTGCTGCTCCAGTACGGCCAGCTCGGCGAGCCCTTCTGGCGCGGGCGGGTGCACGGACTGTTCGCCGCCCACGGGGTGCCTCCCGAGCGGCTGCTGCTGCGTCCGGCGCTCCCCGGCGGTGCCCACCTGGCCGCCTATCACGAGATCGACATCGCCCTCGATCCCTTCCCCTACAACGGCCTCACCACCAGCTGCGAGGCCCTCTGGATGGGGGTGCCGGTGGTGACCCTCTGCGGCGCCTGCCGCCAGGGGCGGGGCGGCACCAGCCTGCTGCAGGCCCTGGGCCGTCCGGAGTGGATCGCCGACAACGAGCAGGCCTACCTGGCGATCGCCCTCCAGCTGGCGGCCGATCCTGTGGCTCTCGCCGCCGAACGCCTCGGCCTGCGCGAGCGGATGGAGCGCTCGCCGCTGCGGCAGGAGCAGGAGCATGCCCGCTCCTTCGAGCGCTGCGTGGATCAGATCCTGCAGATGCATCCAGAAGCACCTGCGGGCTGAGAGGTTCAGCCCTGCAGGTAGGTGGTCTGGCGCAGGCTGGTCTCGAGGTGGTCCATCAGGCGGCGCACCTCGCTGATGTGCAGATCCCCCCGGCCGATGGCGGCCTCACTGGCCACCCGCAGCCGCTCCAGCAGCAGCTCCGGATCGTGTTCCATCGCCTCGAGCACCTCGGCATTGGTGTTGCCTCGCACCACGTGATCCACCCGGTAGCCGCCGCCGGGGCCGCG
>JBMLOS010000237.1:0-34145 GCA_049242845.1 Prochlorococcaceae cyanobacterium
CCCCCTGGTGGTTGAAACGGTCGGGATGGAGAGGCGCCATCTTTCCTGGCAGAGGAGGATCAAGGCTGCCAGTTCACGTCTGCCGCTTTTTGGCCAGGCTGCAGGGGGAGGGGATCCAGATCAGCTGGTGAGGCAGAAAGCGCTGCTACCACAATATCCTCGTTGAACGGCTGTGGCGTGCTCTCAAGTATGAGGAGGTCTACCTGCGGGCGTACGGCGATGGATGGGAGGCTGAAATCAGCTTGGCCCGCTTTCTATGGAGGTATTGCCATGTAAGGCCCTACAGCTCCCATGGAGGCAGAACTCCACTAGATGGCTACATTGAGACCGAACTCTGTTCCTCCCTTCTAGGGTTAACGATGTCAGGGGCCACAACTGTCCAATAAAAGCATCCCACCTCACTTACGCCGGAATCTCGAACCGGCGATCGGTGAAGAAACTCCACCGGTCAGCTCCTAGACAGCTTCAGTTCTCGAAGAGATTGGATGAGATAAGAAGATGGATTCTGCTTCTTCTGCTGGGATGGGCTTGGAGAAGAAGTAGCCTTGGCCAAAATCACATCCAAGGGACTTGAGAAGCTCGAGCTGTTGGGAAGTTTCAATGCCTTCCGCAACCACATGCAGGCCCATCCGCTTACCTAGGGTAATGATCGAGTCGACAATTCCATAGGTACGGTCGTCATGAAGCATTCGAGAAACAAACGAGCGATCGATCTTGATGATCGAAATCGGCATTCTGCTCAGATAAGAGAGAGAGGAATAGCCGGTGCCAAAGTCGTCAATTGCAATCTGAAAGCCGCATAGACGGAGCTGCTCGGCTGTGGAATTGGCGATATCATAGTTTTCGATAAAACCTGATTCCGTCAATTCAATAGTGATAGATGAGGTCTGAAGATTGGCGTGGTGGAGAGCAAGTTGAAATTCCGTTGCCAGAGAAGAAGAGGCAAGATCATCGGCTGTTATATTCACACTGATTTTCAAGGGGATGGCGCTGGGGAAACGCATCTGCCATTCCGCTAGTTGCTGGCAAGACTGACTAAGTATCTGCTTTGTCAAGGAATGAATCAGGCCGTTCTCTTCGGCGACGGGAATAAATTCATAGGGTGGTATCAGTCCACGCTCTTTATGATTCCATCGGGCCAAAGCCTCAAAACCAATGCAGCGGTTTTCCTTCAGATCAATGATGGGCTGATAGTAGGGAACCAAATCGCCCTGCTCCAAGCCTTGTCGTAACTCCAATGCCAATTCATGCTTCTGAATGAGCCGGCTGCGTAGTGAAGCATCAAAGGTCCGTGCGCACCCACCTCCATCGTTCTTGGCCTCGTACATTGCCAAATCTGCATCACTCAAGAGCTGGTTTGCCTCTTGATACTGCCCAGAAGCATAAACTATGCCAATGCTAGCCAGAAGAGAGTATGAGCGCTGATGAACGAAAATTGGTTGTCCCAGGATGTGGTTCAGTCGCTTGGCCAAATTAATAACTGCGTCCTCACCACTAAATCCAGTAAGAAGAACGACAAACTCATCGCCACCGAACCGAGCCACCAACCCTTTGGATTCGAGCAAGGATGTGAGCCGCCGCGAAATTTCGACCAATATTTGGTCTCCGGCAATATGGCCAACAATGTCGTTGATTTGGCTGAATCTGTCGATATCTAGAAATAGAACTGCGTAGGAGAAATGGTGGTCTTGCCTGTATTGGTCAATCGCATTCTGAATGCTCTCAACAAGCATTGCTCGATTGGGAAGGTCTGTGAGCGGATCATGGAGTGCATTGTGCTCAAGTGCCTTGATCGCTTCGTCTAATGATGCCGTTCTTTGGCGTACTAATAACTCGAGTTCGACGGAGCGAGTCTCCATCAGTTGAGAGTGTTCTTTTGCAAAAGACATCTCTCGTTTGTGGTATTCTTCGATTTCATCGTGATAGCTCTTGATCCTCAAAAGCGATAACACTCTTGCCCGTAGTTCTATGCTATTCACGGGCTTGCTGATGAAGTCGTCAGCGCCCACTGCGATGCCTTTGGCAAGATCTTCCTTGGATGTTAGTGCGGTAATCATTAGGATGGGAATCATCCGCCAGCCCGGATTGTCCTTGATCCGAGAACAAAGATCAAATCCATCCATCCCCGGCATCATCACGTCCAGCAGGATAAGATCTACCTCGGCAAGCTCGAGTGTTTCAATAGCCTCTATACCACTAGAAGCGTAGTAAAGAATGTGATCGTCTGCGAGAAAGCGCTCAACGACGTCAAAATTCGCTGGCTCGTCGTCAACAACCAGAATAGATGACATCTTCAGCGCTTCGTCCCGTTTGCCAGAATCTGCTTAATTGCGATATCAAGCTGATTCAGCTTCACGGGTTTACTTAAATACTCATCGGCGCCGGCCGAAAGGCATCTCTCGCGGTCTCCTTTCATGGCCATGGCCGTGAGAACAATGATAGGAATCTGTGCAATCCGAGATTCAGTTGAGCCTCGAAGCCTGCGCATCACCTCAAAGCCATCCAGCTCGGGCATCGACATGTCAAGGATTAAAATGTCGATGGGTTGAGATGCCGCAATTTCAACTGCTTGCTGTCCATTAGATGCATGTGTCAGATTATAGCCTTTGGCTTTGAGGTAACGCAGGTACATAAGGCTGTTGTCCCTGTTGTCCTCCGCCAGTAAAATGCTGGTCTTATGATGAGACCGTGCGCTCTGTTCGGGTCCCGTCATGGCCCCATCGGAGAGCTGGGTCGACGGGTCAAGGCTTGCTGGCACCCTGTGGTGCGGCACAGCGGCAGCCTGGAAAGGTAGCTTGACCTTGAAGGAGCTTCCCTTGCCGAGTTCAGAATCAAGGCGGATGGATCCACCCATCGCTTCAACAATCTTCTTTACAATGGAAAGGCCTAATCCTGTGCCGCCGTATTGGCGATTCAATGAGCTCTCGATCTGAATAAAAGGCATAAATATCTTTTCTCTATTCTGCAAGTCTATGCCTATTCCAGTGTCCTTTACTTCAAAGACAAGCTGAGTTTCTGTTGATTTATCATGGGTTTTATTCTCCAGGCGTGAGCTCATCGTAATCCTGCCCCCAGGTGGGGTGAACTTAATGGCATTACTCAGCAGGTTGATCAGAATCTGCTTGATGAGCCTAGGGTCTATCATGCACAGTGGTATGTCTGGCTGAATGTCGGAATCAAGAGTAATCATCTTGGAAGCCATGAGTTGCTTCACCGTGGTTAAGCACGAACTACATAGCTCGGGAATGAAGGTTGGTTGAGGCTCAGTCTGTAATTTGCCCGCTTCAATCTTCGTGATATCTAGAATGTCATTGATAAGACTCAGAAGGTGCTGCCCGCAATCTGTGATTTCCCGTAAAGCAGTGGATTGTTTTGCAGTCAAGCTTCCGTAGACATTGGCATCCAAAGACTCGGCCATCCCAAGAATGCCGTTAAGGGGTGTGCGGAGTTCATGGCTCATGGTTGCCAAAAACTCATCTTTAAGGCGCGTAGCACGAGCTAATTCAATATTGGTTGTGGCCAATTGCTTGTTGGTCTGAATAAGCTTTTCTTCCGCGATCTTCTTGTCGGATAGCTCCAGCTGGACTTGGGTGAATAGGCTAGACTGCTGTATCGCAATGCCAATCTGTCCGGCCACGTAGGTGATGAATTCAACATCCTCTTTGCTCCATTCTCTTGGCTCCTTGCAGTGATGTATGCAAAGAAGCCCCCACAGACGGCCGGCGTTGACCAATGGAAAAACAGCATTGGAGACTATGCTGTATTTCTCGAGAAGCTCGCGATAGCAAGTGGCTAAATCAGCGGTTCGTACGTCGTTAATGACATTAGTGCGTCCATTCAAATAAAGTCCCACGATCTTGGGGGTAAAGCATTGATCTTCGTCTTCAAGATTCAGAATCGAATCTACTCCGGAATTTGCTGATGCTGCGACGAATCGCCCCCGCTTGAAATTCGTGCCTGCAATAAACTTGAAAACTGCGACTCTGTCAGCCTGTAGGTAGTCAAGAATATCTTTGGTAGCATTGTCGAGAATCGTATTGAGCTCTAAGGACTGACGAATCCTGTCATTCGTCTCGCGTAGAAGCTTTTCCTTGGTTGCCTGTTTCTCCAGTTTTTTTGAATTAATCTGCATCTTCTCTGCCATGTTGTCAAATGCGGCAGAGACATGAGCAAGTTCGTCGGAGCCAGAGAGAATGCTGCGGGAATCGAGATTCCCTTCTCCGAGATCGTTGGTGGCAGTAACTAGCTTTTGGATGCGCTTATTAAGGGCGAACTCGAAAAATATCCAGATTAACAGGCACAATGTGATCAGCGATATGTTGGTAATCAAGGCCCGATTGAGAGCAGCGGTAAAGGCATGCTGCTTAATGCCCTCAAGATCATACTCAACAAACAACACTCCAATCCTGGAGGATTTTAGCTCATGTATCCTCGATCCAAGCAGAATTGGATAAAGAGCAACTAGTCGGTTGTTATTGTCTGCATACAGGATGGTCCCTGCCTGTGATTCCCTAACTTTGTCCATTTCAGATCCATATCCGCGAGCCTGTGTCTCGCTGATTGCAGCGCCCTTCTGCCGGAAATCATTGGATTGTTCGACACGATTGCTTTCGCCAAAGATGATCGCGCTTAAGTAGCCAGGGTGCGAGCCAAGTTGGCTCACAAGGGTCTGAATCTGATTCTCATTGTTATTTGTCCGATACAGATATTCAAGAATCCGGGAGGTTTGCGTTATGGTCGTTCTTAGGTTGGTCTCGGCAGACTTTTCGGTGTTTTGATAGGATTCATTGATCTCCAGAAAAAAGGAGCTGAGTCCTGCCAAGCCGCCAAATAATATGAGTATTGCTGGAATTGTGTAGCGTAGGGGGAGTGGATATTTCTTTGGGTTTAACTTCATTGCTTGGTGTATGAAGATGCCCTCACGAACTGGTCGTCGAGTAGTGCGGCGGGGTCGACCCTCTTGCCAACGAGCTTGTTTTTGATCATGATGTCGAGAAGTTTATTCATAGATGCGGCTAAAGCAGCTTGTTTCCGGCCGAGAAGAGCTTGGTTCTCTGCAAGGGATGGTTGTTTCAGGCCCTCAAATGATTCGAGCAGCTGTGTAGGCGTTACTTGCGTGCGTTTGGCAATCAAGCCTGCAGCCTGCTGTGGATCCCTGTGGAAGTAGCCGAGAGCTTTGAATCGTCCGTCAACCAAAGCCTGTACAGCCTTGGGATTTCGGGTGATCGCGTCGGTGCTGACGGCAAGGGTGTCAACAATTTCGCCTGGAATCATGCTGCTATCAAACAACTGTTTTGCTCCTGTCTTCAGGAGTCTTGTGCGCGCTGGCCCGAACGTGACAACTGCATCAACTTCTCGGTTTGTAAAAGCACGTTCGTGGTCGACCAGTTCAAGCGAAACGACCTCGACATCCTGGGGGCTCAAGCCATTCTTCTCCAGCGCTCTGGAAAGCAAGAAGGCTCCCAGCGCCGTTGACTCCACTCCGATACGTCGACCTTTGAGTGATTGTATGTCTGGGATTTCGGGCTGGCCAAGGATGACATCTCCGCCACTGGAGAAGTCCATGATGGCTATGATCTTGATATTTCTCTGGGTGGCGGCCAAGGCGAGAACCTGGTCAATGGAGAGCCCTGCTCCATCGATTTCCTTGTTCCGGTAGGCCCGGACTTCCTCGGTTCCCGATGGAAAATCAACCAGGCGAATGGGCTTGTCTTTGTAATAGCCGAGTTCTCTTGCAAGGTAAAGAGTTTCATAGCCCGGCCAGAGGTTGGCCCCGATTCGAAGTGTCTCCTGGGGCGCCAAGCTGCAGCCCGCCAAGAAAAGGGGCAGCCCCAGAAGCAGGACGTTCAGAAAGCGAATGCCAGAAGCTCTTCTCGAGGGAGAGGCGGGGATATCACTGGCAATTGCCTGCGACCGAATTGACGCCATTTACAGCAGAGGAGGGGCAACGAAAGGGAAAGGGGATCTGCCGCAGCTCTCTGGCGTGATGTCGAGGCAACGAGGGAGGGTGGCGATGGGCAGCCTTGCCAGATTACCGCGACCTGCCATGAATCAAATGCATGGGTTGTGGATTGCAAGCTTTTCCAATGTAGCCGTATGTGTCAGGATGTTGTTGAAATGGCTATTTTTTCTGACTCAGTGCGTTGTTTTGTGGCGGAGATTTGACGCCAGCAGGGGTTGGGTTCGACCCGCCAACCCAGCCTCGCCCCGCCATGCACAGCCACTCAACAGGCCAGGCTGGCCACTCAGGGGCGCCTGCGGCTTGTTGAGCTGCTCCGCTGATGATCCTGTCGTGCTGGAACATCTGGTTGCGATGCGCTGACCCACTGCCGTACGGATTCACTCCGTTGCTGGTCTCAGCGCTGCTGTTCTGGTCTGCACCTGTTCTGCCTGAAAGATCCCTGCCTCGCTTCGCCCTGTCCCGGAACCCGGCGCTGCGTGGAACCCGGCCTCTTGCCAGTGCATCCTGGGCATTAGTGATGCATCCCGATGCGGGATTTCAACAGTCAGAAGATCACGCCCCTTGGGGACCGTGAGGGCCCATGCGCACCCTCTGCTCGCCGCCCATCCTGCGGGGCAGGACGGCCAGGGAGCATTCATCGATCTCCAGGCCGTGCAGCACGGTGAGGGCTGATGCGGCACATCCTCTCGCACAGGGAACCGCCGGCGCGCTGCTCCGGTGGGCCAGGTGTGCCCGTCTGCCGCGCAGGTTGTCGAGGGCCTGAGGCTGGTTCTCCCTTCCTGGGGAGGCCCTCCAGAGAAGCCGAATCGCTGAATCTCAAGGTGGCCTTCTGCTCCATGGCCAATGCCGCGGTACCGGCCTGCGGGAACTGCAGACTCCTCTGATCCCGGTTGGCTTTCCCGGTGGCCTCCCTCCCGCTCTCCTCCCTGCAGATCCGTACCTTCGAGGCCGGCGACTGGCCGGCGCTCTGGAGCCTGCTGGAGCCGGTGTTCCGTGCGGGGGAAACCTTCCCCCACGACCCCGCGATCCCGGAGGAGGAGGCCCGGGCCTCCTGGGTGGAGCAGTCCTGCGCCGTGAGGGTGGCGCTCGATGCCGATGGTGCCGTGCTGGGCACCTACTACCTGCGGCCCAATTCCCTCTCCCTCGGCGCCCACGTGGCCAATGCCGGCTATGTGGTGGCCGAATCCGCGCGCCGCCGGGGGGTGGGCACGTGCCTCTGCCGGCACTCCATTGAGGAGGCCCGTCGCCTGGGCTTCCGTGCCCTGCAGTTCAACCTGGTGGTGAGCACCAACACCGCCGGTCTCCGTTGCTGGCAGCAGAACGGGTTTGAGATCGTGGGTACCCTGCCGGGGGCATTCCGCCACCGGCGGCTGGGCTATGTGGATGCCCTGGTGATGTTCCAGAGCCTGGAGTAGGTGCCCGCTCAGCCCGTCAGCCGCTGCCGCAGGAAGGCATCGCTCAGCTCCACCGCCAGGGCCAGGTTCTGCTCCTCGCTGCGGCCGGAGCTGCGGGTGGGCCGGAAGCTGTGGTCGCCGCTGGGAATCCACTGCAGCTGCACCTGGGGGGAGAGGGTGTAGGTCTCCACCTCCTCGCGTCTGCCGAAGCTGTCCCGCTCTCCCTGCAGGATCAGGGCGGGGGTCTGCAGGGCGGCCAGGTGCTCGGTGCGCAGTTGCCCCGGTTTGCCGGGTGGATGGAAGGGGTAGCCCAGGCAGAGGCAGCCGAGCACCCCGGCGGAGGCGGCCAGTTCATCCAGCACCAGGCTGGCCACCCGGCCCCCCATCGACTTGCCCGCCAGCAGGAGGGGATGGTCTGGCTGCTCGCTGCGCTCCCGCCGTACCTGTTCCCGGAAGGCCTCCTGCAGCACGGGCATCCGGTCGGGACCGTGGCGGCGCCCTGTGATCCGCGTCCGGGCCATGTACGGAAACTCGAAGCGCACCACCCGCCAGCCCCGCTCGGCCAGGCCTGCGGCGATTGCCGCCTGGAAGAGACTGTCCATGGGGGCACCGGCCCCGTGGGCGAGCAGCAGGGTGGCCGCCGCGCTGGCTGTCGCGCTGGTGGGTGCGTCGATCAGGCGCGTGGGTACCGCGGGCACCTCCGGATCCATGGCGTTCTCTGGATGGCTCCCGCGGAGCAGAGGCAGATGGGCTGTGGCAGAGGATAGGGAAACCACCTGGATTGAACGGGGCCCATCTCTGCTGATCTATGCAGATGTGTGGCTCCGCGAGTTCAGGCGCGGCTGGAAGGCGTGCCGCAGGCGGGGAATGCTTCGCCGTGCTGCTCTGCGATCTTGATCATTTCCAGGCCATCAACGACGACTTCGGCCACGGCACCGGCGATCCGGTGCTGCAGCGGGTGGCGGAAACGATCAAGGCCAGCGCCCAATCAGCAGAGGCGGTGTTTCGCTATGGCGGAGAGGAGTTTCTGGTGTTCACCTCCTATCGCAGAACCTCCGAGCTGATCGAGTATGCGGAGCGATTGCACCGGAACATTGAGGCTGGCCATTGCCCTGGGGGATACATCGCTGTATCGAGCCAGGCAGGGAGGAAGGAACCAGGTGGTGCTCCAGATGGCTGGGGGCTTGGTTGCGTTGGGCCTGGTTCCGTTGGGCAGGATTCAGTCTTCCTCGCGGATCACCAGCTCGGAGCCCTTGAGATAGAAGTTGTAGGTTTTGCCGCTGCGTTCGCAGTTGAGATCCTTGGCGGCGTAGGAAAGCAGCGGGGTGATCACCACATTCATGCCCTGGCCGTAATCGTCGTCGTAGCGCACCGAAAGCTTGGGCGATCGGTTCTGGCCCGGGGTTGCGTATTCCCACATCATCTGGGTCCACTTGCCCGGATCGGCGGTGTCCTCATTCCAGGAACCCGATTCGCCCCAGCGGTACTGGAATCGGATCTTGGTTCCGGTCTCCGTGCCCAGGCAGGTGAGGGCGTAGCGGGCCTGCTGGCCGTGGGAAGGAAGGGAAAACAGAGTTGTCTGTGCCAGAAGCGTGAGAGGAACGGCAAGAAGAAACCGCCGCCGGAGCTTCACGGGCAGCAGGCAGAATATCCAGGATCCTGCGATCGAGGCCGGGGAATGTCAAGCGTTCGTGCGATTCCGCGCTTCATCCCAAGCTCGATGCAAGGGTCAGAATCCCGCCGCACTTCACCAGAGTGTCCGGGTCGGCGGAGTGGTGTCGAGACGCCACAGCTCGCGGCGAATCCGTAGCCGCTCCTGACTCACGATCGCGTCCGCCGCGCGTGCTTCGAGCATGGGGTTCACCGTCACGATCGCCTGCACGGCTGTGGCTGCCGCCGGGTCCGCTGCCTTGCCCGGCAGGTGCGGGCCCAGAACCGTGAGGCCGTGGGCCGGCCAGGGCACCATGGCGAAACCCTGCACTGGCTCCAGCCTGCCCCAGCCGGCGCGTCTGTGCCGGGCTCTGGGAGGATGCCTGGGCCGCCCCGGATCGTGCCGGCCCGCGGCCTCCCCTGCCGAGCCTCGCCGATGTCCCTGGAGCAGCTCCGAGCCTTCCTGGCGCGCATGCAGCAGGACGACGCCCTCAAGCAGAAGGTGCTCGCCGCCGCCACCGCCGACGACGTGGCCCAGATCGCCCTCGGGATCGGCTACGAGTTCTCCGGCGACGAACTCCTGCGGGTGTCCGGCCAGCGCTTCGATCGGGTGACCGTGCGCAAGAACGACATCCCCGGCGAATACAACTGATCCCCTACCCCTGAGCCCGCCACACCCGCACCCCCTGCCGCGTCTGCGCCGCCAGGGTGGTGCGATCAGCGCTCATGGCCGATGCCCCCAGGGGCAGCACCATGCTCCCCGGCGGCGCCGAGCCGGCGTCATCCACCCGGAGCGTCTGCAGGAGCGTGCCGCTGCGCGGATCGAGGAGCCGGAACCTGCCCTCCTGGCCCAGCAGCAGGCCCGCGGTGCTCCAGTAGAGCCGCTCCGGCTGGCCCGCCTCCGCCAGCGTGCGCACAGGGGCGGAGGATCGCCAGCTCCAGAGCGTGAGCGGCTGGCCCTGGCCGAGGCCCATCGCCAGCTGCTCGCCATCGGGGGAGAAGCTCAGGGTGATGAACCCCACGGGCTTCTCCCGCTTCCAGCGGGCCACCCGCCGGCGCTCCTGCACATCCCAGATCTCGATCTCCTGGCCAAAGCCCTGGGGCGGGAAGGCCAGCAGGCGCTGATCCGGGCTCACCGCCACCGGCAGGCTGCCCTCCAGCGAGGGGCAGAGATCGGTGGGGAGCGTGTAGAGCGATCGGCCCGTGCTCTGCTCCCACACCCGCAGGCCGCGGGGGCTGGGACGCCCCGTCCAGGGCGGCAAGGGCTCCAGGGTGAGCAGCCGCCCGCCGGCCAGCGGAACGGCCTCCCGGCCGCCGGCCAGGCGGGCCCGCACGGCTCCGCCCGGGAGTTCCCGCAGCTGCACCTGCTCGAGTGCGGCGGTGATCAGGGTGCGCCCGTCGGGGCTGAAGCCGAGCGAAACCAGGATGTCCTTCAGGGTGGGCGAGCTCCGCGGCGTGAGGCGCAGCCGCCGCTCGAGCCGCTGCCGGCCCAGATCCCACAGATCCACCTCCTCCACGCCGTACTGCACCGTGGCGACGGCCAGCCGCTCTCCCCGGGCACTCAGGGCCAGGGCCTTGGGCGTGCCGCCGTGATGGACACCGGCGGTGTGGCCAGTCCCGCCGCCAGCACCAGGGCACTGAGCACGGTGGCGCCCAGCACGGCGGCCCTGCCGAGGGCGGCGAGCCGGATCCAGCGCGGGGGGCGGGCGGCCACCAGCGCGCCCGCCCCTCTCCCAGCAGCAGCCCGGGAGGGGCCAGCAGGAGCAGATGCAGCAGGAACCAGAGCCCGCCGAAGGGCCCGCCGATCCGGGAGGCCGGGTGGGCCAGGATCGGCAGCAGGCCGATCAGCAGCATGCCGAGGGAGGAGCCCACCACGGCGGGCCCCACCAGCAGCGGTGCCGAGGGCGCCAGCCCCCGCCTGCGCTGGGAGCGGCGCCAGAGCTGTGTGGCCAGGCCTCCCACCGCGGCGCCCACCGCTCCCCCGCTGGCGAGGCTCACCAGCACCATGGCGAGCAGCCGTGGCAGCACCAGGGAGAACCAGAGCTCCGGCTCGAGCATGTTCATCCCTTCCTTCGGGACAATCCGCCGGGCCGCGGGCTCCCGGCCGGTGGGTCGACCTAGATTGGCAGCAGGAAACCCGCTGCGACGGGCCTGGGGAGTTCGGGTGATCTCCTTTCTGCGTGGTGGACAGGCGGCAGTGGCCGCCTCCGGCGCTCTGTTCCTGGCCCTGGCCGGCTGCAGGCAGCCCACCCGGGTGGAGATTCCCACCGCCAGCTGGCCCGGGTATGAGTACTTCCACCTCGCCCATGAGAAGCGGCTCGATGGGCCCCGGGGCCTGAGGATTACCGCGCTCCGCTTCCCCGACCTGGGCGACATCGCCAAGGCCTACGAACAGGGCGAGGTGGCGATCGCCCAGATCACCACGGTGGAGGCCGTGGACATCTGCAGCCGGGTGCCGGCCCGCTGCCCGGTGGTGGTGCTGGTACTGAATGAATCGCGCGGCGGCGACAAGGTCGCCGTGCGCCCGTCGATCGGCACGATCGCCGGCCTGCGCGGACGGCGGGTGGGGGTGACCCCCAGCACCCTCGGCCCCTATGTGCTCAGCCGTGCCCTGGCCCGCCACGGCATGACCCTGGCCGATGTGCGCATCGTGGCCATGCCCCTCGAGGACATGGGGCGCGCCCTGGGCCGGGGGGAGATCGACGGAGCCGCCTTCTTCCCGCCCTTCAGCGATGAGGTTCTCGCCAGCGGTGAGGCGGTGGAGGCGTTCAGCAGCGCCGAGATCCCCGGCGAGATCCTCGATGTGCTGGCGGTGGATCCCGCCTACTACCGCCAGAACCTGCCCGTGCTGGCCCGGTTGCTGCAGGTGTGGCACGAGGCCCACCAGCTGGCCCGCCGGGATCCCCAGGCGGTCGACCTCATGGCCGCCCAGGAGGGCATCACGGCGGAGGCGTTCCGCGCATCCGAGAAGGGGCTGGTGTACACCCCGCTGGCCGATCAGGTGCCGCTGCTGGCCCCCGGTGGCCCGGTGGCCCGCAACCTGGAGGACGTGATGGAGGTGCAGCAGGCCCTAGGGCTGCTCCGCGGGCCCGTGCCCCTGCCGCAGGTTTCGAGCCGAGCGCTGGCGCTCGCCCTCCGATGAAGCCGCTCCAGCCCCTCCTCCCGCGCCTCGGCCGCCTGCTGCCGGCCCGCGCCGGCCGCGTGCGTGGGATGACCCTCACCCGCCGGCTCACGCTGCTGCTGCTGGCGGTGGGCCTGCTGCCGCTGGTGATCTCCCAGCTGCTGGCCCTCAGGGCCTACGACCGGCGCATCACCGAGCAGCATTTCGAGGTGGCCGATCAGCTGGCCGCCGCGAAGGTGTCGGAACTGGAGGACTTCCTCACCGCCCGGGGCATCCAGCTCGATGAGCTGGTGCAGGCGGCCCGTGGGAACCCCGCCGCCCTGCAGCAGGAATGGGCCCAGCAGGCGCGCCGCTTCGGCTTCAGCGAACTGCTGCTGGTGGATCCCTACCGGGAGCAGGTGGTGGCCGCCGCCTTCCATCCGCAGCTGGAGGGGGTGTCCCTCGGCTCCGGGGTCCTGCGGGATTCGGGTCTCAGCCGGGCGGTGGAGACGCTCAAGCCCTGGCAGCAGGTATCGGTGGCGATGCTCGAGCCCGACCCCGTGCTGGGGGGCCTGGCGGCCTGGCTGGCCCTGCCTCTGCGGGTGGAGGGCTCCCGGGAACTGATCCTGGCGGGGCGGCTGGGGGTGTCCGCCTTCCGGGGGGTGATCCAGAGCCGCACCCAGCGCCTGGATCACCACGCCCGGGTGCAGCTCGTGAGCGAGAGCCGCCCGAACGGCCGTTCCCGCTGGCAGCCGCTGCCCCTGGTGCAGGGCGCGGCGCCGGCTCCGGCTCTGTTGCCCCAGAGCCAGATGCCGTTCCTGCTTCCGCTCGCTCCGAGCCGCCGGGGCGATGGAGGTTCCGGCTTCCTGCGCACGGCCAGCGGGGAGGCGGTGCTGGGCGCCTGGCGCCAGCTCCCCTCCAGCGAGATCGCGGTGCTGGTCACGATCCCGGAATGGGATCTCCAGAAGGACATCCAGGCCCTGCAGGTGCAGCTTCTGCTGGTTTTTGCCCTCACGGCGCTGCTGGTGAGCGTGGCCGGGGTGGCGCTGGGCCGCCGCCTGGCGGCGCCGATCCGGGAACTGCACGAAGCCATCCTGGGCTTCGATCCCGACGACACCGCCAGCCTCCGGCCCGTGACGGTGCGGGGCCGCGACGAGATCGCCACCCTGGCGCTCACGATCAACGCCCTGGCCCAGCGCATCCAGGAGCGCACCGCCAACCTGCGGGAAACCAAGGAGCAGCTCGACACCTACATCCAGACGGTGCAGACCACCCTGCTGGCCCTGGATCTGCGCGGCCGCATCACCCTGCTGAACCGCAGCGGCTGCACCCTGCTCGGCCTCCCCGAGCACGGCTGGCCCGGTGCCGACTGGCTCGGAGAGTGGGTGGAGCCCGCCGATCGGCCGCTGCTGGAGCACTGGCTGGCGGAGGCGGGGCGCGGCGAGCTGCCGCCGGTGGGGCAGCTGGAGTACCGGGTGTGCACCCGCGGCCGCGGCAGCCGCCTGATGCGCTGGCACCTCAGCCTGCTGAACGGCCCCGACCACTGGATCGAGGGCCTGTTGGGCTCGGGGGAGGACATCACCGATCTCCGCGCCCAGGAGCAGGCGCTGGTGCAGGCGCAGAGGGAGGCGGAACAGGCCAATGCCGCCAAGAGCGAATTCCTCGCCCGGATGAGCCACGAGCTGCGCACGCCGATGAACGCGATCCTCGGCATGACCCACCTGGCGCAGCGCACCGACCTGGATGCACGCCAGCAGGACTATCTCGAGAAGATCAGCACCGCCGGCCGCAATCTGCTCCAGATCATCAACGACATCCTCGACTTCTCGAAGATCGAGGCCGGCCGACTCACGCTCGAATCCACCGATTTCCAGCTCGACTCGGTGCTCGGGGATGTGGCCACCCTCGTGGCCGACAAGGTGTTCGCCAAGGGGGTGGAGCTGCTGTTCAGCGTGCAGGAGGAGGTGCCGCCCTGCCTCCAGGGGGATCCGCTGCGGCTCACCCAGGTGCTGCTCAACCTGCTGTCCAACGCGGCCAAGTTCACCGAGCGGGGCCAGATCACCCTGCGGGTGTCGCTGGCCGAGCGCCAGGCCGAGCACGTGCAGCTGCGCTTCACCGTCCAGGACACGGGCATCGGCATGAGCGAGGAGCAGATGGCCCAGCTCTTCCAGTCGTTCACCCAGGCGGAGAGCTCCACCACCCGCCGCTACGGCGGCACCGGCCTCGGGCTGAGCATCTGCCGGCGCCTGCTGGAGCTGATGCAGGGATCGATCAGTGTCAGCAGCCGCCCCGGGGAGGGTTCCTGCTTCACCGCCCTGGCCCGCTTCGGCATCGGCGCCTGCGACTTCCAGCGGGTGGTGCCGCAGGCGCTCAATCACCAGCGGCTGCTGGTGGTGGATGACAACCCCGTGGCGCGGCAGGTGCTGGTGGAGCTGCTGGCCCATCTCCCGCTCCGCTGCGATGCGGCGGCCACGGGGGGCGAAGCCCTCACGCGGGTGCGCGAGGCCACCCGGGACGGCGATCCCTATGGTCTGCTCCTGCTCGACTGGCAGCTCGGCGATCCCCCCGACGGCCTGGAGGTGGCGGCACGGATCCGGGCCGAAACGGGGCTGAGCCAGCCGCGGATCGTGATCGTCACCGCCTACGGCTGGGAGGACGTGCAGCACCGGGCCGCCCCCGGCCTGGTGGATGCCTGCCTCAGCAAGCCGGTGCGGCCCTCGGATCTGGTGGACACCCTCGCCGGGCTCTACGGGGAGCCCTCCGGGCGCAGCCGCGTGCATGCCGCGGGCCCCGAGGATCCCGCCCAGTGGGGGTTGCAGGGCCTGCGGGTGCTGCTGGTGGAGGACAACCTGATCAACCAGCAGATCGCCCGGGAGCTGCTCGAGATCGCGGGGGTGCAGGTGAGCTGCGTGGCCAACGGCGTCGAGGCCCTGGCCTGGCTCGAGGCCCGCACCCCCGCTGATGCCCCCGGTGAAGGCTCTCCTGCGGATACCGCCCTGCCCTGTGAGCTGGTGCTGCTGGATCTGAACATGCCGGAGATGGACGGCTGGGAGTGTGCCCGCCGCATCCGCCGCGATGCCCGCTGGCAGGCGCTCCCCCTGCTGGCGATGACCGCCCATGCCATGCAGCAGGAACGCGACCGCTGCCTGGCCCTCGGCATGCAGGATCACATCACCAAGCCGATCGATCCCACCTTCCTCTACGGCCGGCTGCAGCACTGGAGCGGCCGCCCCGCACCGGGTGCCGCGGCCGCCGCTGCCCCTGCCCCCGGGGCAGGCCAGGCCAAGGCCCCTCCCGCGGCGGGGCTGCCCCCGCTGGAGGGTTTCGACACCGCCGGCGCGCTGCGGCGGGTGGGGGGAAACCCGGGCCTCTACCGGCGGTTGCTGGTGAGCCTGGTGCACACCCAGGCCGATGCCGCCGAACGCCTGGATGCGGCCCTGGCCCGCGGTGAGCTGGTGGAGGCCGAACGCATCGTGCACACCCTCAAGGGCGTGGCGGCCAACCTCGGTGCCACCGCCCTCGCCGATGCGGCCAGCTGCCTCGATGGGCAACTCAAGCAGGGCCGCTGCCCCGAACCACTGCGCCAGCGCCTGGGCGAGCAGCTGACGCTCACCCTTGAGCGGATCCGCCGGGACTTTGGCCTGGACCGGGCCGAGGCTGCCGCCGCTCCATCCACCTCCAGCACTCCCACCCCCGCCGACACCCCCAGCAGCCGCACCGGGATCGGGGAGCCTGCGGCCCAGCCTCTCGACTCCACCCAGCGCCAGTTGCTCGATACGCTCGAGGAGCTGCTGGCCGCTGCCGATGGAGATGCCCTCGAGCTGCTCGAGCAGGAGAAGGAGGCGCTGCTCCGCCTGCTGGGCAGCGCCGGCTACGCCGCGGTGAGTGAACAGCTGCTCCGCTTCGATTTCGCCGCCGCCCTCCACCAGCTGCGGCAGCACACCGCTCCCTCCAGCCCCCTCGCCACCTGAGCCTGCGCATGATTCCCCTGGCACCCCGTGCCGATGACCGCCAGGCCACCGTGCTGGTGGTGGACGACACGCCGGAAAATCTGCAGCTGATGAACGGCCTGCTGCGGGAGCGCTACCGGGTGCGGCTGGCCAACAGTGGAGAGGCCGCCCTGCGGCTGGCGCGGCAGGAGCCGAAGCCCGATCTCATCCTGCTGGACATCATGATGCCGGACCTGGATGGCTATCAGGTGTGTCTGCAGCTCAAGGCCGATGGCAGTACCTGCCACATCCCGGTGATCTTTCTCACCGCCATGGACCAGCAGGCCGACCAGGAGAAGGGATTCCACTGCGGCTGCGTGGATTACATCACCAAGCCGATCTCGCCCACGCTGGCCCTCGCCCGGGTGGCGACCCATGTCTCGCTGAAACAGGCCAAGGATCTTCTCTCCGATCACAACCGCTCTCTGCGCGAAGAGGTGGAGCGGCGCACCCTCGAGGTGCAGAAGGTGCAGGAGGTCACGATCGTGGCGATGGCGTCCCTGGCCGAGGCGCGGGACAACGAGACCGGCATGCACATCCGCCGCACGCAGAACTATGTGAAGGCCCTGGCCGAGGAACTGCGGCGGGCCTCTCCCTACGCCGATGAGCTCGATGAGGAGAGCATCGATCTGCTCTTCAAATCGGCCCCGCTGCACGACATCGGCAAGGTGGGTATTCCGGACCACATCCTGCTCAAGCCCGGCAAGCTCACCGTGGAGGAATTCGAGCTGATGAAGCGCCATGCAGTGATGGGCGCCCAGATCATCTCCTCGGCGGAGCAGCTCCTGGATTTACCCAGCAGCTTCCTGCACTTCGCCCGCGAGATCGCCCATCATCACCACGAGAACTGGGACGGCAGCGGCTATCCCGATCATCTGCGCGCCGAGGCGATCCCCCTCTCCGCCCGTCTGATGGCCGTGGCCGATGTCTACGACGCCCTGATCTCGAAGCGCTGCTACAAGGAGCCCTTCAGCCACGCGGACGCCTGCGCCTTCATCGAGAGCCAGTCGGGCCTCAAGTTCGATCCCGTGGTGGTGGAGGCCTTCCGCCGCATCGAAGAGCGCTTCATCGCCATCGCCGCCGAATACAGCGACCACGGCCTCTCCCCCCTCCTGGGGGCAGCCAGGGGTGCCGAGGGGGTGTGAGCAGGATCACAGGTCTCTCTGCGCCTCATCACAGTCGCCGGTTGCCGCGGCTGGGAGTGTGAAGGAGTCGCCGGGGCCGACCCGGTGGCTGTTCAACCCACGCACCAGGAGGCCAGCCATGGCCCGCTTCGAGACGCAGCTCCAGTTGCTCGTCACCCTGGCCCCCGACGGCGGGCTGGCGGTGGAGGTCCGCCATGCCCCCCCGAGCCCCGAGCGGGCCCGGATCCTCTGGCAGGAGCTGGCCGATTACGCCCAGCGCCGGGCCCTCTTCGAGCAGGGACGCCTGCCGGCGGATCTGGACAATGCCCCCCCCACCGGCCCCCTGCCGGTGGTGCTGCCCCCCGAACTGCTGGCCGCCTCCTAACTCCCCACCGGCAGGGGCGGCGGCGGAGGGGGTGCTGCCAGTGGCAGTGGCGCAGACGACGCCGGAGCGGCCGGGTTCACCAGGCGGGGCCGGGGGGCGGGAGAGGAGAACAGCTGCCGCAGCCCCGCCAGGCGGCTGTCCCGCGGTTCATCGCTGTGCTCCCAGAGGCTCTCGAGGTAGAAGAAGGCCACGCCGAGCTGCCGTTCCCGCGCCGCCTGCACCTGGGCCTGGATCAGGGCCATGGGCGCCGGGCGGTTGCGCTGGCCGCTCATGATCCCGATCCCGGTGGGCACCCGGGTGAGGCTCTCGAGCACCTCGGGCCGCTGCAGATGCGGCAGGAAACTCTCGAGGTCGGGCCGGTAGATCTGGATCACCACCTCCCCCACCAGCCCCTTGCGCACCCAGTCGAGCCAGTCCTGCAGCTGCAGCTTGTAGGCGAAGTCGTAGTAGTTGGGCGAGATCGAGAGGATCGCCCCCGGACGGCGGGCCTGCACGGCCTGCTGCAGCCGGGCCAGGAAGGCGGTGATCCGGTCCGCCCGCCAGCGCGTCCAGGCGGCGTCCTGGGGATCGTCCGGCACCGGTTTCACCGGAGCCTTCGGGTTCTTCGCCATCTGCTCGCGGCGGTGCAGCGCCACGGTCCAGGGGTCGTAGCCGAAATCCCGCGGCAAGCTCATGTGGTCATCGAACTGGATGCCGTCCACGTCGTACGTGCCCACGATCTCGAGCACCAGATCGGTGATCAGCTGCTGCACCTCCGGGTGGAAGGGATTCATCCAGGCCACCTCGCCGGCGGCGCTGATCGAGGTGCGGCTGCCGTCGCGCCGCTGGGTGAGCCAGTCGGGATGGCGTTGCACCACGGTGGAGCCCGGCGGTGTCATGAAGCCGAACTCGAACCAGGGCAGCACCTGCAGCCCGTGGCGGTGGGCTTCCTCGATCAGCTCCGCCAGGATGTCCTGCCCCTGCAGGCCGCGGTAGGTGAAGTGCTGCAGACCGCGGCCCTCGCTCACGGCGCTGGGGTAATACGCGAAGCCGTTGTTCCACACCACCGGATAGAGGGTGTTGAAGTGCAGTTCCGCCAGCTGGGCCACCGCCGCCTTCATCCGCTCCCGGTCCCGCAGGGTGCCCATGTCGTTGGCCGTGATCCACACGCCGCGGATCTCCCTGGACGTGGCACTGCGGCCCGGGGGTGCCGTCTGCGTCGGCGCCGGTGCCGGCTGGGCGGCCAGGGGGGCCGGCAGAGGCAGAAGCAGCAGCACCCACCACAGCGCCAGCAGCAGCAGAACCAGGCGACGACGGCTCCGGCGGCCCATGGACGGAAGCGGGCGGGGGAAGGCCGACGCTAGGGGCAGGATCCGCGGCGGGCCGGGCGCAGCGGCCTGTGAGCAAGATCACAGCTGCGGTTGCGCTGGATCGCAGCCCTGGCGGTCCGTGCCGCCGAAGCTGAAGCCATCGGTCCGAGGGAACGATGACGATGACCCGCTCTCCATCCGCCACACCTGTTCAGAAGCTGCTCACCCTGGCGCTGGCCCTGCTGGTGGTGGTGGGCGGCCTGGGATCCCTGGAGGCTCCCCAGGCCGCACCGGCCGCCCAGACCCTGCACCGCTCGCCGCGGCCGGAGCTACGCGGGGCCGCCCGCCCCACCCTGCGCTACCTCAACCAGCACAGCGGTGGCGGCCGCCTGCCCCACAGCTGAGCCGCCCCGCCGGGCGCCGGCTTGGTGTGGCTCAGCGGCCGAAGCCGCTCCAGATCTTCAGCTGCTCGATCGTCTGCACGCCCTCGAGCCGCTCGCCCGCCAGTTCCCAGGTGGGGAAGGCCCGGATCTTGGCGGCGATGCAGCGCTTGCGGCCCGCCTCCTCCTTGTCGCATTCCACGTAGGGCAGGCGGTTGCCCGCCTCCTTGCCGAACAGGCTCTTCTGCTTGAAGCAGGCCGGGCACCACCAGGCGCCGTAGAAGATTGCGCCCCGCTCGCGCAGGTGTTCGCTCAGGGCTTTCTGCTCCGCCGTGGAGGGGGCGAGGGCCTCGCCCAGGGTGGGGGTGGTGCTGGCCCCGGAGGCATTGCCGCGGGCGCTGGAGCTGGCCGTGCCGGTGAGTGCCACGATGCTCGCGGTGGCGGCGATCAGCAGGGCGGATCGCAGGCTGCCGGAACGCTTCTGGCCGGGTCCGGTCATCGGGCGGGGAGGGCGGAGGGAGTGGAGTGTCGGATCCGCGGATATCTCCGCGGACAGCCGCAGCCTGACGGGGCAATTCTAGGGACGCCGTCCGGGGCGGCATCCGGCCGTTCGGCCTTCCGCCCCCGCCGGCCCCTGCCATCCCTCCCCGGAGACTGAGACACTGGGGCTGGCCGTTGTTCCGATCCGCCCGCGCCCCGATGAATGCCAACGGCTACCGCGATTACTTCAGGGTCCTGGGTGTGGACCGCGGTGCCGATGCCGACACGGTGAAACGGGCCTTCCGCAAGCTCGCCCGCCAGTACCACCCGGACGTGAACCCGGGCGACAAGGCGGCCGAGGCCCGCTTCAAGGAGGTGAGTGAGGCCTATGAGGTGCTCTCCGATCCCGAGAAGCGGCGCCGCTACGAGCAGTTCGGCCAGTACTGGAGCCAGATGGGCGGCGGCGGCGGCCCCGCCGGCGTCGATGTGGATTTCGGCCGCTACGGCAACTTCGACGAATTCATCAACGACCTGCTCGGTTGTTTCGGCGGGGCTGGCGGCGGCGGCTTCCCGGGCGGCGCCCCGGGGGGCTTCGGCTTCGGAAGCGGCTTCCCGGGCGGCTTCGGCGGCGGCTTCCCCGGTCCGGGCGCGGCGACTGGCCGCAGCGGCGCTGCCAATCTCGATGCCGAGGCCACCCTCATCCTCAGCTTCAGCGAGGCCTTCCGCGGCTGTGAGCGCACCCTGGCCGTGAACGATGAGCGGGTGCAGGTGCGCATCCCCGCCGGCGTGAAGGGGGGCAGCCGCCTGCGGCTCAAGGGCAAGGGCAACCTCCAGCCCGGCACCGGCCGGCGCGGCGATCTCTATCTCAACCTCCAGCTGCAGGATCACCCCATCTGGAAGCTGGACGGCGACCAGCTCCGTGCCGACCTGCCCGTGAGCCTCGATGAACTCGCCCTCGGCGGTGAGGTGCGGGTGGCCACACCGGACGGCGAAGCCACGGTGCAGGTGCCGCCGGGGATGAGCCTTGGCCGCAGCCTGCGGCTCAAGGGCAAGGGCTGGCCGGTGAAGGGCGGCCGCGGTGATCTGCTGCTCACGCCGGTGCTGCGCCTGCCCGATGTCCTCAGCCCCGAGGAGCGCCAGCTGCTGGAGAAGCTGCGCCAGACCCGCAGCGCCGACCCGCGCTCGGGCTGGATCCAGGCCGCCAGGCTCTAGATCCCCTCTCCGTAGGATCCGGCCAGCCCGATCCCCGCCATGGAGCTCTCCTACCGCCCCCGCCGGCTGCGCCGTACCCCTGCGCTGCGGGCCCTGGTGCGGGAGCACCACCTCAGCCCGGCCGATTTCATCTACCCCCTGTTCGTGCACGAGGGCGCCACGAACGAGCCGATCGGTGCCATGCCGGGCTGCCAGCGCTGGAGCCTGGAGGGTCTGGTGCAGGAGGTGGGCCGCGCCTGGGATCTGGGCATCCGCTGCGTGGTGCTCTTCCCCAAGGTGGCCGATGGCCTCAAGACCGAGGACGGCGCCGAGTGCTTCAACGAGCACGGCCTGATCCCCCGCGCCATCCGCCAGCTGAAGGAGGTGCACCCCGGCATGACGATCATGACGGACGTGGCCCTCGATCCCTACTCCTGCGACGGCCATGACGGCATCGTCAGCGCCGAGGGGGTGGTGCTCAACGACGAGACCGTCTCGATTCTCTGCCGCCAGGCCGTGGCCCAGGCCCGCGCCGGCGCCGACCTGATCGGCCCCAGCGACATGATGGACGGCCGGGTGGGTGCGATCCGCGAGGCCCTCGACGAGGAGGGCTTCGAGCACGTGGGGATCATCAGCTACACCGCCAAGTACGCCTCCGCCTACTACGGCCCCTTCCGCGAAGCGCTCGATTCCGCGCCCCGTGCCGCCGCCGGCAAGCCCATCCCCAAGGACAAGAGCACTTACCAGATGGATCCGGCCAACAGCCGCGAGGCCATCCTCGAGGCCCAGCTCGATGAGAGCGAAGGGGCCGACATCCTGATGGTGAAGCCCGGCCTGGCCTACCTCGACATCATTCACCGCCTGCGCGGCGAGAGCGAGCAGCCGATTGCCGCCTACAACGTGAGCGGTGAATACGCCATGGTGAAGGCCGCCGCCGAACGCGGCTGGATCGACGAACGCGCCGTGGTGCTTGAAACCCTGCTCTGCTTCAAGCGGGCCGGCGCCGACCTGATCCTCACCTACCACGCCTGTGACGCGGCTGCCTGGCTGCAGCAGGGAGGAGCCGCGTGATCCCCGGGATGCGGCTGGCCCACGTGGCCGTGCGCGTGCAGGACATGGAGCGGGCCAAGGGTTTCTACGGCGCCCTGGGCCTCCAGCTCACCTGGGACGCCGACGACTGGTGCTATCTGCAGCATCCGGACACCGGCGACGGCATCGCCCTGCTCAGCCCCTCCTACCGGGCGGCGGGGCCCCACTTCGCCTTCCATTTCGCCGACCGCGCCGCGGTGGATGCGGTGCATGACCGCCTCGAGGCCGCCGGCCATCGGGTGGGCCCGGTGCACGACCACCGCGACGGCACCGCCTCCTTCTACCTGCAGGATCCCGAGGGCAACTGGCTGGAGATCCTCTACGAGCCGCCGGGCGGAATTCCCTCCAACGTGCCGGGCCAGGCGCCGATCCCCGCGCCGCCGCTGGCGGGGGAGCGGGGGTGACGCTCGTCGGTGCATCCCTGCCGGCCGCTTCCCCGCAGGCTGCGCCCACGGTGCAGCTGGAGGCCCTCGATCTGCTGGAGTGGCCCCGCCTCGCCGCCCAGGTGGCTGGTTTCGCCAGCACCGCCGCCGGCCGGCGCCGCTGCGAGGCGCTTCCCCTGGCGCCCAGCTGCGCCGCCAGCCAGGAACTCCTGGCCGAGACCACCGAGATGCTCGGCCTCGATGGGGTGCTGGAGGGGGGGCTGAGCTTCCAGGGCGTGGGCGACATCGCCGCCACCGTGCAGCTCTGCGCCAAGCAGGGCACCGCCGATGGCGAGTCGCTGCTGCAGGTGGCCTCCACCCTGGCGGCGGCCCGCCGGCTGCGCCGCCAGATCGAGGATCCGGAGCTGCGGCCCACCTGCTCCGCCCGAGTGGCGGAGCTGCGCACCCTGCCGGAGCTGGAGCAGCGGCTGCACTTCTGCCTCGAGGAGGGCGGCCGGGTGGCCGACCGGGCCAGCGCCCCCCTGGCGGCCCTGCGACGCCAGCTGCAGGGGGCCCGCGCCGAGCGGCGGGATCGCCTCCAGGAGCTGGTGCGCCGCCACGCCTCCCTGCTGCAGGACACGGTGATCGCCGAGCGGCAGGGTCGGCCGGTGCTGGCGGTGAAGGCCACCGCCGCCTCCCAGATCCAGGGCTTGGTGCACGACAGCTCCGCCTCCGGCCAGACGGTGTTCCTCGAGCCCCAGGCGGTGGTGGCCCTCGGCAACCGCATCCGCGAGTGGGAGGCCGAGGAGCGGCAGCTGGAGTGGGAGGTGCGCCAGCAGCTCAGTGCCGCCGTGGGCGAGGAGGCCGAGGCATTGGGCCACCTGCAGGCGGTGCTGGTGGAGCTGGATGCGGGCCTGGCCCGGGCCCGCTACGGCGCCTGGCTGGGGGCCGTGCGGCCCGAGCTCAGCGAGGATCTCGCAGCCGCCTTCGAGCTGCGGGATCTGCGCCATCCCCTGCTGCTCTGGCAGGAGCGGCGTGAGGGAGGCGCCCCGGTGGTGCCCGTGAGCGTGCCGGTGGGTCCGGAGCTGCGGGTGGTGGCGATCACCGGCCCCAACACCGGTGGCAAGACCGTGACTCTCAAGAGCGTGGGCCTGGCGGCCCTGATGGCCCGGGCCGGCCTTTTTCTCCCCTGCGGCGGCACTCCGCGGCTGCCCTGGTGCGGCCAGGTGCTGGCGGACATCGGCGATGAGCAGTCGCTGCAGCAGAACCTCTCCACCTTCAGCGGCCACATCCGCCGCATCGCCCGCATCCTGGCCGCCCTGGGCGAGGCCGCTCCGGCCCGAGGATCCTCGGGCGCTGCCCTGGTGCTGCTCGACGAGGTGGGGGCCGGCACCGATCCGGTGGAGGGATCGGCCCTGGCGGCCGCTCTGCTGCGCCACCTCGCCGATCGGGCCCGGCTCACGATCGCCACCACCCACTTCGGCGAACTCAAGGCCCTGAAGTACGGCGATCCCCGCTTCGAGAACGCCTCGGTGTCCTTCGACGCCGAGACCCTCTCCCCCACCTACCGGCTGCAGTGGGGCATCCCGGGCCGCAGCAACGCCCTGGCGATCGCCACCCGCCTGGGCCTGGAGCCGGCGGTGGTGGAAGCGGCGGCCGCCCAGCTCGAGCCGGCCGGAGAGCGGGAGGTGAACCGGGTGATCGAGGGCCTGGAGGATGAACGGCAGCGTCAGCAGCTGGCAGCCGAGGAGGCCGCCGCCCTGCTGGCCCGCACGGAGCTGCTCCACGAGGAGCTGCTGCTGCGCTGGCAGCAGCAGAAGGAACAGAGCGCCGAGCTGCAGGAGCGGCGCCGCCAGGAGCTGGAACGCTCGATCCGGGAAGGGCAGAAGGAGGTGCGCCGCATCATCCGCCGCCTGCGGCAGGGGGGCTCCGCGGTGGAGGGGGCCGCCGCCGGCGGCCTGGGCGAAACGGCCCGCCAGGCCGGCGAGCGGCTCAAGAGCCTGGAGCGGCAGCACCGGCCCCGGCCGGAGCGGCGCGAGCACCGCGGCTGGCGGCCCGCCGTGGGGGATCGGGTGCGGCTGCTCGCCCTGGGCAAGGCGGCCGAGGTGCTGGCCCTCTCGGAGGACGGCCGTGAACTCACCGTGCGCTGCGGCGTGATGCGGCTCACGGTGGAGCTCGGCGCCATCGAGGGGCTCCACGGCGAGAAGCCCGCCCCGCCGGAGCCGCCCGTGCCGGTGGTGCAGATCCGCAGCCGCCGCTCCCCCGCCAGCCGCGGGCCGGATGTGCGCACCGAGCGCAACACCGTGGACGTGCGGGGCCTGCGGGTGCACGAGGCCGAAGCCGCGGTGGAGGAGCACCTGCGCGGCGCCAACGGCCCGGTGTGGGTGATCCACGGCATTGGCACCGGCAAGCTGCGGCGCGGTCTGCGGGAGTGGCTGGCCGGGGTGCTCTACGTGGAGCGCTTCGCCGATGCCGAACCCGGCGACGGCGGCCAGGGCTGCACGGTGGTCTGGGTGCGCTAGCGGCGCTGCTGCGCTTGCGGTCTGGGTGCCTTATCGCGCCCCGGCTTCCGGCCGTTTCAGCTCGGGCAGCAGCGGTTCGGTGCTCACGGGCTCCGGCAGGGGGAGGGCCTCGCCGGCCGCATCGAACAGCCGCCAGCCGAGCGGATCCACCGCCAGGTGCACCCGCTGCCCGGGGGGCAGGGCCTCCTCGGGGGCGGCCCGCAGCTGCACCAGGTGGCTGCCCTCCAGCAGGCGGCAGGTCACCAGCTGCTCATTGCCGAGGGCCTCGCTGTGGCACACCTCAGCCGCCAGGTTGCGGTTGGTGGCGGGGGCCAGCTGCAGGTGCTCCGGCCGCAGCCCCGCCGTGAGGGTGGCCCCCAGGTGGCTGGCGGTGACCGGCTCCAGCGGCCCTTCGATCGGGAAGCGCTTTCCCTCCAGCAACAGCTGGCCCGGGGCCACCACCTCCACCGGCAGCAGGTTCATCGGCGGGCTGCCAATGAACTGGGCCACGAACAGATTCGAGGGCCACTGGTAGAGGTCCATCGGCGTGCCCAGCTGCTGCAGCCGGCCGGCGTTCAGCACGGCGATGCGGTGGCCCATGGTCATGGCCTCCACCTGGTCGTGGGTCACGTAGAGGGTGGTGGTGCCGAGCCGGCGCTGCAGCTCCACGATCTGGGCGCGGGTGCCGGTGCGCAGCTTGGCATCGAGGTTGCTGAGCGGTTCATCCATCAGGAACACCGCCGGCTGCCGGGCGATCGCCCGCCCCAGGGCCACCCGCTGCTTCTGGCCGCCGGAGAGCTCCTTCGGGCGGCGCTCCAGCAGGGCGGAGAGCTCCAGGGTGTCGGCCACCTCGGTGATGCGGCAGGCGATCCGCTCCTCCCGCGGCGAGGGCACCTGCAGGGCCGGCGGCAGCTTGCGGCTGGCCCGGTGCAGGCTGTCCTGCAGCTGCTCCAGGGGGGTGCGGGGATGGCTGCGCCGCAGGCCGAAGCCGATGTTGTCGGCCACGCTGAGGTGGGGATAGAGGGCGTAGCTCTGGAACACCATCGCCACGTCCCGCTGGCCGGGGCGCAGGCGGCTCACCGGCCGCTCTCCCACGTAGATCTCGCCGCCGCTGGGGCTCTCCAGGCCGGCCAGCAGCCGCAGCAGGGTGCTCTTGCCGCAGCCCGAGGGGCCCACCAGCACCAGGAATTCGCCGTCGGCGATGGCGAGGTCGAGCTCCCGCAGCACCGGCACCGGGTTGCCCCCCCGCCGGGCCGGGTAGGTCTTGCTGACCTGCTGGAAGCGAACCTCGGCCAAACCGGCTCTGCGACCGGGCGATCCTAGGGTTGTCGGTTGCGGCCGCTGCCCGGCGCGCCGCCCGTGTTCCCGATTCCGCCTTTCTCCCCCTCTTGCAATTCATCGATCAGGCCCGCATCTCCGTTCAGGGCGGGCGCGGCGGCGACGGCATCGTGGCCTTCCGCCGCGAGAAGTACGTGCCCGCCGGCGGTCCCTCCGGGGGGGACGGCGGCCGCGGCGGGGATGTGCTGCTGCAGGCGGATCCGAACCTCCAGACCCTGCTGGATTTCAAGTACCGGCGCCTGTTCGCCGCCGACGACGGCCGCCGCGGCGGCCCCAACCGCTCCACCGGTGCGAGCGGGAATCACCTGGTGGTGAAGGTGCCCTGCGGCACCGAGGTGCGCCACCTGCGCACCGGCATCCTGCTGGGGGATCTCACCGCGCCCGGCCAGGAGCTGCTGGTGGCCGCCGGCGGCCGCGGCGGGCTCGGCAACGCCCACTACCTCAGCAACCGCAACCGGGCACCGGAGAAGTGCACCGAGGGGCGCGAAGGGGAGCAGTGGCAGCTGCAGCTCGAGCTCAAGCTGCTGGCGGAGGTGGGGATCATCGGGCTGCCGAACGCCGGCAAGAGCACCCTGATCTCGGTGCTCTCCGCCGCCCGCCCCAAGATCGCCGACTACCCCTTCACCACCCTGGTGCCCAACCTTGGGGTGGTGCGGCGCCCCAGCGGCGACGGCACCGTGTTCGCCGACATCCCCGGCCTGATCGCCGGTGCCGCCCAGGGGGCGGGCCTGGGGCATGATTTCCTGCGTCACATCGAGCGCACCCGCCTGCTGCTGCACCTGGTGGATGCCTCGGCGGCCGATGTGGAGGCGGATCTGACGGTGGTGGAGGGAGAACTGGAGGCCTACGGCCACGGGCTGGCCGAGCGGCCCCGGCTGGTGGTGCTCAACAAGGTGGAGCTGGTGTCGCCGGAGGAGCTGGAGGAGCTCAGCGGCCGCATCGGCGAGCGGCTGGGGCGGGCGGTGCTGCCGATCTCGGCGGCGATGGCCCAGGGGCTCGAGCCGCTCAAGGGGGCGGTGTGGCAGGAACTCGGCATCGGCTGAACTGCCATGGCGCCAGGGGGCCATGGCGGCTGATGGGCCGTCCCGCTGAGGCCCGAAACAGCAATTCCCCGGGGTAGGCCGAACCCCGGGGAATTCCCACGCAGATCCCAGGAAGAGGGAGGTGCTCAGAAGAGGCTGCGGCGACTCAGTCGTCGTAGACGCGGCACTCGGGAGCTTCGGGGTTGAGGTCGCAGTACACCTCGAGCGAGGTGGGGTCCTTGCTCTCGTCCGGGTGGTGCTCCTTGTACTCCTTGAGATCCTTGAGTTCCTCTTCCAGGTGGCGGAGTTTGGCCAGATCGCCGGATGCGCGGGCCGCTTCGATCTCGCTCTGATCCTTCTGGATGTGCTCGTCGATCGTGTTCATGCAAATGCCGGCCGTCACGCACCGGAGATCTTCGGACCCACCATACGGGGGCTGCTTCGGGGCCGGGGCGGCTGTGTGGGCTGCTGCTCATCTGCCCTGGCGTGGCTACCAGCAGAGGCAGGGCGCTGCGGGAGATCACCCTCATGCCACGCATCAGGCAACGGCTCGGTCGTCATTTCATCGATGAGAGGGGGGATCTCTTCTGGATCAACGGGCCGGAGGAGCACTGCTATCTCTCCGAGCAGCGTCAGTGGCGCCGCGGCCTCAGCTTCCGCGAGATCCTCGAATGGAAGCAGTGCGCCCCCAGCGGCCTGGTGAGCGAGCGCTTCCCCTCGCTGCAGGCGGCCTGCGAGGCCTTCGAGCATGGCCAGATCCACTGGTATCAGGACCTCTATCTGCGCCGCATGGGCGAACAGATGGCCCTGCACCGCGGCGTGGACGACTACAAACCCACCGCCATGAAGGCCGCCGAGGCGGCCGGTGCCCCCTTCCGCTCGCCCCCCTGGGCCCTGCCGGAGCCGCTGGGCCCGGTCTGCGGCCTTCCGCCCCGCAGCGCCGAGGCCGGCGCCGCCCTGGAGATGGCCCACCCGCGCCGCCGGCGGCGCTCAGCCTGCCAGCTCACTCAGCTCTAGCCAGCGCTCTTCCCCCCGGCCGATCCGCTCCACCAGGTCGGCCAGTTCCTGGGTGAGGTTCCCGAGGGCGGTGTAATCGCCGCTGCCGCTCGCCAGCGCCTCCTCCAAGGCGGTGCGGCGCTCCTCCCACAGGGGCAGATCCCGCTCGAGGGCCTCCAGCTCCCGGTTCTCCCGGAAGCTGCGGCGGCGGGGCCGGGCGCTGCCTGGCTTGGCCTCCCCTGCGGCGGCACTGCGCTCGGGGGCTGCTGCTGCCTCTGCGGGGGGCGGCGCCGGAGCCGCGGCGCGGCGCTCCAGATAGGCGCTGTAGTTGCCCTCGAAGCGCTGCAGTTCGCCGTCCTCGAAGCTGAACAGCCGGTCCACGCTGCGGTCGAGGAAGTAGCGGTCGTGGGACACCACCACCACGCAGCCGCGGAAATCCTCAAGGAAGTCCTCCAGCACGCTCAGGGTGTGCACGTCGAGGTCGTTGGTGGGCTCATCCAGCAGCAGCACGTTCGGGGCCTCGATCAGCAGCCGGCAGAGGTGCAGCCGCCGCCGCTCCCCGCCCGAGAGCTTGCGCACCGGCTGGTGCTGCTGGGCCGGCGGGAAGAGGAAGCGCTCCAGCAGCTGGGAGGCACTCAGCTCCACGCCGTCCACCTCCACCCGGCTGGCGGCGTCCTTCACCACATCGATCACCTTTCTCTCGAGGCCGCTGCCGCCGGGGCCCTCCAGCAGCACCTCGCTGTGCTGGTCGAAGTAGGCCAGCTTCACGGTGCTGCCCAGTTCGAGGCTGCCGCCGCTGGGCTGGCGCCGGCCGGCGATCACCTCCAGCAGGCTGGATTTGCCCACGCCGTTGGGCCCGATGATCCCCACCCGGTCCTCGGGGCTGAAGTCGTAGCTGAAGTTGCGCAGCAGGGTGCGGCCCCCTTCGGCCACCGGCGTGCTGACGCTGAGGTTCTCGGCGGTGATCGCCCGCTTGCCGAGGCGGCGGCTGGCGGTGGCCAGGCTCACCTGACCCCGCTGCTGGCGCTGGGGCAGCTCCCGCAGCGCCTCGATCCGCTGCAGCCGCGCCTTCTGCTTGGTGCTGCGGGCCTTGGGGCCCTGCCGCAGCCAGGCCAGTTCCCGCCGCAGGGTGCCGCGCAGCTTGGCGGCGCTGGCGGCCTCGGAGGCCTCCTCCTCGGCCCGGTGCTTCAGGTAGGTGGCGTAGTTGCCCTCGTAGGAGCGGGCCTCGCCGGCCTCCACCGCCACGATGCGCCGGGTCACCCGATCGAGCACGTAGCGGTCGTGGGTGACCAGCACCAGGGCGCCGGGGAAGCGCTCCAGGAAGTTCTGCAGCCACTCCACCGCATCGGCATCGAGGTGGTTGGTGGGCTCATCCAGCAGCAGCACATCCGGCTCGGCCACCAGGGCGGCCGCCAGGGCCACGCGCCGGCGGAAGCCACCCGAGAGATCGCCGATCCGCCGGTGGCCGTCCCCCAGGCCGAGCCGCTGCAGCACCTCCCGGCACTGCTGCTCCAGCCGCCAGCCGTTGCTGCGGTCGAGCTGGCTGTGCAGGTCGCTCAGCTCGGCCAGCAGGGCCGCATCACCGGGATCGGCCGCCACCAGGTGGCTGAGCTGGTCGTGGCGACGCAGCAGCTCCGCCTTCTCGCCGCAGTCGGCCCACACCTGCTCGAGCACCGTGCGGCTGGGTTCGAATGTCGGATCCTGGTCCACCAGCACCACCCGGGTGCGGGGCGAGCAGCGCCGCTCGCCGCTGCCGAGCGGCTCGAGGCCCGCCAGCACCCGCAGCAGGGTGGACTTGCCGGCGCCGTTGGGGCCGATCAGCCCCAGCCGCTCCCGCTCGCCCACGTGCAGGTTCAGTCCGGCGAACAGGGTGCGGATGCCGAAGTCCTTGCCGGCATCCACCAGGCTGATCAGGCTCATGGGCGGTGGGGGCGGGAACCGGCGGGTGCCCTCAGCCTCGCAAGGCGGCCGCCCCTCCCTGCCGCTGCCGCGCCATCTCCTCGAACACGCTCTTGTCGCCCACGTCGGCGGCGGCGGGCATCGGGAACTTGCGCAGGCAGAGCAGCAGCAGCAGGGCCGCCTGCGCCGCCAGCAGCCGCAGGGTGAGCTCGCCCGGCAGTGCTCCGGTGAGCCGGCCCAGCAGGGCCAGGGGCAGCAGCAGGGTCACGCCGATCGCCTCCGGCCGGCGGAAGCAGAAGAACTCCTTGAAGCCCACCCCGGCCAGGGCGGCGAAGAAGGGGCCGATCGCCAGGATCCAGAGGGGCTGGTCGGCCAGGGCGGGCAGCAGCCCGCCGCCGCCCGCCGCGCGCACCAGGGCGACTCCCCCTACGCAGCCCAGCAGCCAGAACAGCTGCAGGGCGCGGTGCAGCGGACGCAGGTAGATGTGGATCCAGCGCAGGGCCAGCCCCAGCCCGGCGGCCATCAGCAGCAGCCAGGGCCACTCGGGGAGGCCGCCGGCCAGCCGCCACTGCAGCAGCAGACCCAGCTGGGCCAGCGCCACCGTCGTGAGGGCCAGGCGGTAGCCGAGCACCTCGCGCCGGTCGGTGGCGTCGATCGTGAAGGGGCCGTAGACCCCCTCGTACACGGCATCAGGGCTGGTCATCACGGCTGCAGATCACGGCTGGACATCAGGGTGGGCAGGCCCGGGGGGAGGGGTTCCCTGCACCAGTGTGGCCAGCTCCGGCCCCGCCGGGACGATGCCGGAGGGGTGGAGCGGAAAGAGGTTGCCGAAGTAGTCCGCCCGCCAGCGCTCCGGCCAGCAGGTGGCGGCCACGCCGGGCCAGGCCCACAGCCGCTGGCGCCAGCGCCACAGGGCCGGCAGGCTCCAGAGGGGCCGGCGGCCGCAGCCGAACAGCGGCGCGTAGACCAGCTCCAGGCGGATGAGGGTGGGGAAGAGCACCAGGTCGGCGAGGCTGGGTTGGGGGCCGCCGCAGAGCCACCCCGAAGCCGGCGCCGCGGCCTCCAGGGCCTGCTCCACCGCCTCGAGCGTGCTCCAGAACTCCGCCTCCGCCTCGTCGTAGGCGGCCTGGGTGCGGGCGAAGCCGCAGCGGTACACCCCGTCGTTCACCTGGCTCTGCAGACGCTCCCGCCAGCGACCGATCGCCTCGGCCTGCTCCGGTGGGGAGAGGTCGAGCGCCGTGGGGGAGGGCCAGAGGTTGAGCAGCTCGATCAGCACGGCGCTCTCGTTCACCAGCAGGCGGCCGGCCGAGCGGCTGTAGAGGCAGGGCACCGTGGTGGGGCTGCCGGGCGGCGCGCCGCTGCGGCGGTAGAGCTCCGCCAGGGTGCGGCAGCCCTCGAAGGGCTCCGGGAAGCGCCACAGCGCCGCCCGCGGATCGGGCTCCACCACCACCAGCTCGATGCTGCCCTGCAGCTGCCGCAGGCTCCACACCAGCCAGGCCCGGTGCGCCCAGGGGCAGCTGCGGCCCACGATCAGCACATGGCCCAAGGCGGTGGCCGCATCGGCGGGCACAGGAGGCCGCTCCCCGAAGGCCGGTGAGGGCCGCCGGTAGCGCCCCTCGGCATCGGCTGGCCCCAGCCCCGTCATCAGCTGCCGCCACTGCCAGTGCCACACCTGCCGCACCGCCTGGATCACCGGAGCAGGGGGGCGCATGGGCGTAGCGCGGCGGGGTTCCACTCTCGGATCCTGCGGCAGGCTGGCGGGGCAGGATCGATCGGACCCGGACATGGCCGCAGCGGAGCGGGGGCGAGTGCTGGTGGTGGCCGGCACCCACGGCAACGAGCGCAATGCCCCCTGGCTCCTGGCCGCCTGGCGACGGAACCCGGCCCTGCTGGCCAGCAGCGGCCTGGCCCTCCATCTGGTGGAGGGCAATCCCGGCGCCCTGGCCGCCGGCGTGCGCTACCTCGACCGCGACCTCAACCGCAGCTTCTCGCCGGCCCTGCTGGAGGATCCCGCCCAGGAGAACCGGGAGGTGCGCAGGGCCCGGGAGTTGCTGGCGCAGCACGGCCCCGCCGGCCGCGAGCCCGCCGCCGTGGTGTTCGACCTGCACAGCACCACGGCGGCCATGGGCAATTCCCTGGTGGTCTACGGCCGTCGGCCTGCCGATCTGGCCCTGGCGGCGGCTCTGCAGGGGCGGCTTGGCCTGCCGATCTACCTGCATGAGGCGGACCCGCGCCAGCAGGGATTCCTGGTGGAGCGCTGGCCCTGCGGCCTGGTGATCGAGGTGGGGCCCGTGCCCCAGGGCGTTCTCACCCCCGGCATCTGCCGGCAGACCCAGATCGCCCTGGAGGAGGCCCTGGCCGTGCTGGTGGCCGCGGCCGATGGCTGCCTGCGGCTGCCGGAACAGCTGGTGGTGCACCGCCACTGCTGCAGCCTCGATCTGCCCCGCGATCCCGACGGCCGGCCGCAGGCCTGCCTCGATCCCCGCCGGGAGCGGCGCGACTGGCAGCTCCTGCGGGCCGGGGATCCCCTCCTCGAGGGCGCCGATGGGCGCCGCTGGGGTTATGTGCCGCCGCCGGGGCTGGAGGACCAGCCGGTGTGGCCGGTGTTCCTCAACGAGGCGGCCTATGGCGAGAAGGGGATCGCCCTGAGCCTCACCACCCGTGAGCTCTGGCCGCGGCAGCCGGCCTGGGGAGAGGCCCTGGCTGCCGTGGCGGCGGGCCTGGAGCGGGGCCAGGCCTGAGGCCAGGCCCTAGGGCTGACCCGGGGCCGGCGCCTGCGGAGCCGGAGCGCGCAGGGCGCCGTTGTACACGAGATTCACCACCGCCCGCCCGTTGGGGGAGATGAGGATCTCGGTTTCGATCGTGGGGGGCAGGCCGAGCTGCTGCCAGCCCGGAGGGCCCCCCAGGAAGCGGAACAGGAAGCCCTCGGCGCTGCGGGAGATCAGGCAGGTGTTGCCGTCCGAGGAGCTGCGGAACATGCAGTCGGCGGGTCGGTAGACCCCCAGGCCGCCATTGAGTTTCACGGCCACGTTGCGGGCCAGGTTCACCGCGCGGATGCCGCTGAAGATCGATTCCGAATAGAGCTCTCCGAGGCCCTGGGCCAGCAGCGTGCCGCCGGCGGGGAGGGCCGGCGCTGTGGATCCCGGGGTGAAGGCGCCGGCCGGGGCCGCGGCGAGGGCCAGGCAGGCTGCCAGCGCCGCGAAGCAGGCCCGCGGGTGGAGGAAGGCAGGCATGGTTGGGCAATCGCCATCAGAAGCCAACCACCTCAGCGGCCCGCCCGAGGCTTGTCAAGCGAGGGGATGGCAGCGCCCGCCCCGGCTCAGCCGCACACCAGGGTCCCCTGTTCCTTGGTGCAGGGGAGGTCGCTGCTGCTGCCGTCGGCCCAGTAGATGCGGAGGCGGTCGTCCTCGCTGCCGGTGCGCAGGGTGAGCGATTTCACCGGGCCGGCCGGCGGTTTGCCCTGGCGGTCGGCGGGATCCCGGGGGGTGGTGGCGTTGATCTTCTGCTCCAGCTGCTGGATCTTCAGTTCGAGCTGGTCGATGCGCTGGCGGTTGGGATCCACCGGCAGGGGCTGGCCCGTCCTGGGCTGGCAGGCGGCGAGCAGGCCGGTGCCCGCCAGCAGGGAGGCGGCCACCATCCACCGCAGGGCGGCGCGGGGGAAGACGGAGTCGCGGCGTTGCGGCGGGATGGTCATGCCCTGGTGATGGCCCGAGATCCGCACTCCTAGCAGTGTTCGCGGGTGTTGGTCAGCCGTTCGCTCCAATAGACAACGGCGCCGAGGCGCTCCAGCTGCCGCCGCCGGCGGCGGGCATCGGCCAGGGGGACCCGTTCCTCGGAACGCTGGCCCTCCAGGTCCCAGCAGATCAGCACCACGTTTTGTCCAGGGTGAGCCGAAATCCAGCCTAGGAGCGGGTTGGTAGGGGCAGTTCGGCCGGTCAGCGTGAAGCCACGTTCACGAAAGCGGGAGTTTCTTCATGAAATCTGCTTTACAGAC
>JBMLOS010000238.1:0-5333 GCA_049242845.1 Prochlorococcaceae cyanobacterium
CTTGGTCATCTGCTCCACGATGCGGCTGTCCCCCTCCACCACCATGGTGAGGCGGGACATGCCGTTCTCCTCGGCCGGTCCCACGGCGAGGCTCTCGATGTTGAAGCCCCGGCGGGCGAACAGGCCGGAGATCCGGCTGAGGGCGCCGGACTCGTCTTCCACCAACACCGACAGGGTGTGCTTCATCGGGGGGCGCGCCGTGGGCCGCAGGCTGGCCCCAAGTTACGTGCCCACCTTCCACTCAGGTTTCGGGTCGGGAGCGGGGGCCGCCGCCAGGCCTTCCAGCCAGGGGAGCACGGCTTCATGGAAGGACCCGGGCTGCTCGTCGTGGGGGCAGTGGCCCGCCTGCTCCAGCAGCACCAGGGGAAGGTCGGGGCGGAGGGCGCGGCACTGGCGGGCCACCCGGGCCGGCACGAGCATGTCGTCCGCGCCCCAGAGCAGCAGCAGCGGCCGCCGCAGCCGCTGCAGCAGCGCCGGTGCGGTGGCGCCGGCCGGCCGCAGGGCCATGCCCACGCTCATGGCCCGCAGGGCCCGCACGGCCCCGGGCCGCCGCGCCGGCAGGGCGATCAGCCGGTGCAGCTCCCGGTCGTCGAGCACCGGCCGCCGGTAGGCGCTCTGGATGCCCAGGGCCAGCAGGGGGGAATGGGCCAGCAGCGGCACGATCAGCTCCAGGGGCAGCAGCCGGCAGAGCAGCCGCACCAGAGCGTGCTGCAGCCGCCGCCGCCAGGGGGATCGGCGGCCGAGGCGCCGCACCGCCCTGGCCCGCGGAGCCGTGACCAGGGTGGGGTCGGGCAGGGGGGCCGCCACCACCCCCAGCACCCAGGCGGGGAAATAGACGGCACAGCTCAGGGCCACCAGTCCGCCGAGGGAATGGCCGATCAGCACCGCCGGCCGCTGCACCACCTGGGCCAGGAAGGCCTGCAGCTGGCGCGCCCAGAGACGGTTGTCGAGCCGGCGGCCGGCGGCCATCCCGGGCTGGCTGGAGGCGCCGAATCCCACCAGATCGAGGGCGTAGACGCACCAGCCCGCCGCCGCCAGGGCAGGGGCGTTGTGGCGCCAGTGGCCGCTGCCTGCCGCGAAGCCATGCACCAGCAGCAGGGGGGGATGGGCCGGATCGCCGAGCCGGCGCCAGTGCACCACCTGCCCGTGCCACTGCCATTCGGCAGCTTCGCCCCAGTCGATTGCCCCGGGCTGCTGCCTTCCCATGGTGCTGTGTAACACGGACTTCCCCCCTTCAACGGTTGATCTTGGCTAAGCCGTGGAGGCGGGCCGCGGGGTGCAATCGCCCCTAGGTTCACGCCAACGGCCATCCAGGCCAACCCCCACTCCCCATGGCTGCGTCATCAGGAGCCCTGCCGCAACCGCCAGCCCACAGCAGGCGCCGCAGGGTGCGCTTCAGTGTGGGCCTTTCGGCGCTCTTCCTGCCGGTGGTGATGCTCACCGGCATCAGCGTGGCCTTCGCCTCGTATCTCAACGCCCGCCACCTGGTTTCCAATCTCAACCAGGAGCGGCTCAAGGGCCTGGCCCGGGCGATGGACTGGCAGCTCCAGGAACGGCTGCGCATCCCTGTGGTCCAGCGCCAGATCGTGGCGCTGATGGATCTGGGGGAGCCGCAGCCCTTCGCCCAGCAGCTCGAGCGGCTCCAGGTGCTCCGCCAGGCCCTGGCCGCCACGCCCTCGATCTCGTCGTACTTCGTGGGCTACGGCACGGGCGAGAGGCTGCAGCTGCGCAGGATCCGCTCCGACAACGACCGCGATTTCTTTGGTCTGCCACCGCAGACCAGCTACCTCGGCCAGATCGGCCTCCGGGAGGGCAACGCCCTGCGCACCAGCCAGGTGGTGCTGGATAACAGCTTCCGGGTGATGGCGATCCGCCCCGATCCCAGCTCCCAGAGGTTCGATCCCCGCCAGAGGCCCTGGTACCGGGCCGCGCTCGAGAGCACCGGCCCCGTGGCCACGCCTGTCTATCGCTTCGCCTCCACCGGCCGGCTGGGCATCACCCTGGCGGAGAGGGTGCCCGGCAGCGCCGCGGTGGTGGGGGCCGATCTGCCCCTCGATCAGGCCAACGATGTTCTGCTGGAGGTTTCCCGCTCCCTTTCCCAGTTCCGTGATGTGAAGCTGGCGCTGGTGGGGCCCCGCGGGAATGTGGTGGCGCTCAACCAGCCTGTCTTCGGGGCGTTCCGCGAGGGTGCCAGCAGCACCGCCGAGGGCATGAACCGGCTGGCGGATGCCTCCGCCCCCGTGCTGGCCCAACTGGGCGAGAACTTTCCCCTCCTGATGCACGGGCTCGGCTTCGGCGATGAGCTGTTTACCACCAACCTCTCCGTGGACGGGCAGAGGTGGGAGGCGGCCCTGGCCCGGGGGGTGCGCATCAACCAGGTCCAGACCTACCTGGTGGTGGCGATTCCCGCCGAGGAACTGTTCGCCGGGGCCCGGCGGCTGCAGCAGGTGGCCGTGCTCACCGCCTTCCTGGTGCTGCTGGTGGCGGCTCCCCTGGTGCTCGTGATCGCCCGTTTCGTTACCCGCCAGCTGCGCCAGCTCGCCCAGGAGGCCCGGGCCGTGCAGAACTTCGACTTCGACGCTCCCCGCACCGTGGACTCGGTGGTGAGCGAGATCGATGAGCTCGCCACCAGTTTCGATGCCATGAAGGGCACGATCCGCCGCTTCCTCGGGGTGAGCGCCGCCATCGCGGCCGAGCCCGATTTCGAGCGGCTGATGGTGCGGGTGCTGGATGAATCGATCGCCAACAGCCGCGCCCAGGGCGGTGCCCTGTTCCTCAACCTCGATGAGGACAAACTCCTGGATCCGGAGCTGGTGCGCAGCGCCTCCCAGGAGGACCTGCCCAACACCCTGCCGAGATTCCCCCTGGAGGGCATCCGGCGTGTGCTGGTGGAGAAGGCGGGCGGCAGCCTGGCCACCACCGGCCGGATCTCCGCGGGCGGCACGGCCATGGAGCGCAAGCTGGCGGGTGCGCTGAACTTCGAGGAGGTGCCCTATGTGAGCCTGCCCCTGCTCAGCCGCTCCGGCGAGCTGCTGGGCATGCTGCTGCTCTGGTTCCGGGTGCCCCCCGCCGGGCGGCGGGTGGCCTTCATGGAGGCCTTCTCCAGCACGGTGGCCACCACCCTGGAGACCCGCCAGCTGATCCGGGCCCAGAAGGCCCTGTTCGAGGCCTTCATCGAGCTGATCGCCGGCTCGATCGACGCCAAGAGCCCCTACACCGGCGGCCACTGCAACCGGGTGCCGGAGCTCACCAAGATGCTGGCCCAGGCGGCCTGCGAGCAGACCGAGGGCCCCTTCGCCTCGTTCACCCTCTCCGAGGATCGCTGGGAGGCGGTGCATGTGGCGGCCTGGCTGCACGACTGCGGCAAGGTGGTCACCCCCGAATACGTGGTGGACAAGGCCACCAAGCTCGAAACCATCTACGACCGCATCCACGAGGTGCGGATGCGCTTCGAGGTGCTCAAGCGCGACGCCTGGATCGACTACTACCGCGCTTTGCTGGAGGGCGACCGCACCGCCGAGCGCGACACCGAGCTGGCCGCTGCGCGCGACACCGAGCTGGCCCAGCTCGACGACGACTTCGCCTTCGTGGCCGAGTGCAACCAGGGCGGCGAGTTCATGTCGCCCGACCGGATCGAGCGGTTGCGCACGATCGCGGCCCGCAACTGGCTGCGCACCCTCGATGACCGGCTCGGCATCTCGAACGAGGAACTGCGCCGCAAGGAGCTCCTGCCCGCCGCCAGCCTGCCGGTGGAGGAGCCGCTCCTGGCGGATCGCCCCGATCACCGCATCGAGCGGCTCCCCACCGACCAGCTCGATCCCGACAACCCCTGGGGCATCAAGCTGCGCCCGCCCGAACTGCTCTACGACCGGGGCGAACTCAAGAACCTCGGTATCTCCCGCGGCACCCTCACCGACGAGGAGCGCTACAAGATCAACGAGCACATCATCCACACCATCCGGATGCTCTCGGCTCTGCCGTTCCCGCGGCACATGAAGGATGTGCCCGAACTGGCCGGCGGCCACCACGAAACCCTGATCGGCACCGGCTATCCGAAGGGCCTCAAGAAGGAAGACATGAGCGAGGTGGCGCGGATGATGGCCATCGCCGACATCTTCGAGGCGCTCACGGCCGCGGACCGGCCCTACAAGCCGATGAAGACCCTCTCGCAGGCGCTGAAGATCATGACCTTCATGCGCAAGGACCAGCACATCGATCCCGATCTGTTCGCCCTGTTCATCCGCTCGGGGGTGTACCGGCGCTATGCCGAGCAGTTCCTCAAACCCGAGCAGATTGACGCCGTGGACGAGGAGGCCCTGCTGGCCGGCACATAGCGGGCTGAACCATGGCCTATCGGGAGGGTGCGGCGGAGCTGGAGCTGGGGGAGGGATTCTTCCGGCCCGCTTCGCGGCCCTCGCGGGATCTGGTGGTGCTGCTGTCCGCCTGGCTGGCCCAGCAGGGAGGGTCGCCCCCGCGGCTGCTGGATGCCATGGCCGGCAGCGGCATCCGCGGCCTGCGCTGCGGCCTCGAAGCCGGGGCCGCTGCCGTGTGGGTCAACGATGCCGATCCCGACCGCCTGCCCCTGCTGGAGCGCAACCTGGCCCCGCTGCAGGAGCGGGGTGTGGAGCTGCGCTGCACGGCGCTCACCGCCCAGGCGCTCCTGGCCGGCTGCCTGATCCGCCAGGAGCGCTTTGAGCTGGTGGATCTCGATGCCTTCGGCTGTCCCTCCGCCCTGGTGCCCCTGGCCGTGGAGGCGGTGGCCTTCGGTGGGGTGCTGGTGCTCGCCAGCACCGACGGCCGCTCGCCCACCGGTCATGACCGGCCGGCGGCGGTGCGGCTGCTGGGGGCCGCCGCCCGCGCCCATCCGGCCAGCTGGGAGCTGGCCCTGCGGCTGCAGCTGGGGGTGATCGCCCGCGCCGCCTGGGCGCAGGGGCGCGGCCTGCGGCCCCTGCTGAGCTTCAGCGAGGGCCGCACCTTCCGCACGGCGGTGCAGATCCTGCGGCGCCCGCCGGCGGGCCAGGAGGAGGCCCTCGGCCTGCTCACCTTCTGCCATGGCTGCGGCGACCAGCAGGCGCAGAGCCTGCTGCGCCTGCGGGGCTGGGCAGCCTGCCCCTGCGGCGCCGAGGCCCCCCCAGCGGCGATCAGCGGCCCCCTCTGGCTCGCTGGGCTGCAGCACGCCCCCACCCTGGGCGAACTGCGTGCCCTGGCCCCGTCCCTGCCGCTGGAGCCGGCCACCCTGCGGCTGCTGGAGCGGCTGGAGGCCGATCCGGCGGAGGTGCCGCGCTGCTGGCCCCTCGCCGAGATCGCCCGCCGCCTCGGCGGCGGCCCGCCGC
>JBMLOS010000239.1:0-28545 GCA_049242845.1 Prochlorococcaceae cyanobacterium
TGGTCACCACCCTGGTGGTGATCACCCTGTCGGTGCTGCTGATCGTGCGGCTGTTCACCAGCGACGACGCCGACGATGCCGGCCTGGCGTTGCTGCAGGGGCTCGCCCAGGTGCCCCTCTCCATCCTGGATCTGCTCGCCTCCGGCCTCCGGGCCCCGACGCGCCAGGGCTCCGCCTCCGTCACGCCGCAGCAGCTGTGGAGCCTGCTCTGGGACCTGCCCGGCGAGGGCGCCGATCCGGCCTCCCTGGGCTTCCTCAGCGCCGTGTTCTCGATCCTGTTCGGCGATGGCGATCCCAATGCCCGCCTCGAGCCGCTGCGCTGGCGCCGCATCGCCGCCTTCCTGCGCCTGCACGGCGGCGTGGTGATCGCCGAAGACCTCGCCCCCCTGCTCGATCTCCCCGACTGCCCCACCGATCCCGACCAGCGCCGCGACCTCGCCGATGCGGCGATGCTGCCGGTGCTGCTCCGCTTCGACGGCCACCCCGAGGTGAGCGAACGCGGCGACCTGATCCATCGCTTCCCGTCACTCTCCGCCAGCGCCGCCGTCGATGGCATGCCGGCCCGCGCGGCCTTGCCTGGATTGCCGCCCGCCGGGCCCGTGCCGCCCCTGCGCGAGCGCGCCTTCCGCTTCAGCCGCGCCGGAGCCCGGCAGCGCCTCGCCTATGGAATCACCGTGGGCGCCCTGCTGGTGCTCTCCCCATCCCTGCTGGCGATCACGCCCGCCGGGCTGCCGATCGTGGCCTGGCTGGCGCGCTTCGCCATCGTCTATGCCCTGCTGCTGCTGCTCTTTCCCTTGGTGCGTCTGCCCTTGCAGAGCTGGCGCAACCGGGCCATCGCCGCCCGCAATGCCCGCCGCCTCGCCTGGGCCCAGGCGGCCCGCCGCCCCGGCCCGCGGCTCAGCCGGCGCCGTGCCGCCGCCCATCGGCTCCGCGCCACCCAGCCCCAGCCTCTGGCGCCGCAGGTGATCTACGACAGCGGCCGCGATCTTCTGGAGCAGACTCTGGACAGCCTGGCCGCCGCCCCGAAGCCCCCTCCCTCGCCTCCGGCCGACCCACCCTCCGCCGTCTGAGCCGCCGCCGCCACCCCGTCGTTCCTCCGCGCCGATGACCCGCTACGTCCCCACCCACGCGCAGCAGTGGCACCCGATCGATGTGCGGGGCATCCCGATGCAGGCCTGCCGCCTCTGGGAAGGCGACCACAACGTGGAATCGGGCCTCTACCGCCTCCCCCAGGGCCTCACGATTCCCCGCCATCACCATCCCTACTGGTGCCAGGTGTTCGTGGTGAGTGGCGCGATGCAGGTGCAGGCCGAGGGGGAAGAGGCCCACGGCATCGATGCCGGCGGCTATTACTTCGTGGAGCCCGGCGACACCCACACCGAAACCGCCGTGGAAGACACCCTGCTGCTGGTGATCTGCGAGGAAGACCGGCCGCAGTTTCGCCGCTGACTTCTTCCGCGGCCTCCCCCAGGCCTCAGCCCCGCAGGAAGCGGGTCCAGGAGGCCGGCGAGAAGTTGTGGCCTTCGTCGTGGGCGATCACCACCACAGCGGCCGCGTCGGCGGCGGCATCCACCCGGGCCTTGAGGGCGGGATCGGCGGCCACTTTCACCATGAAGGCGGTGAGCTGTGCTTTGGACACGGGAAGATCCCTGGGGTCTTCTCCATGCATAGTCGAGCCCGGCCCGCCTGCCCCCCCCGGCCGCACCCGTGGGAGTGGAAGAGTTTCCGCTGATCCCCGGCGGCCAGGGCGCTGCACCCGGGGGTGCTTCAGACCGCCTCCGCGGCGGTGGTGAGCCGGGAGCGCTCCGGATCCCAGAGGATGTAGGCGAAGCAGCGGCCCAGATCCGCCAGGCCGAGGCGGGTCACTCCCCCCAGCAGATGGGCGTTGTGGCGCTGGCAGGCCTGCAGCCGGTAGTTGGGAATCGCCGAGCAGAGGTGGTGAATGGCGTGGCAGCCGATGTCGGCGGAAAACCAGTTCAGCAGGGCCGGCAGCTCCAGGTTGCTGGTGCCTTCCAGATTGCCGCTCAGCGCATCCCAGCCGCTGCTGCGATGGGCATAGGAGTGCGGGAAGTTGTGCTGCACGAAGAAGATGCACAGAAACAGCGCGGCACTGCCGGCCATCACCGGCGCGTAGAGCATCCAGAAGGGCCCCGGGCCGATCGCCAGGCCCATCAGCAGCCATAGGCCCACCACCGCCACGTTGTTAAGGAGGAGGTCGATCCCCTCCTCGAGGCTGTGCCAGTGCCGGCTGCGGTAGGTGGCGATCACCTCGCCCATCGGCATCTGGGGGGAGTGCTGCAGGCAACGCACCGCATGGCCCACCAGCCCGGCCAGGGCCTGCAGCAGGGTGAGGCGCGGCTTGATCACCAGATAGAAGAAGCCGCCGGGCGCGAGCATCAGCGGATGGCGCAGCCAGCGATAGAGCCGTTGCCCGGAGGAGGAAAGGCCCCGGTAGGCCTCCGTGGTGATCAGAGCCGCAGGGCCCTGGTAGAGCTCCCAGTTGCCGTTGTGGCGGTGGTGAAAGGCATGCCCGCGCGACCAGGGCAGCTGCGGCAGGCCGCAGACGATGCCGAACACAAAGCCGGCGATCCGGTTCACCGCGGGCCGGCGGAACAGCGAGCCATGGCCGGCGTCGTGCATCAGCGCGAAGCAGCGGCCCAGAAACAGCATCTGCAGCGCCATCACCGGCAGCAGCAGCAGCGGAGCATTCCCCAGGCACCAGATCGCGAGGCCCCAGAGCAGTCCGTAGGGGAGGAGCGTGTTGGCCAGCTGCCACAGGGCCGTGCGGTCGCAGCTGGCCAGGAACGGCCTGAGCTCGAAATCCCCGCGCTGGATCGAGCGCTCGTTCAGGGTCCGGGAGGAGCAGGCAAGCAGGCCATCGGTCAACAGGGTTTCCGCTTCATGGCCACTCACCCTAGGCAGGGTGGTGTGGGGCACGGGTGGCGGATTCACGCCCACCCTGAGCGGGTGCCCTCAAGGGGTACAGCCCCCCTTGGCGCTGATCACCACTTCATCGCCCAGCTGCACGGCGGAGAGCAGGGTGCGAAGGGCGGGCTCGGCCAGGTTCACGCAGCCGCCGGTCACCTGCTGGCCGATGCGCGCGTCGTTGTTGCTGCCGTGGAGCGCGAAGCTGTACCAGCGGAAGCGGCCGTCGTAGGTGTTGAACGTGAAGGGCTGGGGCACGCTGTTCACGGGCGCCAGGCTCACGTAGCCGATGCCGTACTCGCCGGTTTCGCCATCGCCGCTGAAGTCGATCGCGTTCATGTTGCGGAACAGGGTTGTGCGCAGCTCGGCCTCTGATTTGCCCGACCGGGCGATCAGCGCAGGCTCCATCACGAATTGCCTGTCGCTGAGAATCGCATTCACCTTGAAGGTGCCGAGCGGTGTGTAGCCCTCCTCGAAGCGGCTGCCCGCGCAGGTCACACCGTTTCTGCCGAAACCCACCTGGAACACCTTGCGCTCTTTCCCGCGGGTGAGCACACCGAAGCTCCTGGAGGGATCGCTCAGGTTGAGCTCGATCCGGATGGGTTCCCGCACGGAGGCGGTTGCCTGCGGCCTGGGCTCCTGATCCTTCCCGCAGCCGGCCAGGGCCAGGCAGATCCCCACCAGGCCCACAGTTGAGATCCAGCGCATGGCGGGGCTGCGGCACCGCGTCCATGATGGCGGGCTGCTTCGGATCGGCCTCTGCCACTGCGCCCTACGGCGGCTCCAGGGGCTGCAGGAAGGGCGAGAACGCGGGCTCGCCCCACGCCACCGGCAGGCTCCCCGGCACGCGCCGACCCTGCCGGAGCTGGAAGCGCAGCAACCGCTCGGCGCCGGCGTGGCGTCGGATCTCCTCCCCTTCCCAGATCACCTGTGCGGTGCCGGTGAGATAGAGGAGATCCCCCCGCTGGAACTCCACGAACAGCAGCCCGGCGCGGGGGTTGAGCTCGAGATTGCCGAAGGTGTTGAAGTGGTGGTTGCCGGCGTAGTCGGGAATCGTGAGGGTGCGGGTGTCGTTGATCGCAACGAACCCCGGCCTGCCGCCCCGATGGGACACATCCACGCCGGCCGCGGCTCCCGCCTCCGCCCCCACCGCCGTGGCGATGAAGAAGGTGTCGGCGGCGGCGATCAGGGCCATCTCCTCCTCTCCGAGGCGATCCACCGCCAGGGCCGGCCTCGGCGCTGCGGAGTCGAAGGGCTGCAGCGCGGCTGTGCGCGCCTGGATGTACTGGGGGCAGTTGCCGAAGGTCTGCTCCACCTGAAGCGTGAAGCCATCGGCGTCCACGGCGCCCACCACCCCATTCACGCGGTTGCGGCGGCGGCTGGCCAGCTCGATCCCCAGAACGCCCAGCGGCGCCCCCTCGGCGAGGTGGGTGGCGAGGGGATCGCCCGGCAGGGGCCGGGCGGCCACCTGCAGGGTGTGCTCATCCGGAGAGGAGAGGAATCCCGGATCTCCCACCAGCATCGAGGCCCAGGGCTGCCCCTCGCCATCCACCGACCCCACCAGCACGTAGGGAAGCAGGCGGAAGAAGGTGCGGTGCTGCTCGTTGAGCACGGAGCGGATCACACGCCGGCCCTGCTGGTCGAGGCGTTCCCGCACCCCCAGGCGTGCCTGGATGGCCCGTTCGCTTGCGTGGAACGGGGAGTCGGCGCGATCCCATCCCGGGGTGCTCATGGGGTGGTGTCTCCCTGCATCGGCACATACCCGGGCAGCTGCCGCACCCGCTCACACCAGGCCAGCACCTGGGGATAGGGGCTCAGGTCGATGCCGCCATCGGGCGCGAGGGCCACATAGGGGAACACGGCCACATCGGCGATCGTGGGCCGCTCGAATTCGAGCCAGGTGCGCTGGCTCAGGTGCTGATCGAGCTGGCCCAGGAGGAAGGCGGCCCTCTCGTGGGCCCGCTCAAGGTTGATCGCGCTCACGCGGAACAGCTGGTGCAGCCGTGCCTGCTCGGGGCCCTGGCGCACTTCACCGGCCGTGATCGAGAGCCAGCGGATCACCTGGGCCAGGGGCAGGGGCTCCAGCGGCAACCAGGCCTCCCCGCCATGGCGGCGGGCCAGGTACACGAGGATCGCCTGGGCATCGGCAAGCCGCACGGTCGTGCCGTCGCTGTCGTCTTCCAGCAGGGGCACCTGGCCGAAGGGATTGAGAGCCCGGTAGGCGGGGGAGCGGTGTTCCCCCGCCATCAGATCCACCCGCACCCAGGTGTAGGGCACATCGAGCAGATGCAGCAGCAGGCGGGGCTTGTAGCTGTTGCCGGAGAGCTCGTGGCCGTGGAGCTTGAGCATGGCGAAGCGGGGACAGGGTGCGAGGAGCAGACGATCCGTTGCCAGACAGACCGGTCTGCTTCTGAACAGCAACAGACTGATCTGTCTAGTGGCTAGCCTGGCCCCGCCGCCTGGTTGCCGTGCCCACTCCTCCCCCCGCCGCCGGCGCCGTGTCCTCCCGGCGCGAAGCCCTGCTCGATGCCGCCCTGGAGCTCTTCAACCGCGAGGGCTACCGCGCCGTGGGCATCGACACCCTGCTGCAGCAGGCCGGGGTGGCCAAGATGACCCTCTACAAGCACTTCCGCTCCAAGGAGGAGCTGATCGCCGCCGTGCTCGAACGCCGCGGCGCGGCGATCGCGGCCGAGATCGTGGCCCGGGTGGAGGCCGTGCCTGCCGAGGCGCCCGATCCGGCCCGGGCCCGGGTGCTGGCTGTCTTCGCCTGGCTCGACGACTGGTTGCGCTCTGAGACCTTCCAGGGGTGTCTGTTCGCCAAGGCCGCCGGGGAGTACCCCCAGAGCAACGATTTGCCGCGCCAGGCGGCCACCGTGTTCAAGAACACCTGCCGGCAGCTGCTCGAGAGCCTCTGTGGCGAGCTGGGCTGCCCCGATCCTCTGGCCCTGGCGCGGCAGCTGGAACTGCTGGTGGAGGGGGCAGCCTCGGTGGGCTTCCTGCGGCGGGAGCCCGCCGCCGCCACCGCCGCCGCCCAGGCGGCCGCCGTGCTCATCGATGCCGCGCGCACGGCAGGGGAACGCTGAGCCCTCGCGCAGGGCTCCTCCGCCTCGGAGTCCGCCGCCTCCGAGTTCCCCGTCTCGGAATGCCCCGCCTCAGAGCTCCTCTTCCAGGAGGGCCTCGATGCGCCCCTGCTCCACGGCCTCCGCCAGGGCGGCATGGTCGCGCTCGGTCTGGTCGGCATAGGCCACGGCGAAATCCGCGATCGCTTCGTCGAACGCCGCGCTCTTGCCGAGATAGCCACTGATCGTGGCTGAATCTCCCGAGCGGGCATGGGCCCGGGCCAGGGTCCAGCCGCAGTCGGCGGCGTAGTGGGCCAGCTCGGCCCCCGTGAGCCCTTCGATCGGCACGGACAGCTTCATGTCCCGCAGCTGGCGCACGAAGAACTCGTAGCCATGGCGTCCCCGCACCCAGCCGAGGAAGATGTCGCTCGACGACTGGATCAGCCGCTGCCCCATCACCACCCGCTGCCCCTGATTCCCATAGGTGCAGGGCTGGGTGTAGGGCTCGAGAACCGAGCGGCGGGCCTCCTTGATCTGCAGGATCAGGGGGTGGTTCTCCTCCGAATAGAGCAGGGCCACATGGCAGCGGGTACCCACGCTGCCGATGCCCACCACCTTCAGGGCGTAATCCACGAACTGATACCGGTCCAGCAGAACACGGCGTTCATGGGAGAGGCTTTCCCTGTAATCCTCCAGCCCTTCGAGAACCCGCTCCTCGAGATCAGGGGCGGAGGCGTGATACAGAACCGGCGGCTGATCCACGAAGCGGGGCCGGCCGCCCACGATCGTGGCGATCCTGGGGAACACGTTTTCGGTGATCCGCTGGCGTGCCTTGGCGGCCAGGGCCTTGCGCCTGGCTCTGGCCTCTTCATTCGGCGCCGCAGCGATGATGTCCTCCATGTCCAGCCGGAGATACCACACCTCCAGCGGGCTCATCTGCGAGAACCTGCGCAGGTTCTGGCGATAGGAGCGCACGCAGGCCAGGGCGGCCTGCCGGGATTGCTTGTCCTTCAGATCGTTGTCCCGCCCGGCCACCACGAAGCTCGCGGCCAGCCGCTTGATGTCCCATTCCCAGGGGGCCGGATGGGTCTCGTCGAAATCATTCAGATCGAAGACCAGATTGCGCTCGGGTGTGGCGAAGAGCCCGAAGTTGAGCAGATGGCAATCGCCGCAGGCCTGCACCTGCAGCCCCGTGCTGGGCGTGGTGGCCAGATCGGCGGCCATCAGGGCGGAGGAGCCCCGCAGGAAGGTGAACGGACTGCGCAGCATCCGCCCATAGCGGATCGGGATGAGTGCGTTCAGGCGGCCTTCATTGGAATCCTCGAGGATGGCGATGGGATCGCGCCCCACGGCTGCGGGATCCCACACGCCATGGGCTTCGCGCGGCAGGGAGGCCCGGAGCCTCTTGCCATCGGCCACGCGTTCTTCACGGGAGCGAAACATCAGGCTTGTCCTGGCATCAGAAAATGCCCAGGGTTTTCTTCTTGCAGTAGCCCGCCCCGATATTCATCCAGCCCGACTCGCAGGGTTTGCCGTTGGTGGGCTTCACCTCGTAGTAGATCGGGGAATCGCAGTGCTGCTTGAGATCATTCACATAGCCGAGCGGGCACTGGTCGTAGCCCGGCAGTTTCGGAATCCGCTTCTGCGCCAGGGCCGCGCCGGGGAGGAACACCGGCAGGGCCACCAGTCCGGTGGTCAGCCCCGTGGCCAGGGCGAGGCAGGGAATCTGCACCGGGCAGGGAATCGGCTGGCGCAACTGTAGGGAGGCTGCTGCAGATGGCCTCGTCTCCATCAGGCCCGGCCAGCCAGCCACGTAGCCAGCCAGCCAACAGCGCACCTTCACGGCTCGAACTGCTGCAGGAGGGTCTCCGTGAGATCGAGCTCGCAGGTTGCGGTGAAGATGCCATAGCCGGTGCCCTGGAACGCCATCGACTTGGCGAAGGCGCACACCTTGCGGCGTTCCCGGCGAAAGGCTTCGGCTTGCTCCTTCGGATTGGCACTCGTGCGGAAAAAACCGGTGAGGTTCTCGCGCTAGAGGGTCTGGAAGGTGCCGCCGGGAACGCCGGCTGCCTCGGCGGCAACCCTGGCCAGGGCCTGGTCCAGGCGGCGGTCCACCGCCTCCAGCGCACCGATCAGGCAGCGGTTCATCTCCACCGTGCTCAGGGCATCACGGCACCGGGCCTCCGCCGCAGCGTCCGCCGTCGGAGCCTCCGCTGCACGGGCCACGCGCTGCAGCGGCAGCAGCAGCGGGGCCGCCAGAAGGGCCAGCAGAACCGGCAGAGAACGGCTGAGGCGCATCGAGACACCGCGACCGCGCAAAGCGTACGAACAACGTTCCGGCGGGGCTGGCTACGCTCGAGCGCCGCGGCGGGTGGAGTGATGCAATCCTCGAGCCGGTTGCTGCTGCCACTCACGCTGGCCCTGCTTGTGGCCTGGGCCCAGCCGCCGGCCGTACGGGCGGCCGAAGGCACGGCCGAGGGGAAGGCCGAGGGGGCGGTGGAGCGTGCGGCGGACCCGCTGCCCTCCTGGAACGAAGGCACGGCCCGGCAGTCGATCATCGACTTCGTGGAGCAGGTGAGCCGCCCGGGATCGCCGCAGTACGTACCGCCCGCGGAGCGGATCGCCACCTTCGACAACGACGGCACGCTCTGGCCGGAGCAGCCGATGTACGTGCAGCTCCAGTTCGCGCTCGATCGCCTCCGGGAGCTGGCGCCCCAGCATCCCGAATGGGAGAGCCGCGAGCCCTTCGCCTCCCTGCTCAGGGGCGATCTGCGTGGCGTGGCGGCCGGTGGAGAGCAGGCGATCCTCGAGATCGTGATGGCCACCCATGCGGGCATGACCACCGAGGAGTTCGAGCGGATCGTGACGGCCTGGATCGCCACGGCGCGGCATCCCGCCACGGGAAGGCCGTATACCGGGATGGTCTATCAGCCCATGCTCGAGCTGCTCGCGTACCTGCGCGCCCATGGCTTCCGCACCTTCATCGCCTCGGCCGGTGGGGTGGAGTTCATGCGGCCCTGGGTGGAGCAGGTGTATGGCATTCCGCCGGAGCAGGTGATCGGCAGCAGCGTGAAAACGCGCTACGAAATCCGCCAGGGCCGGCCGGTGCTGGTGCGTCTGCCGCAGATGCACTTCATCAACGAAGGGCACGGCAAACCGAGTGGCATTCACGAGCGCATCGGCCGGCGGCCGATCGCCGCCTTCGGCAACTCCGACGGTGATCTGGAGATGCTGCAGTGGACCACTTCCGGCCCCGGTCCGGGCTTCGCGCTCTACGTGCACCACACCGATGCCGCGCGGGAATGGGCCTACGACCGCTCCTCCCTCTTCGGCCGCCTCGACCTGGGTCTGGACGAGGCGCGGGCCGGCGGCTGGACCGTGGTGGACATGGCGCGGGACTGGAAGGTGATTTTCCCGACCCCGGCCCCGTGAGCCCCGCCTGGGCTCCAGCGAGGGGGGCAGAACAGCAGGGGTAGGTTTTTCCTCACCCGCCGGGATCTGATGCGCTCTCCCCTTGGCCTCCTCGCCGCTGGCCTGCTGGCGATCAGCCTCCCGGCCGGGGTGGGCCTCGCCCGGTCTGGAATCGAGACCAGGCCGGTCAGCTTCCCGGCCGGAGCCGATTCCACCCGGATCCAGGGCCAGCTCAAGGGCGACCAGACCGTTGATTACACCCTGCGTGCCGGTGCCGGCCAGACCCTCACGGTGGAGCTCCAGGCCTCCAACCCGCAGGCCTACTTCAACGTGATCGCGGCCGGCAGCGACAGCGCCCGCTTCGTGGGCAGCACCTCCGGCAACCGCTTCAGCGGCCTCCTGCCCAGCGATGGCGAGGTCACCCTCCGGCTGTACCTGATGCGCCCCGCTGCGCAGCGCCAGGAGAAGAGCACCTACACCCTGCGCGTGGCCATACGCGGCGTTCCCCTTGCTCCGCTGCCCGCTTCCCGCGATGCCCTGATCCCCGGCACGCCGTATCACGCCTCGTCGGAGGTGCCCTGCGGGGCGGGAGTGGGCGGCAAGGCCTCCCGCTGCAAGGCCTCCGTGATCCGCAGGGCGAACAGCGGTGCCACGGTGGTGGTGGTCAGCCCCGAGGGGCAGAAGCGGCAGTTCCTCTTCGTGAAGGGCAAGGCTGTGGCCTCCGATCAGCCCGAGACCCTCTCCGTGCAGCGGCGCGGCGATGTGTCGGTGCTGCGCCTGGGAGAGAACGGCGAGCACTACGAGATCGTCGATGCCCTGGTGCTGGGGGGCTGAGCCCCGCTGCCGGGCCGCAGGACATCTCCGCCAGGCATCCTGCTGGACATCTCCGCCGGGCTTCACACCGATACAGTGACTTCCGTGCAGGCCCCGGCCGTTGGTTCATGGCGAGTTCTGCTCTGTTTTCCCCCCTGCAGGCCGGCTCGCTCACGCTGCCGAACCGCATCCTGATGGCGCCCCTCACCCGCTGCCGGGCAGATCAGGAGCATGTGCCCACCCCCCTGATGGCGGAGTACTACGCCCAGCGGGCCAGTGCCGGGCTGATCATCGCCGAGGCCACCGCAGTGATGGACGGCTGCTCCGCCTTCGGGCCGGAACCCGGTGTGCACAACGAGGCGCAGATCGCCGGCTGGCAGCGGGTCACCGAGGCGGTGCATGCCCGCGGCGGAAGGATCGTGCTGCAGCTCTGGCATGGCGGCAGGGCCTGCCATCCGCTGCTCAACCACGGCGCCATTCCGGTGGCCCCCAGCGCACTGGCGATCACCAACGATGAGGTGCACACACCCGAGGGCAAGGTGCCCTACGCGACCCCCCGGGCGCTGGAGGATCACGAGATCCCGGCGATCGTGGCCGGCTTCCGCGCCGCCGCCGAGAACGCCAGGGCCGCCGGCTTCGATGGCATCGAGATCCATGGCGCCAACGGCTACCTGCTCGATCAATTCCTGCGGGACGGCAGCAATCAGCGCACCGGTCCCTACGGCGGTCCGGTGGCCCACCGGGCCCGGCTGCTGCTGGAGGTGCTCGAGGCCACCAGCGCCGTGTGGGGCAGCGAGCGGGTGGGGCTGCGGCTCTCGCCGCTGAACAGCTACAACAGCATGCGGGACAGTGATCCGGTGGCCACCTTCGGCTGGCTGGCCGATCGCCTCAACGCCTGCAACCTCGCCTACCTCCACGTGATCCGCGGCGATCTGCTCGGAGAGCAGCAGGGGGATGTGCTCACCCCGATCCGCCAGGCCTACTCCGGCGTGCTGATCGGCAATGGCGGCTATGCCGCCGCCGAGGCGGAGCAGGCGATCGCCTCCGGCCACCTGGATGCGGTGGCGTTCGGCACCCCGTTCCTGGCCAATCCGGATCTGCCGCAGCGCTTCGCTCAGCAGGCGCCTCTGAACGCTCCCGACCCCGCCACCTTCTACGCACCCGGGCCGAAGGGCTACACCGATTACCCCTTCCTCGATCCGGCCGCCACGTCCGCCTCCGCTTCCTCCGCCCCCGCCTGATCCTGCGCCGGCCATGAAGCTGATCCTGCTGGGCAATGCCGGCGCCGGCAAGAGCACCCTCGCCCGCCGGCTGCTCGAACGCCAGTCCGCCGAAGCTCGCCTCACCGAAGCGCACCCCACCGAGCGGCTGTCCCTCGATCAGGTGGCCTTCGCCGGGAGCAGCGAACGCCTTCCCCTCGAGGAGAGTCTCGAGGCGGCACGGCGCTGGCTCGAAGGCCGGCGCAGCTGGATCATCGAGGGCTGCTACGCGGACATCATCCGGCCGCTGCTGCCCCTCTGTGATCAGCTGATCTTCCTCAATCCGGGGGTGGAGGTGTGCGAGGCCCACTGCCGCGCGCGGCCCTGGGAGCCGGAGAAGTTCCCCACCCGCCAGGAGCAGGAACAGCATCTCGAGGCCCTGCTGGCCTGGGTGCGCACTTATCCCATCCGCAGCGACGACTACGGCCTCGCCAGCCACCGGGCGCTCTTCGAGGCCTTCACGGGCCGCAAGTGCGAATGCACCGATCCGCGCCAGTATGAGCAGCTGGAGCTGCCCGGCTGAGCCCGGATCGCCATGGACCTGGGCCTCGCGGGCCGCAATGTCGTCGTCACCGGAGGCAGCAGGGGCATCGGCCGGCAGATCGCCCTCGCCTTCGCCCGCGAGGGCGCCAACGTGGCCCTCTGCGCCCGCCATGCCGGTCCGCTCGCCGAAACTGAAGCCGAACTGCGTCGCCACGGCGTGAACGTGTGCGCCGCCCGCTGCGACATCGGGGTGAAGCCCGAGCTGGAGGCGTTTCTCGAGCAGGCCCGCCACAGCCTCGGCGGCGTCGATGTGCTGGTCAACAACCCCTCCGCCCTGGCCATGACGGACGATCCCCATGGCTGGGAGGCCAGCCTCAACATCGATCTGATGGCTTCGGTGCACGCCACCTGGAAGGTGGTGCCCTGGATGGAGGCCGCCGGCGGCGGCTGCCTGCTGTTTCTTTCCTCCGGTTCCGGTCTGGAGGCGGGTTCGCCGCCCGCCTATGCCGCCGCCAAGGCCGCGATCATCAGCTACTCCAAGACCCTCTCGGTGGATCTGGCGCCGAAGCGCATCCGCGTGAACACCCTCGCGCCGGGCTCGATCGAGTTCAGCGGCGGCTACTGGGACCGCGTGCGCAACAGCGATCCGGCCCTCTACGAGCACGTGCGGGCCACGATTCCCTGGGGAAGGATGGGCACGCCCGAGGAGGTGGCCGATGTGGCCGTGTTCCTGTGCTCCCCGCGGGCCAGCTGGGTCACAGGGGTGTGCCTGGCGGTGGACGGCGCCCAGCACAAGGGCAATCTCTAGCTCCGCCGGCGTGGCTAGGCAGGGGTATCCGAGCTCCCGCCATGGACTCCTGCGCCACGCGCCTCGATCAGGACGCGATCCGGCGTTCGCCGGCGGGTTTTCTGATCACCCCCGAGATGGATTTCCGCCGCGAAACCATCTACTTCATCGTGATCGATCGGTTCCACAACAGCTGCGCCGCCAACGACCGGGTGGGACGGGCCGGTCTGTTCGATTCCAGCCGCACCCAGTGGGGGCACTACTGGGGCGGCGATCTGCAGGGCGTGATCGACAAGGCCGATTATCTGGAGGCCCTCGGCATCACGGCGATCTGGCTCTCGCCGCTCTTCGAGCAGGTGGACGACATGCAGCTCGATCGTGCGCCGATGCACGGCTACTGGACCCGTGATTTCAAGCGTATCAATCCCCACTTCGTGGCGGCTGAGGATTCCACCTCCCTGCAGCAGTGCAACGTGCTGCGCCAGCTGGTGGAGGTGTTTCACGCGCGGGGAATCAAGCTGATTCTGGATATCGTCTGCAACCACAGCTCGCCGGACATCAACGGCAGCAAGGGCGTGCTGTTCGACGACGGCGTGCCGATCGCGGACTTCAACAACGACACCAACAACTTCTACTACCACTTCCCCGAGATCACCGACTGGAACGATGAATTCCAGCTGATCCACTACGAGATGCTGGGGCTGGCCACGTTCAACGAGAAGAACATCGAGTTTCGCCGCTACATCAAATCCGCCATCCGCGCCTGGCTGGATGTGGGCTTCGATGCGCTCCGGGTGGACACCGTGAAGCACATGCCGATCTGGTTCTGGCAGGAATTCGTGGCGGACATCCGCCGGGCTCACCCCGCCACCTTCATCTTCGGTGAGTATGGCTTCGGCAGTCCCCACGATGCCCGCACGCTGGCCTATGCCAACGGCACGGGGATGTCGATTCTCGATTTCGGCCTCGCCTATGCCATCCGCGATGCCTTCACCCCAGGCAAGCCCGGCGGGTTCCGTCATGTGCAGGCGCTGCTCGAGCTCGATCCCGTCTACCGGCGTGCCACCGAGCTGGTGACCTTCCTCGACAACCACGACATGCCCCGCTTCCTCTCGATCGCCGCCTCCGATCGGGCCGTGGAGCTGGCCACCATCCTGCTGATGACCCTGCGCGGCATCCCCTGCCTCTTCTATGGCACCGAGCAATACCTGGTGAACAACACCGGCGGCGGCCAGGATCCCTACAACCGCCCGATGATGGAGCGCTGGGATCGCTCCGGAACGCTCTTCGGCCTGATCCAGATCCTTGCCCGCCTGCGCCGCGAGAATCGGGCCCTCGCCTACGGCTCGCACCAGCAGTGCTACGTGAGCGATTCGCTCTATGCCTACAGCCGCCGCCACCGCGATTCGCGCGTGTTCGTGGCTCTCAATCAGGGCGAGGCCGCCACGCTGGCGCGGCCGGAGACGGGTCTGCCGGAGGGGGTGCATCGCTGCCGGCTCAGCGGCAGGGAGGTGGTGGTGCAGAGCGGCCGGCTCGAGAATCTGCAGCTGCCGGCCGGAGGGGCGCTGGTGCTGAGTGTGGGCGGCGCCCCGGTGGAGGGTGTGGCCGTGGTGAAGTTCCAGCTGAACGGCTACTTCACGGTTCCCGGCCAGCACATCGCCGTGACCGGAGATGTGCCGGAACTCGGCGGCTGGGATCTGCGCCGGAGCGTGCCGCTGGAGTATGTGAACGGCGACACCTGGTTCAACGAAATCGCCTTCGATGCCTCGGCCGGTTCTCCGATCTGCTTCAAGTTCGTGGTGCTCCGCCCCGACGATCCCGATCCCGCCTGGAGCGCCCAGTACGAGAACGTGCTGTATCGGCGCTTCCTGCTGCCGCCCGCAGGGCGGGTGAAACTGGAGGCGAACTGGGAAGCCTTCTGAAGGAAGCCTTCGGAAAACCGTCTGTGCGGCGCTCACTAGAGTTGAGCACTGGCATCCCATCCGTGCGTCCCAGGGGGCTCCTGCTCTGCGCCGCGTTGCTCGGCCTCGGCCTGCAGGCGCATCCCCCCTCCGGCGCCGCCCCACCGGCCTGCTCCACCACCGCGGGCCTGAGCACCTGCCTCTACCCCGGCCGCCCGCCGGCGCTGGTGCTGCTCACCGGTCTGGGCCGGGCCATGGACTCCTGGCCCCCCTCCTTCCTGGAGGCCCTCAACCGCTCGGCCGCCGTGCTCGTGTACGACCGCAGGGGCTACGGCAGCAGCGCTCCGCTGCCGGCTGAGCCTCGCCCAGGGGAGCCGGTGACGGCCGAGGCGGCCTCCCGGGATCTGGAGGCTGTGCTGGCCCGGCTTGGGCTCGGCCGGGTGGTGCTGGTGGGCCATTCCCTCGGCGGGCTCTATGCCCAGTTCTTCGCCCGCCGCTATCCCCAGCAGGTGGCGGCCGTGGTGCTGCTCGATGCGGCCAGCCCGTTCGAGCCGCTCGCGGATCCCCGCTTCCGCACCCGAGCCCAGCTGCCGCCCGGCTCCACCGACGATCGGGAGAACCGCGGCCTCGATGCCTCGATCCGGCAGATCCGCCAGGGCCCGCCCTTTCCTCCGGTTCCGCTGCTCGTGATCAGCGCCACCAACCATCAGTCCCCCCAGGATCTGGAAGCCGAATGGCAGCGGATCCAGGCGCGCACCGCCCGCCAGTCGCCGCTGGGGCAGCAGATCGTGGCCGAGGGCAGCGGCCACGACATCCACATCGATCAGCCCGCTCTGGTGGTGGCGCGGATCGAGCAGCTGCTGCTGCAGCTCCGGGCCGCCCCCTCCCGCTGACATGACTGCCGATGAACGCTTCCTGGAGGCCTTCGAGGCCCTGCGTCTGCCCCTCAGCCAGTGGCACCACCGTGACCACGTGAGGCTCGCCTACCTCTATCTCTGCCGCTATCCCTTTGAGGAAGCGGTGCAGCGCACCCGCAGCGGCATCCGGGCCCACAACGGCGCCCATGGCCTGGTGGATTCACCCACCGGTGGCTATCACGAAACCATCACCCAGGCCTGGCTCCATCTGGTGGGTTCCCTGCTCGAGAGGCACGGCCCGGCCGCCAGTGCAGAGGCCTTCTGCGCGGCCCATCCCGGGCTGCTGCGGCAGGACACCCTGGAGCAGTTCTATTCGCCCCAGCTGCTGCACTCCCCGCAGGCGAAGGCCTGCTTCTGCCCGCCGGATCGGGCTCCGCTCCCATCCGTCGGCGGGGCCGCGCGGACACCGGGGGGATCGTGATGATTCCCGCTCCTTTGGATCCGGCCACGCTGCTGGAGGTGGTGCTCTGCCGCGGCTGCTGCGGATGACCCTGATCAGCCTCGCCGTGGGCGGTCTGGTGGGTGTTCTGGTGGGCGGCCTCGTGCTCTGGAGCCGCCGCGCCCGCCCCCGCGGCGAGGGGGTGCTGCGGGCTGCGGTATGGGGCTCGTTCCTCGGCACCTTCCTGCTCGGCCTGCTGCTGGTCGAAGCCAATCCGGCCTCCCTGATCGGTGGTCCGTTCGGTGGGCTGTGGCTGCTGCTCCAGCTCCTGCTCTTCGTGCCGGGCGGTTCGATCACCGGCGCGGCGGCGGGCGTGGTGCTGGCTTCCGGGGCGCTGCCCGGTGGGCGCCTGCCCAGGCTCCTGCGCCGGCTCACCCTCGGGGCCTACCTGGTGAGCGCGGTGGTTCTCTCGATCACCCTCGCTCCCCCGGCCGTTCTCCTCCACATCACCAACGCCACCGGCTCCTTCCCCCTGGTGGCGAAGATCTCGGGCTATGCCACGATCCCTCTGGATCTGGCGCTCAACGAGCGGGGCGACCAGCTGGCCGTGCTCAGCTCCCGCCATGGCCGCCAGCGGCTCGATCGGATCGATCTGCTGCACCGCCGGGTGCGCGCGGTGCGCACAGGCCATGCCCCGCTGCTGCGCTCCAACGACCGGAACGACCAACTCCTCTCGATCGCCTTCGCGCCCGATGGGGCCAGTTGGATCACGGCGGCGATCGATCAGGTGCCGGAGCGTGACCTGGTGAGTGGCCGGCCGCTGGAGCGCTTCGCCGGCGCCGATCTGGCCTTCCCCCTGGCCGAGGGGCGGCTGCTGAGCCTGGGGCAGACCCAGCACCTTGCCGGGCAGGTGCAGGCCCCCGGCCTGCTGGTGTGGGATCGCCGCACCGGCCGCAGGCTCAAGGTGCTGCCCGCCGAGCTGCTCCCCTCCGAGCGGCGCTTCCTGCCGATCGCCGTGAGCCCGGACGGCCGCCGGATCGCCTTCCCGCCCCGGCTCTTCGGGGATCGCATCGAGGTGTGGGACAGCACCACCCTGCAACGGCTCACCACCCTGAAGCTGCCGCAGCCGGCCGGCATCCTGGCGCTGGCCTTCGCACCCGATGGCCGGCAGCTGGCGGTTTCCCTGGGGCAGGACCCACCCCTCTCGATCTGGGATCTGGGCACCGCGGCCACGATCAGCACGATCGACAGTCCCGAACGCGTGGATCAGCTGTATTGGAGCGATCGAGGCATCCTCACCGGCTCCACCCGGGGCTTTGAGGTGTGGGATCCCCGCAGCGGCGTCCTGCGGCACACCCTCTCCCCGGCTGCGGCGCCGGCCCTCTCGGCTCTGAGCGGCGATGGATCCACCCTGGCGGCCTACCTCCCGGACGGGTGGATCGCGGTGTGGCAGGTGGGCAACGGGGCGCAGCCATGACGAGCCACCGCCGCCCCTGTTCTGGCTGCTGTCCTGCGCCGGTGGGCTGGTCTATGCCCTGCTCACGGCCGGCTTCTGGCGGCGCTGGCCTCCTGCGGCCATCGCACCGGCTGCAGGTGCGCCGGCAGATAGAGCGGATGGCTCGGATGCCCCGCCCGGGTGAGCCGCAGGCAGTGGAGCTGCGGCAGCATCCGACGCACCGCCGCATCCCTGTGGAGGTAGGTGCCCTGGGTGCCCCAGGCCGCCACCACCAGCTCCGCCCGTTGGGCCAGCTGCTGCAGGAAGGCATCGTTCTGCGGCCCCACCGGATCGGCGACACGCCGCAGCAGGGCCGGGTGGCGGGAGCGGAGGGCGAACAGGTTCGCCACGCAGAGCGCCCCATAGCCCCAGCTGCGCGCAAAGGCGATGCAGCGCCGGATCGTGGGGTCGTCGTGGGTTTCGCAGGCGGTGCTGGGATTCAGGCCCACCAGCAGCACGCAGCCTCCCGGCTCCCAGCGCCGCCAGAGGGCGTAGCGGTAGGTGCGGCAGGGGCTGAAGCAGGCGCGCATCGCCTGGTGTGCCGCGGACAACTCGGGATCGTCGCAGGGGTTCGCCATGCCGTTCTGCCGCCGCCGATCCGCGGGGCGCCGCCTCCTGCAATCTGATCCCTCCTGCGTGCCCCCCATGCCAGATCCCCTGCCCCCCTGGCGCGCCCTGCTGCGGGGCGCACGGCAGCGCGAGGGCCGCTCGCCCCAGGCCCGCTGGCTGCAGCTGGCCACGGTGGCCGCAGACGGCACCCCCCGGGTGCGCACCCTGGTGTTCCGGGGCTGGGGAGGCGCCGCATCACTCGATCTCCTCACCGACGGCCGCAGTGCCAAGGCGGAGGAGCTGCGCCGCCAGCCGGCCGTGGAGCTCTGCTGGCTGCTGCCCAGGGCGCGCTGCCAGTTCCGCCTGCGGGGAGCCGTGGAGCCACTGCCGATGCCGTCCTCGCCGCCGGAGCAGGAGCAGCAGCAGCGGGCCCTGCAGCAGCACTGGCTGCAGCTCACCCCCGCCGGCCGTGCCCTCTGGGCCTGGCCGCCGCCGGGGGAGCCACTGGATCCGGAGGCCGTCTTCGCCGATGCCCTGCCGCCGGAGAGCCCGAGGCCTGCGCATTTCCAGCTGCTGCGCTGCCGGCTGGAGCAGGTGGAGCTGCTCGAACTCGCTGGCGTGCCGCACCGGCGCTGCCGCTGGCGGCGCAGCCATGGCTGGCAGGAGGAGCAGCTCAATCCCTGAGGCGTGGGGGGCCAGGCCGGAAAGAACGATCACCCGGCTCGGGTGGGTGATCCAAGTCGTCCCACTTCGCGTCGTTCTCCTTACGATTAACAGGGGAATTCCACAAAGCTGCTCTGCAGCTCCTGGGGGATTCCTGCAGGGTCACACCGGTTGAACGCCGTTGCCTGAGCACTTCAGCGCTGCAGGGGAACACACGGCCGTACGTCGGGCCGGGGCCAGGCGCTGGGGCGTGCTCGTTCTGGCCGCGGCGATCGCCGCCATCTATGCCCTCGATGCCCTCTTCACCCAGTCGGTGCCGCTGCTCGGCTTCTACTGGGTGCCGGTGCTGCTGGCCACCAGCTTCGCCGGGGTGAGGCAGGTGGCCCTGCTCAGCCTGCTGGCGCTGGTGCTGGCCACTGCCATCGGCCTGCAGCAGGGCGTCCTTGGCTCAGGGGAGTACCCGTTGCGTCTGCTGGCGGTGTTCGCCATCAGCCTGGTCTCCCTGCGCCTCACCCAGGTGCGGCAGCGGCAGGAGCGCCAGCTGCTTGCCACCACCAGTGAGCTGGAGGCCACCCTGCAGGCCATCCCCGACAAGCTCTTCGAGGTGGACCGCCGGGGCCTGGTGCTCAAGGCCCAGGCCCACCAGGAAGCATGGGTGCTGCAGCCCACCGGCCAGATGCTCGGCCGCCGGCTCGATCAGCTGCTCCCCCCTGCCGCCGCCGCCGAATCCCTGGAGGCCCTGGCGGAGGCCGACCGCGATGGCTTCAGCTTCGGACGACAGATCTGCCTGCCCCTGGCCGGCGGCGAGCACTGGTTCGAGCTCTCGGTGGCCCGCAAGTGGGCCCCCCGCGACCGGGAGCCCACCTTCGTGGTGCTCTCCCGCGACATCCAGAGCCGCAAGCAGGCGGAGACCGCCCTGCAGCGCCAGATCGGTTTCTACAAGGTGCTCAGCCGCTGCGGCCGGGCGATGGAGTCGTGCGGCAACCGCATCGAGATGCTGCAGGCGGTGTGCCAGGAGGCCGTGCGCACCGGCGATCTCACCATGGCCTGGGCGGGCTTGCTGGATCCGCAAACCCGGATGATCCAGCCGGTGGCGATGGCGGGGGAGGGGCTGGCCTATCTGGAGGGGCTCCAGATCTCCGCCGACGCGGACAGCCCCCATGGCCAGGGGCCCACCGGCCAGTGCGTGCGCAATGCCCAACCCTTCTGGTGCCAGGACTTCTGCCACGATCCGGCCACCGCGGCCTGGCACGAGCGGGGCCGGCGCAGCGGCTGGGGTGCTTCGGCTTCGCTGCCCCTCTGCTGCCGGGGCCAGGTGGTGGGGGCGATCAACCTCTACGCCCCTGTCCCCCATGCGTTCAGCAAGGAGATCAAGGTGCTGCTGCTGGACATGGTGGTGGGCGTGGATCTGGCCCTGGAGCGCTTCCGTCACCAGGAACAGCAGCAGGAGGTGCAGCAGGCGCTCGAGCGCAGCGAACGTCTCTACCGGCAGCTCACCGAATCCATCCACGATGTGATCTGGCGGATCGATGCCCAGAGCCTCACCACCCGCTACGTGAGCCCGGCGGTGCAGCAGCTGCTGGGGTACCGGCCGCAGGATCTGGAGGGTCTGCCCGTGCAGATCACTCTCCACGACGACAGCCTCGACTGGCTGGCCGCCATCCGGAGCCTCGCCGGAGGGGATCGGCAGCAGCAGGCCGGCGAGAAGGTGTCCTACCGGGTGGATGAGGTGCAGCAGCGCCACAGCGATGGCAGCAGTATCTGGAGCGAGATCACCACCACCCTGGGCTCCCATGAGCTCACCGGCGAGCTGGAGTTCTCCTGCGTCTGCCGGGACATCACCGCCCGCAAGCGGGCCGAATCCCAGCTGGAGTGGCTGGCCTACTACGACCCCCTCACCGATCTCCCCAACCGCACCCACATCAACAGCCTGCTCGAGCAGGTGCTGCGCACCGCCAACCGCGAGAACGAGCCCCTGGCCTGCCTGCTGCTGGGCCTGGACCACTTCAAGGCCATCAACGACTCGATCGGCTACGAAACCGGGGATGCCGTTCTGCGCGAGGTCGCCCAGCGCCTGACGCAGCGGCTGCGGGAGAACGATCTGGTGGGCCGGATCGGCAGCGACGAATTCCTGGTGGCCCTGCCCGGCGCCGACGCCACCGATGCGGCCCAGCTCTGCGAACGGCTGCAGGAGAGCCTGCGGGAGCCCTTTGCCCTGGCACAGAACACCATCCACCTCACCAGCAGCATCGGGATCGCCCTCTTCCCTGCGGACGGCAACGACCGGGAGACCCTGCTGCGCAAGGCGGCCACCGCCATGTCCGAAGCCAAGCGGGAGGGGCGCGACCGGGTGCACTTCTTCACGGCATCGCTCGAGCAGCAGGTGATGCTGCAGGTGCGCCTGGCCAAGGCGCTCTATGGCGCCCTCGACCGCGAGGAGATGCGCCTTGTGTATCAGCCCCAGGTGGATGCCCGCACCGGCGAAGTGCTGGGTGCCGAAGCCCTGCTGCGCTGGAACCACCATGGCTTCGGCAACATCTCACCCCAGGAGTTCATCCCGATCGCCGAGAGCACGGGGCTGATCCTGCCGATCGGCGAGTGGGTGCTGCACGAGGCGATCCAGCAGCTGAAGCGCTGGCAGGACAGGGGCCTGGCCATCCAGACGATGGCCGTGAACCTCTCCGCCGTGCAGTTCCGCCAGCTGGATCTGGCCGAGCGGGTGCTGCGCTACCTGGAGGCGGCTGCCCTGTCCTGCCCCCGCCTGGAACTGGAACTCACCGAATCCGTGCTGATCGGCGATCCGGAGGCGGCCATCGCCGCCATGGACCACTTCTCCAGTGCCGGCATCCAGCTTTCGATCGACGATTTCGGCACCGGCTACTCCTCGCTCAGCTACCTGAAGCGTCTGCGGGTGAACAAGCTCAAGATCGATGCCTCCTTCGTGCGCGGCCTGGGCACCGGCCTGCACGACACCTCCATCGTGCAGGCGATCATCAATCTCGCCAAGGACCTCCAGATGGAGACGATCGCCGAGGGGGTCGAGGAGGCATCCCAGCTCGAAGCCCTGCGCCAGATGGGCTGCGATCAGATCCAGGGCTACTTCTTCGCCAAGCCCATGCCGCCCGACGAGTTCGAGGCTTTCGCGCGGCGCCAGCCCCAGCCGGCCGCGGATTCAGAGCTGTGAACCCGAGCAGTCTCTGCGTGGGCCGGCCGCCAGACACAGTTGGCCGATGGACCTCACCCCCCGTCAGCGCCGCGCCGCCGCCCTGGCCGCCCTGCTCGGCAACGCGCTCGAGTGGTACGACTTCGCCGTGTACGGCTATGTGGCCACGCCCCTGGGGGAGGTGTTCTTCCCGGCGGATCAACCCGCGCTGCAGACGATGGCCTCCTTCGGGGTCTTCGCCGTGGGCTACCTGATGCGGCCGGTGGGCAGCCTGGTGCTCGGGCCGCTGGGGGATCTGCTGGGCCGGCGGCTGATGCTCAGCCTCAGCATCATGATCATGGGGGTCTCCAGCCTGGGGATCGCGCTTCTGCCCACCCCTGCCCAGATCGGGGTGAGCGCGGCTGTGCTGCTGGTGCTGCTGCGCATGGTGCAGGGCTTCTCGGTGGGGGGTGAGTTCACCGGGAGCATCACCTATGCCACCGAGGCCGCAGGCCGCGGCCAGGCCGGCTTCCTCTCCAGCCTCGCCGTTGCGGGCGGACTGGCGGGTTTCAGCCTCGGCTCGCTCAGTGCCGCCCTGATCGGCTGGAGCGTGGGCGAGAGCGCGATGAATGCCTGGGGCTGGCGGCTCCCCTTCCTGCTCGGGGCGGTGGTGGCGCTGGCGGGGTTCTGGATGCGGCGCTCCCTGCCGGAGACCCTGCCGCCCGACGCCAACGGTCCATCTCTGCGCAGCCCCGCGGAGCTGGGCTCCGCCATGGCGTGGCGGCTGCGGCAGATCCTGCGGCACTGGCGGCTGGTGGTGCTGGTGATCGGCCTGGTCAGCTACGCCAATGTGGTGTTCTATCTGGCCTTCGTGTATCTGGTGGATCACACCGGCCAGCAGCTGGGCAACAGCGCCGCGGCCAACACCGTGTCCACGGTGCTCCAGACCCTGGGTCTGCCGCTGGTGCTGCTGGGCGGGCACCTGGCCGATCGCTGGGGGCTGGTGCGCGCGAACCGCTGGGGCAATCTCGCCCTGGTGATGGTGGCGCCCGCGGCACTGCTGATCGGCCTGCAGGGCACGGTGGCCAGCCTGACCGTGGCCCTGGCCCTTCTGCTGCTGCCCCTGATGGCCACCATGGGAGCCCAGGGGGTGCTGGGGGTGGCGCTGGTGCCCCAGCGCGAGCGCTGCGCCGTGTTCTCGATCGCCTACTCCCTGGCGATGGCACTGTTCGCCGGAACTGCCCCTCTGGTGGCCAGCTGGTTGCATGCCCATCGGGGGGCCGGCTGGGCCACGATCCTGTACACCGCTCTCTACGGAATCCTGGCCCTCTGGGCCGTGCAGCGCAGCCAGCGCCTGCTCGCCGTCCGGCCGCGCTGAGCCACGGAATCCGGAGGCGCGATCGCGGCGCGGTGCGGTGCGGTGGGGATGCGCGATGTGAGCTGGGTGCCTCTTACTGGACAGACACACCCCCCAGCCCAGCGAGCAGGCTCTGCCAGCTGGTGGGCACAGAGCTGAACTGGCGAAGCGCCGCCGCCACGGCACGCAGCGTCTGGGCCGGCAGGGTGAGGCTCATCCGCCCGTCTCAGGGGTCAGGAAGCTCCAGAAGCTGGGGTCGTCGGAGTCGTCGTGCACCGACATCGTGTGGCTCAGCAGGGCCCGATCGAGGAACTCGTTGCGTCGCTCGCGGGAGGGCTCGGGGATCAGCTCACAGCCGTGGCACGCGGCACCGTGGGTTGGGCGAACGTCGTCGGGGTGGTTGGTGGTTGGGATCGTGCTCCGAGCAGAACGGATCGTTGCTGCAGAGCTGGGCGCCCATGGTCAGGATGCCTCCTTCATGGTTCAGATCCGGCGAAGGGACTCTCCGCCATCAGCGCACTGATCCCGAGGCGCTCGCGCCAGTCCGATAGCGGTTCGCTCCAGCCTTCTTCCCAGCGCTGGGCAAGAAGGGGTGCACAGCGTCCACCGAGACGAAGGCCATGGGCGATCGCCTCCGCGAGGTCGGGATGGGTGGGTTCGTTCAGCGACCGAGACAGGAGATCGGCGCAGATCAGCAGGGCCGCTCCAGGGTGGTAGAGCTGTCGGGCGCCGATGCCGTTGATCGCCACATCGCCGGCGAGGTTGGTGGGGCATCCCGTCACCACATGCCAGATGTCGTGGGTGGCACGGATCCGGAGCTGGATGTACTGGTCTTCGTCGCTCAGGTTCTCGATCCCCTCGGGCTTCGGCAGCATGGCGAGCCCTTCGGCGAGCAGGTGGCGGCCGAGGCACTCCGCCAGGCTGCCCTTGGGGTAATGCGCCAGTTCCTCGATCGAGGGCCAGTGCCCCCAGTAGCGATCCCGCACCAGGGCCGCCACCGTCGGCTCGGCCTTGAGCCGGGCACGACCCGCCTCGGCGTAGGGGGAGTCGTAGCTGAGATTGAGCAGCTCGATTGCCCCAGGCACGTCGTCGGGCCGCTCGCTCAGCCGCTCCAGGGCATCCACCATGCCAGCCAGATGGACACGCAGTCGCTGGGAAGCGGAAATCACGGGCGCCATGGCTCCACAAAGGCACGCTAGGAGTCTGTTGCCCATGGAGCGACCTCCCCGGGACCGCTGCGACATTTCCGCAGGCTGTCCACTGCAGACTCCGGCGTCCTGTGCTGTGCACTGTCGATGATCAGGTGCCACTCGGCGTCCACCTTCTTCAGTCCCCGTGATAAGAAACGCCGCAGGCTCCGGGCTTCCTTGATCTTCTCAGGAGGCCCGTAGATCATGTCTCATCGATCAGCTGCTACGACGCCTCGTGGGGTTACCCCGATGTCGCGGCGAATGTAGGGGGGTTGTGCACTGCATCGGCCATCACCGGATCCTCCGGCTTGCCTGTGATCGAGGCCAGTTGTTGCTGCTCCAGGCCGAAGTAAGCCTTCACCAGAGCAACTGGCTCGATCGGCTGGACCTCCATCAGCAGATCCAGGTCGCTCCCGCTGGGGTCGAAGTCGTCGCGCAAGGTTGAGCCGAACAGGTGCATGCGAAGCGCCCTGTGAGGCCGGCAAGCAGACGCAATGGAGTCGAGCTGGGGCTGGGCGAGGAGGAGGCTCATGGCACCGGGCCAGACCCGCCCCCGGCAGGCTCCGAGCGCGACGCCAAGCCATCTTCTAACTTGAAGCAAGTTTGAAGTTCATCGCACTTGTCCACCCGGTTGCCCCGCAAGCCCCCTCCTCTCCAGGAGCTGCTGAAGCGCTGCGGGGGGCTGGAGGAGGCGCTGCCGATGCTCTCCCGCCTGGCCACCTCGTCGGAAGGTGATCGCTACCTGCACTGGGATGACCTGCGCCATCGCCCACCACCGGAGGGGCTGAGCCGCGAGCAGTGGTGGTTGGCCGAGAAGCTCTCCCGCAGGCCTACCCCCCTGCCGCTTCTGGCGAGTGATGGACAGGCCTGCTGGTTCTCGCAGCCGCCGGTGCTGCTCCAGGGGCTGCATCAGATCGACACGCAGGCCGGTGCCAGCGTGGTGGCGCCGGAGGCCGTCAAAACCCGCTCCACCCGGGATCGCTATCTGCTGAGCTCGCTGATGGAGGAGGCGATCACCTCCTCGCAGATGGAAGGAGCCGCCACGACGCGGGATGTGGCCAAGGCGATGATCCGCAGCCGCCGGCCGCCCCGCGATCGCTCCGAGCGCATGATCCTGAATAACTTCCAGACGATGCAGCGCATCAGGGAGCTTCGGAAGCAGCTGCTGACGCCGCAACTGGTGCTCGACCTCCACCGGCTGGTGAGCGAGGGCACGCTGGACGACCCTGCCGATGCCGGCCGGTTGCGCCCACCCGGCAAGGAGGTGGTGGTGGATGACATCTACGGCACTGTGTTCCATGTGCCGCCCCCGGCTGAGGAGCTGCCGCAGCGGCTGGAGGAGCTCTGCCGCTTTGCCAATGGCGAGACCCCGCAGGTGTTCATCCATCCGGTGGTGCGGGCCATCGTCCTGCACTTCTGGCTGGCCTATGACCACCCCTTCTGCGATGGCAACGGCCGAACGGCTCGGGCGCTCTTCTACTGGGCGATGCTGCAACAGGGCTACGGGCTGTTCGAGTTCATCTCGATCTCCTCGGTGATCAACAAGGCCAGGGGTCAGTACGAGCGCTCGTTCCTTCTGAGCGAGAGCGACGACAACGACCTCACCTACTTCCTCCTGGCCCAGGTGAAGGTGATCCTGCAAGCCATCGGCAGCCTGCATGCCTATCTGGAGCGCAAGGCCGGCGAAGTGGGGGCGCTGCAGCAGCGGCTGGAGGGAATGGAGGGCTTGGAGGATCTCAATCGGCGCCAGCTGGCGCTGCTCCGCCATGCCCTGCGGCATGCCGGCTTCCGCTACACGGTGCTCTCCCACCAGAACAGCCATGGAGTCAGCCATCAGACCGCCCGCAGTGATCTGCAGAAGCTGGCGGCCCGTGGGCTGCTGATTGCGGGCAAGGACGGCCGGCGAGAGATCTTCCGGGTGCCTGAGGATCTGGCGATGCGGCTGCCGGGCTGACACCCTCGCTGAGCAGGCCTGCACCACCAGCAGCTCCAGGGCAGCGGCGTCGGCAGCCTCCAGAACGAAGTGTGTGCGGGTGACACCGGATGCGCGCACGGCACGGTCGATCAACTCCTGATCGTCGGGGCTCACTCGCAGGGTCCAGCTCAGACGAGGAGCAACGGCCACAGGAAAACACCAGAACCAGCTCCCCCTGCCTGTCTGGCCTGGCTTCTCCCTCGAGATCCCTTGTGCCGCAATCGGTCTTGAAGTGCGCGATGCCGGGTTCGAACCAGCGACATCCTGCTTGTAAGGCAGGCGCTCTACCGCTGAGCTAATCGCGCGTGGGCTGATCCTGCCATCACGCGCGGGCTCCGGCCAAGCGCCTGCCGGGATGGCCTCAGGCCACGGTGGCTATGTGGCGCATCAGATCGAGGCACTTGCAGGAGTAGCCCCACTCGTTGTCGTACCAGCTCACCAGCTTCACGAAGGTGTCGGTGAGGGCGATGCCGGCCTTGGCGTCGAAGATCGAGGTGCACGACTGCCCCAGGAAGTCGGTGGACACCACCTCATCCTCCGTGTAGCCGAGGATGCCGGCCAGCTCCCCTTCCGAGGCCGCCTTCACGGCCGCCTTGATGGCGTCGTAGCTGGCGGCGCGCTCCAGGTTCACGGTGAGGTCCACCACCGACACGTTCGGGGTGGGCACCCGGAAGGCCATGCCGGTGAGCTTGCCGTTCAGGGCCGGGATCACCCGGCCCACCGCCTTGGCGGCACCGGTGGAGGAGGGGATGATGTTCTGCGCCGCGCCGCGGCCGCCCCGCCAGTCCTTCACCGAGGGGCCGTCCACGGTCTTCTGGGTGGCGGTGGTGGCATGCACGGTGGTCATCAGGCCCGCGGCGATGCCGAAGTTGTCGTGCACCACCTTCGCCAGGGGCGCCAGGCAGTTGGTGGTGCAGGAGGCGTTCGACACGATCTCCTGGCCCGCATAGGTGGCGTGGTTCACCCCCACCACGAACATCGGCGTGTCGTCCTTCGAGGGGGCGGACATCACCACCCGTTTGGCGCCGGCGCGCAGGTGGGCGCGGGCGGCCCCATCGGTGAGGAAGAAGCCGGTGGATTCGAGCACGTAGTCGGCCCCCACCGCATCCCAGGCCAGGTTGGCCGGATCGCGCTCGGCAGTGATGCGGATCGCCTTGCCATCCACCACCAGCTGGCCGCCCTGCACCTCCACGCTGCCGCCGAAGCGGCCGTGGGTGGAGTCGTAACGGAGCATGTAGGCGATGTAGTCCACATCGATCAGGTCGTTGATCGCCACCACCTCGATGTCATCGAGCTGGCAGGCGCGGCGGAACACCAGGCGTCCGATCCGTCCGAAGCCGTTGATGCCGATCCTGAGGGCCATGGGTTGGGGGTCCCGATCCGCGGGGTGTGCAGGCCCGCTCACCCTATGCAGCCATCTGGCGCGTGGCCAAGATGAACGTTGAGGCCTGCTCCCGTGGTGCCCATGACCCCGTCGTCTCCCCTCTGGAGGGATCGTCACCAGGCGGGACGGGAGCTGGCGCAGCGTTTTCAGGATCCCCCCGCCGCCCCCGGCACCGTGCTGCTGGCCCTGCCCCGCGGCGGCGTGCCGGTCGCGGCGGCCATGGCCGCCCATCTGCAGCTGCCGCTGGCCACCTGGTCGGTGCGCAAGGTGGCGGATCCGGCCTTCCCTGAGGTGGCGGTGGGCGCCGTGGCGGCCGGGGGTGTGGTGGTGTGGCGCCAGGGTGCGGAGGAGGGCCGCCGGGCCTGGCTGCAGGAGCAGGAGCGGGAGCTCGCCCGGCGCCGCCAGGTGTTCGGCGATCCGGAGCCCGGCCTGCTGCGAGGGCGGCCCCTGATCGTGGTGGACGACGGCATCGCCACCGGCATGACCGTGCAGGCCGCCCTGCGTTCCCTGCGCCGGCTCGCGCCCGCCTCCCTCGCCCTGGCGGTGCCCGTGGTGGACCGGGCGGTGGCCCTGCGGCTCTCCCGCCAGGTGGAGCGCTTCGAGGCCCTGGCGGTGGTGGACGATCTGGTGGCGGTGGGGCTCTGGTTCGAGCGCTTCGAGCAGCTCAGCGACGCCGAGGTTCTGGAGCTGCTGGCCGCCGCTCCGCCGCTGCCGCGCCAGGGCCGGGCCCAGGAGTGCTGACGATGCTCACTCTCAGCAATGGGGTGGCCCCATGAATCCAGCTGCCTTGGTCCTGGCTCTGTGTGTCTTTCTGGCCTACGGGGTCACGGGCCTGTTCAGCCAGAACCTGGTGTTC
>JBMLOS010000240.1:0-3602 GCA_049242845.1 Prochlorococcaceae cyanobacterium
GCTTCCGCGAACGCTCCGAGAACCCCGATCTCTCCTACGAGATCTCGATGCAGCCGTTCCACGCCTTCCGGCCCGACGGCGTGATCCTCTTCTCAGACATCCTCACGCCGCTGCCCGGCATGGGGATCGACTTCGACATCATCGAGAGCAAGGGCCCGATCATCGAGCCCGCCATCCGCAGCCAGGCCCAGGTGGATGCCCTGCGGACCCTCAACCCCGCCGAGGCCCTGCCCTTCGTGGGCGAGGTGCTGGGCCGCCTCCGCCAGGACGTGGGCAACGAGGCCGCCGTGCTCGGCTTCGTGGGCGCCCCCTGGACCCTGGCCGCCTACGCGGTGGAGGGCAAGAGCTCCAAGAACTACGCCGTGATCAAGGCGATGGCCTTCCAGGAGCCGGCGATCCTGCACCAGCTGCTGGCGCATCTGGCCGATTCGATCGCCGAGTACGTCTGCTATCAGATCGAGAGCGGCGCCCAGGTGGTGCAGATGTTCGATTCCTGGGCCGGTCAGCTCAGCCCGATCGACTACGACACCTTCGCTGCCCCTTATCAGAAGCGGGTGGTGGATCGCGTGAAGCTGCGCCACCCCGAGACGCCCCTGATCCTCTACATCTCCGGCAGCGCCGGTGTGCTCGAGCGCATGGGCCGCACCGGGGTGGACTTCGTGTCGCTCGACTGGACCGTGGACATGGCCGAGGGCATCGCCCGCCTGCCGGAATCGATCGGCGTGCAGGGCAACGTGGACCCCGGCCTGCTGTTCGGCACCCCCGAAGCGATCCGTGAGCGGATCTTCGACACCGTGCGCAAGGCCCGCGGCCGCCGCCACATCCTCAACCTCGGCCATGGCATCCTGCCCGGCACCCCGGAGGAGAACGCCCGGGTGTTCTTCGAAACCGGCAAGGCCGTGCATGAGCTGATGGGAGCCGCCGTTTGAGTTCCTCCCGGATCGACGCCCCCGCCCGGATCCTGATCACCGGCGCCAGCGGCTGCGTGGGGCAGTACGTGAGCGAGGCGCTGCTGCGCAGCAGCGATGCCGAGCTCCTGCTGCTCCTGCGGGATCCCGCCAAGCTCACGGCGGTGGATCCGGCCGATCCCCGCATCACCCTGCTGGTGGGCGATCTGCGCGATCTCGAGCCCCACGCCGAGGCCCTCGCGGGCGTCACCCGGATCGTGCACACCGCCACCGCCTGGGGCGATCCGGAGCGGGCCCACCAGGTGAATGTGGTGGCGGTGAAGCGGCTGCTGGAGCTGGTGGATCCCCAGCGGCTGGAGCAGATGATCTACTTCTCCACCGCCAGCATCCTCGACAGGGACCTCAACCTCCTCCCCGAGGCCCTCGCCCACGGCACCGAATACATCCAGACCAAGGCCCTCTGCCTCGAGCAGCTGGAGCGCCATCCGCTGGCCGGGAAGATCGTGGCGGTGTTTCCCACCCTCGTGTTCGGCGGCAGCATCGCTCCCGGCGATCACCACCCCACCAGCTACCTCACCGGTGGCCTGCGGGAGGCGCTGCGCTGGCTCTGGCTGGCCCGCTGGCTGCGGGCCGATGCCAGCTTCCACTTCATCCACGCCGCCGACATTGCCACCGTCTGCGTGCACCTGCTCAGCCAGCCCCAGGGCCCCAACCCGGAGCCGGGCCAGGGCCCGGTGCGGCGGCTGGTGCTCGGCCAGGCGCCGATCACCGTGAACCAGACGGTGCGCACCCTCTGCCGCTGGCGGCGGAGCTGGTGGCCTCCGCTGGGCCTCGATCTGTGCGGCTGGCTGATCGACGGGCTGATCCGCCTGCTGCGGATCGAGATGACGCCCTGGGATCGCTTCTCGATCCAGCAGCGCCACTTCGTGCATGAGCCGATCAGTCCGCCGGAGCGTTTCGGCCGGGTGAGCCTGGCTCCCACGCTCGAGGCTGTGCTCGACACGGCCGGGGTCCCCCACACGGGCCGCTTGCCCTGAGGCCCCTGGCCCGATGCGCTGGCCTGGGGGGCGCAGGGGGCAGCAAGCACATGAAAATGTTGCAGATCTGCAGGGGCGCCGCAACATCGCTCACCCCCGCCCCTTAGTTTTGGCGGGTTGCACGTGCATTGATGCGCCGTCTTCTTTCCCTCATCGCTCTGTGCCTGGCGCTGGTCCTGGGTGCAGCACCGAGCTACGCCGCCGACGTGGCCCATGGCGGCCAGATCTTCTCCGCCAACTGCGCTGCCTGCCACATGGGCGGCGGCAACGTGGTGAACGCCGAGCGCACCCTCAAGCAGGATGCCCTCGAGGCCTACCTCGCCAACTACAGCAGCGGCCACGAGGCTGCGATCGCCTACCAGGTGACCAACGGCAAGAACGCCATGCCCGCCTTCGGCGGCAAGCTCAGTGAGGCCGACATCGCCGATGTGGCCGCCTACGTCGAGGACATGTCCTCCAAGGGCTGGGCCTGATTCCCACCGCCGCACGGCGCGCTCCTTTCCTTCTCTCGCCGCCCCTCATCGGGGCGGCGTTTTTTTGTGCCGGTCTGCGGCCGGTTGGGTCCCTGGATGTTGACGATCGGTGTGGGGTACTGGTGCCCCGATCGACCCGGCGCCATGGTGGAGCCACCAGGGGTTCCGGACCATGTCCAGGGAACAGCTGATCCGCCTGATCCGCGACGCCGAGAACGATGCCGGCCTGCGCGCCGCGCTGCGCAGGGCCTATGCCAGCGGGCGCCGGTGGGCTGGCCTGCTGGAGCAGGCCCACGCCAGCGGCTACGCCGTGAATGCTGCAGATCTGGCCGAAGCCCGCGCGGCCGATCGTGCCGGCGCTTTTCTGCAGCGCAGCCGCATGGCGGCGATCCGGCCCCTGTGGGGATCGGCGCCGGTGCTGCCTGATCAGGGTGCGGCGTCGGCGGCGCGGCGCCCGCTCAGTACCGCCAGGTAGAGCTCCTCAGGCACCTCGCGGATGTCGTATTCGCTCGGCAGCACGCCGTGCACATGGCGATGCACCGCCATCCAGCAGTTGCGCTCCGGATCCCTGGAGGTGGCATCGAACTCCCGCGAGGCCGCCACCAGAGCTTCGATCAGTGCTGCTGTGGGCAGAACCGCATCGGGCAGAGCCGCATCGCTCTGGGATTCGGCGGCGGACCGGGGGGTGTCGCTCACGGCAGGCGGGGGCACACTGGGCTGGCATGCCGGACCATCATGCCGGCTCCCTCCTGATGGCTGCCATGGGTGCCGGGCTTCGATTCCCTCTCGCTGCCGGGGTGTTGACCCTGCTGGTGGGCGTTGCCCCCCCGGGCCACGGCCAGAACCAGCCCCTGGCAGTAGATGGTCTGCCGGCCTATCCCCCCTGTCCTCTGGTGGTGCCCGCCAGCCAGAAGGTGGTGCAGCCGCTGCGGCTGCGGCCTTCCCAGGTGGCCTCCAAGAACGCCCTGGGCTGCCTCTCGCAGTTCGATGCCATCTACGGCGCCAACGGCTGTCCGCTGCGGCTCTGCCCCAGTGGCAGCGGAGCCTATCAGCTTCCCGCCGCCCTGGATACGCCTCCGCGGCGCGCGCCCTGAGCCCTGGCTCAGCTGCCGCTGCCGTAGGCCACCTGGCAGACGGCATTGAGCAGTTCCGCCTGGTCCGCCGTGCCGGGAATCTGGCCGTTC
>JBMLOS010000241.1:0-11950 GCA_049242845.1 Prochlorococcaceae cyanobacterium
GCGCCTGCAGCAGCACCCCCGCCCCGGGCGCATGGGTGCTGACCCCCAACGGGCGCCGCGGGGGCCCCCCCCCCCGCCCGGGCGGGCCACGCCCCTGCGGCCAGTGCCGCAGCCGCTCGATCGCCTCCCCCACCCGCAGGCCGAAGGGGAGGGCTTCGATCCCCTCGGCCAGCTGGCGCAGCAGCTGCGGCTGCCAGAGCTGGGAGGGGGGGAGGGGCCGCTCCCGCCCATCCACCGGCTCCCCTGCCAGCCAGCGGCGCACCATGGCGGGGCGGTAGAGGGTGTAGTCGTCGAAGGCGTCGGCGATGTTGCGCCCCAGCTGCCAGAGGGGGCGATCGAGGGCGGCGGGCCTGTCGCCGCCGAGGCCGCGCTGCTCCAGCCAGCGGCGCAGCGGCCGGCCCTCGGGGCGCTCGAGCAGGGCCGGCAGCCGCTCCAGCACCGGCCACACCAGCTCCGAGGCCCGCCAGGGATCGGCCCCGCCGCGGCCGGCGCCCTGCGGGTCGAGCACGGTGTTCACCAGCTCCCGTAGCTGGCTGCCGGGGAAGGGAAAGCGCAGGTTGGCGCAGATGCCGCCCAGCTCCACGGCCAGCTGTTCCCCCAGCCAGCGGCTGGTGGGCCAGGTGTTCACCACCACCGCCACCGTCTCGAAGGGGCCGGGGGGCGTGAGCCTCAGCTGGGCCGCCAGCAGCTGGGCCAGCAGCTCGGCCCGGTTGCTGCGGTAGAGGGTCAGCACGGGGGGAGGCGGCTCAGGCGGAGCACTCCCCCAGCATCGGGCGGAGCGCCAGGCCGCCCAGGCCCAGGGGCAGCAGGCTGCGGTTGGCTGCTCCGTGGGCTGCCGGCTGGCCATGGCCGAGGCCCGGCACCGCCACGCTCCGGCGGGTCTCGGGGCAGTAGGCGGTGAGTTCACCGCCGTAGGAGGCGCCGGTGTCCACCATCACGATGCCGTTGAGGCGGCGCAGTTCCGGCCCCGGGGTGTGGCCCACCACCACCTCGCCGAAGCGGCCGTCGTAGGCCTGCCAGAACGGCATCCGCACGTTCAGGTCGGGTGCCCAGGTCTGGGGATCGAAGCCGGCATGGGTGGCGACCCAGCCCTCCCCGTGGTGCACGAGCGGCAGTTCGGCCAGCCGGTCGCGCCAGAGGCGGCAGGTGCCATCGCCCAGCTGGCGGTAGGTGTCGCAGCCCGCCAGGCCGCGCGAGCCGAACCAGTGGCCCCGGTCGAGGCACTCCAGCAGTTCCTGTTCGTGGTTGCCCCGCAGCCATACCGCCCGGCCGCCGCGCACCAGCGACCACACCATGAGCATGGCCCGCTCGATCTCGGGGCCGCGGTTGATCACATCACCGCAGAAGACCAGCCGATCACTGGCCGGGAGCCGCCGCAGCAGGCGCTCCAGGGCATCGGCACAGCCATGGACGTCCCCGATGACCCAGTGGCGGGCGGGACGTGAGGGGGGCGTCATCGAACGGAGGCGTCATAGAGAGTTTTGCCCCGCGGAGGGGCGTTTGTCAGCCATGGCGGCCGGATTGGCTGGCCGGGGGGTGGCGGCACGGACCTGGCAGAGGAGCCGTCCGGGGGCTGAAATCGCTGATACGGTGCGGCCTGGCGCTGCGGATGGATGAGCGAGGCGGTGGATCCCAGGACCCTGCCGGTGAGCCGGCGGGTGAATCTGCTGGTGGGGGCCCTGAACGGCGCGAAGCGCACCAATGAGGCCCTGGCCCGCTGCCGCGACGGGGAGGAGATGCTCGATGTGCTGCTCGATGCCTCGGGCCGCCTGGGGCTGGGGCTCACCCGCAGGGATCTGCAGAACACCCCGCCGATCCGCGACTGGGTCTGGTGGAAGAACAAGGAGGCGCTGGTCACGATCGGCGACAACCGGCCCCGCTACCAGCAGGACGGCGGCCAAGGGCGCCCGCAGGAACAGCAGGAACAGGAGCAGGGGAATCCGCAGGAACAGCCCCGCAAGCGCTTTCTGGGGCTGTTCTGAGCGCGGCCTCGCTTCAGTCCCGGCTGGCCAGGGGGTCGGGGATGGAGGCGCTGGGGGCCTCGAAGCTGCCCCGGGCCACGAACTCCAGCCGCAGCTTCATGAAGGTGATGAACTTCTCGTCGGTGGAGACCACCGCTGCGGCGGGGCGCGGAACGGAGCCGGCGCTGGCCGCCACCTCCGGGGCGTCCAGGAAGGCCGGACGGCGCACCAGCCAGAAATCGATCTCCTTGCCCTTCTCGCCGTAGTTGCGCACCCGCTCCCGCAGCACCTCCTCGAGGGGTTCCTCCTGGGTGAGGAACGCCTCGCTGGCGGCAACGAAGTGGTAGGTGGTCATGGGTGCTGGCTGCCGAACAGGGGATCCAGCCGGGGATTCTGGATCAGCGCCTTCATCTGCCGCACCGCGGTCTCCAGCCCCACCGCCACGGCACGGGCCACGATCGTGTGGCCGATGTTGAGCTCCTCCATGCCCTCGATCGCCGCCACCGGCTCCACGTTGCGGTAGGTGAGGCCATGGCCGGCGTTCACCCGCAGGCCGAGCTGGCGGGCCAGGGCCGTGGCCTCGATCAGCCGGGCCAGCTCGCGCGGCTGATCCGCGAACGACGCCTCCGCATAGGTGCCGGTGTGGAGCTCCACCCAGCGGGCGCCGGTGGCGGCGCAGGCCTGCAGCTGCTCCGGCTGCGGGTCCACGAACAGGCTCACCCCGATCCCGGCGGCCTGCAGGTGGCCCACCAGGCTGCGCAGCGGCTCCACCTGGCCGGCCACGTCGAGCCCGCCTTCGGTGGTCACCTCCTCGCGGCGCTCCGGCACCAGGGTCACCTGGTCGGGGCGGAGGCGCAGGGCGATCGCCTCCATCTCGGCGGTGGCCGCCATCTCCAGGTTGAGGCGGGTGCGCACCGTGGCCCGCAGCAGCTCCACGTCCCGGTCCTGGATGTGGCGGCGGTCCTCGCGCAGGTGCACGGTGATGCCGTCCGCGCCGCCCAGTTCCGCCAGCAGGGCGTGGGTCACGGGGTCGGGCTCCACCGTGCGGCGGGCCTGGCGCACCTGGGCGATGTGATCGATGTTGACGCCGAGGCTGGCCATGGACGCGGGGGAGAGCTGCGGAGGCGGCGATCCTATGGAGGGCCGCAGGAGCAACTGCCCGCCCCCCTCCTCGGCGGTTGCCGCGCATCCCTAGGTTCAAAGGGTTTGATCGGTTCCGGTGATCGGCGGTTCGGTGTTGGTGCAGCCCGAGAGGCCGACCCACGGCCCGTCCCCCTTGCCGTCGCCGTCCCCCGTCCGTGAGCGCGGGCTCTGCAACGGCATCAATCCCTGGCTGGCGCCGCTGGCGATGGTGCTCACCCAGGACGTGGCCCTGAAGGGTTTCTTCTCCCGGCTGCACGTGGCGGGAATCGAGCATCTGCCGCAGGAGGGGCCGGTGCTGCTGGCCCCCACCCACCGGGCCCGCTGGGATGCGCTGATGCTGCCCCATGCCGCCGGCCGCCGCGTCACCGGCCGCGACTGCCGCTTCATGGTGACCATCGATGAGATGAAGGGCCTGCAGGGCTGGTTCCTGCAGCGGCTTGGCTGCTTTCCGGTGAACCAGACCCGCCCCACCCTGGCGAGCCTGCGCTACCCCCTCGATCTGCTGGCCCAGGGGGAGCAGCTGGTGGTGTTCCCCGAGGGTCGGATCCGGCGGGAGGACGGGCCGATCCGCCTGCATCAGGGCCTGGCGCGGCTGGCGCTGATGGCCGTGGGCCAGGGGCTGGATCTGCCGGTGGTGCCGGTGGGGCTGGCCTACGGCCATGCCGTGCCCCGTCCCTGCGATGCCGCCGCCCTCTGCTTCGGGCCGGCTTTGCGGGTGGAGGGGCACGGCCGCGCCGCCGCCCTTTCCCTCACCGACCGGCTGGCGGCGGCGATGCGAACAGCTGAGGAAGCGGCTCGCCTGGCGGTGGGGAGACCGTTGCCGGGCTCTATAGAGTCCAGCCAGTGATCCGCCGACCCGTGCGCAGGCTCTCCGCTGCCCAACGCCTCACCCGAGCGGGGCGCAAGGCCTTCGCCCTGACCGGCGCCGCCGCCCTGGCCGGCCTGCTGGCCTCCCCCCTGCTGCCCCAGCCCGCGGGGGCCCAGGGGCAGGAGCCCCAGAAGGCCCTGGAATCCCCCGGCAGCGGCTTCAACCTCGAATCGGTGCGGACCCTGATCGCCCGCGGCGATGCCGCCGCCGCCGCCGGCAACCTGCCCGAGGCCCGCAAGGCCTACGACGCGGCCCGTGACGCCACCCGCCGCCTGCTGGGCTTCTACCGCGACCTCAGCGGCTCCTTCCGCGGCCTCGATGCCCGCATCCCGCGGGAGATGGACCAGAAGGGCCGCGAGGCCCTCGAGACCCTGGCCCAGGTGAACCTGCGGCTGGCGGCCCTCTTCCGCCGCCAGAACCAGCCCGAGGTGGCCGTTCCCCTGCTGGTGGAGGTGGTGAAGGTGATGACCCCCACCAACGAGGAGGGCCGCAAGGCCTACCAGAGCCTGGTGGAGCTGGGCTTCGTCAGCACCCCCTACGGCGCCCCGGCTGCGGCGACCCCCGCCGCCCCCTGAGCACCCAGCGCAGCGCGCCGGAGCCTAGATTCCCGGGCGCACGTTGCCGGTTCCGCGCCCCCATGGTTCATCCGGATCAGGTCAAGGCCGCGATCAGCCAGGCTCTGCCGGACGCCGAGGTGACGGTGGAGGACCTCACCGGCGGAGGCGATCACCTGCAGGTTTCCGTGGTGTCCGCAGCCTTCGCCGGCCTGCCGCGGGTGCGCCAGCACCAGCTGGTGTACGGAGCCCTGCGGCAGGAGCTGGCCAGCGAGGCGATCCACGCCCTCGCCCTCCAGACCTCCACCCCCGCCGCCTGAGCCCAGCCCGCTCCGCTCCCTTTCGTTTCGCCCCCAGACTTTCCCCCCATGGATGCCCAGCTGCAGCAGCGCATCGAGTCGCTGATCGCCTCGAGCCCCGTCTTCGTGTTCATGAAGGGGAACAAACTGATGCCCCAGTGCGGCTTCTCCAACAACGTGGTGCAGATCCTGCACTCCCTCGGCGTTCCGTTCGAGACCTTCGACGTGCTCTCCGACATGGAGATCCGTCAGGGAATCAAGGAATATTCCGAGTGGCCCACCATCCCGCAGGTGTACGTGCGCGGTGAATTCCTGGGTGGTTCGGACATCCTGATCGAGATGTACAACTCCGGCGAACTGCGCGAGAAGCTGGAAGTGGCTCTTGCTTCCTGAGCCTCCTGTGCAACCGGCGGCCGCCTCAGTTGCGGCCGCTCTCGTAGAGGCTGCGGGGGTCTCCGTCGGGCCCCACGAAGCTGGAGGGATCCAGGATCCAGCGATCGATCAGCTCCTCCAGACGCCGCTGGGCCAGGGGATCCAGCACCGCGGTGCGCCGCAGGGCGTGCAGGTAGCCGTCGGCGTACAGCCGCAGCTCCGCGGGGCTGTGGAACCGGGTCGCCAGCTCCTGGCAGGCATCGCAGAGCGACTGGAAATGGCGGATGGCGTCGGGGTGCTGGAGGGCGGTCATGGGGAGCAGGAGACCCGGTTCCGGGGCTCCGGCAGGGGCCGGAGCAAAGGGGGGGACAGAATGAAAGGCATCAGTCGATACCTGGATCCCCTTTACCGTGCCGTTAGCGTATCGGCAACCGGGGGCCAGGGGTGGACCTGATGACCCAACCGAATCCCTCTGCAGCGATCAACCAGCCGAAGCGTGTGCTGGTGGTCGATCCCCATGCCACCCTGCGCACCGTTCTGGCCCAGCGGCTCCGGCAGGACGGCCATCTGGCCGCGGCCGTGCCCACCGCCCGGGAGGCCCTGGAGCTCTGCCAGGAGCAGGCCCCCGACCTGCTGGTGAGCGCCGAGCTGCTTGAGGAGAGCTCCGCCCTGCGGCTGGCGGCCCTGCTGCGCTGCCCGGTGATGGTGCTCACGGCCCGCTCCGGCTCCGAGCCCGTGGTGGCCCTGCTCGATGGCGGCGCCGACGACGTGCTGCGCAAGCCCTTCGGGCTTGAGGAACTGGCTGCCCGCTGCCGCACCCTGCTGCGCCGCAGCGCCAATGGCCTGCAGGAGCGGGTGTGCGTGGGGCCGCTGGAGGTGCACCTGCTGCTGCGGCAGGTCACCCTGCGGGATCAGCCGGTGGAGCTCTCTCCCCGGGAGTTCGCCCTGCTCTGCGCCCTGCTGATGCCGCCGGGGGTGGTGCGCTCCCGCCAGGAGCTGCTGCGCATGGCCTGGCCGCCCTTCAGCGGCGGCCCCCGCTCGGTGGACACCCAGGTGCTCACCCTGCGGCGCAAGCTCGAGCAGGCCGGTCTCGGCGAGGGTGGCGGCATCGAAACCATGCGCCAGCAGGGCTACCGCTTCAGCCTCGACACCCTGCCCGAGCGCCAGGGGGACACCTCGCCCGAGCTGATGCCCCTGCCCCAGCCGCACCAGATGGGCCGGCTCAACTGAGCCTGCTCACCTCGGGGAGAGGCCGGCCACCATGGCGGAGGCCTCTCCGAGCAGCATCAGGCCCACCAGAGCCGCCAGCAGGCGGTAGGTCCAGGGCGGGCTGATCCGGCCGATCGAGCTGGTTTCGAGGCCGCTGTGTCGGCTGAAGGCCTCCAGGAAGGTTGCGAATCCCGCCACCCGCTGCGGCAGCAGCACCGAGGGGCCCGCTGCGGTGCGCACGTAGAACACCCGGCCCCCCTGGCTGGTGGCAACCGGCGTGAGCCCGCGCACCTGGCTCCACTCCAGGCTCCAGCCGCGGCGCAGTAGCCAGGCGCACCAGGCGGGGTGGCGCAGCCGCAGCCCCTGTGCATCGATCTCCACCCGCTCGCTGGTGATCGCCAGCACCAGCAGCAGCCCGAGCACCACGGCGGCCACCAGGGGCCACTGCAGCGCATCCGGGGCCAGGGCCGGCAGAGGAAGCACCAGGGCCAGGTAGAGGCCCAGCAAGGTGAATCTGATCGAGGGCGCCATCGGGTGCACCCCTGGCTGCACCCCCGCCTGCGGCGCCGGCAGGGCGTCGGCCTCGTTCATCGGTCGTCGGCGGAACCGGGCAGCGGCTCGATCACCTCACTGGGCTGGTAACGGCCGCCGAACACCTCGGCCTCCCGGCCCTTCCAGAACTCCCCCAGCCGCATCAGATCGGCATGGGCCTCCTGCAGCCGGGCCACGTAGTCGTCCGGGTCCATCTCGGCCCGGGCCTCCTTCAGCTTGGTGAGCCGCAGCAGGTGCCACATCCAGGGCTTGCCCATCTCGCCGCGGGCCTCGAGGTAGCGGGCCAGCTCCTCGGAACTGGGGGTGGAGGGGCCGGGGGCGAAGCTCATCGCGGGTGGCCGCAGGCGCAGGGGGGTACACCCTATGGAGATGAGCTCCTCCCCTGCGACCGCCGCCTTCCACCGGCCCCCCGCCTGGCCGGCCGACGCCGTGGTGTATCAGATCTTCCCAGACCGCTTCCGCCGCAGCGGCCGCGCCCCTGCCCAGCAGGGCCTGGTGCTGGAGCCCTGGGGCAGCCCACCGAGCCCGCATGGTTTCCAGGGCGGCGATCTGTTCGGCGTGATCGATGCCCTCGACGAACTGCAGGCCCTGGGGGTGAGCTGCCTGTCGCTCAATCCGATCGTGAGCTCGGCGGCCAACCACCGCTACCACGCCTACGACTACCGCACGGTGGATCCCCTGCTCGGGGGCGACGCCGCCCTCGATGCCCTGATCGCAGCCCTGCAAGGCCGCGGCATGCGCCTACTGCTCGATGGGGTGTTCAACCACTGCGGCCGCGGCTTCTGGCCGTTCCACCATCTGCTCGAGAATGGCCCGGCCTCCCCCTACCGCGACTGGTTCGTGGTGGAGGAATGGCCCCTCCAGGCCTACCCCAGCGGCGGCGGCCACGCCGGCCGCTGCGGCTACCACTGCTGGTGGAACGATCCCGCCCTGCCCAAGTTCAACCATGCCCATCCGCCCGTGCGCGACTACCTCCTGGGGGTGGGGCGCCACTGGCTGGAGCGGGGCATCGACGGCTGGCGGCTGGATGTGCCCGATGAGGTGCCCGCCGACTTCTGGGTGGAGTTCCGCCGCATGGTGCGGCAGGTGAACCCCGAGGCCTGGATTGTGGGGGAGATCTGGGGCGATGCCCGGGCCTGGCTGGGGGGCGACCGGTTCGATGGCGTGATGAATTACCCCATCGCCTGGAGCACCCTCGGCTTCGTGGCCGATGGCCGCCTCCAGCCGGGCCATGCCCGCACCTCGATTCCCTACCGCTGCCTGGACGGCGCGGCCTACGCCGCCGTGCTGGAGGAAAGCTTCGGCTGGTACCGGCCGGAGGTGCGGCTCGCCCAGCTCAACCTGCTCGACGGCCACGACGTGCCCCGGGCCCTCCACATGCTGCAGGGCGATGCGCGGGCCCTGCGGCTGGCGCTGCTGCTGCTGTTCGTGCTGCCCGGCGCCCCCTGCCTCTACTACGGCACCGAGGCCGGCCTGGACGGCGGGGCGGAACCGGCCTGCCGCGAGGCCTTCCCCTGGGGGGATCCGTCCGGCTGGCGCCACGACCTGCGGCCGGTGATCACCTCCCTCACGGGCCTGCGCCGCCGCTGGCCCCAGCTGCGGCAGCCGGGCCTGCAACTGGAGGTGCTGCAGGGACCCTCCGGTGCCCAGGGGCTGGCGCTCGAGCGGGGTGAGGCCGGGGAGGAGCCGCTGCGGGTGGTGGTGAACCCCAGCCGGCGCGAGGGGCTGCCGCTGGAGTCCGCTGCCGCGGAGCTCGAGGTGCTGTGGCCGCCGCAGCGGGCCGGTTCCTCCCCGCCGGCGGTGCTGGAGCCCCAGGAGGCGCTGGTGCTCGCTCCGCTCAGGCGGGCAGGGCCCAGGGGTTGAGGCCGAGATCGGCCCCGATCCGGTGGGCGCAGGCGAAGCCGCTGAAGGCCACGGCGTTGAGGCCCTGGCCGGGGAAGCACGAGTCGCCCACGCAGTAGAGGCCAGGCAGACCCGTGCGGTTGAAGGGCATCGGCAGCAGCCCCGGCAGCCGCAGGGCCGGGATCGGTCCGTAGCTGCCGCCCATGCGGCCCAGGAAGCGGCGGTGGGTGCGGGGCGTGCCGATCTCCTGCAGCCGGATGGCGCCGGCCAGGCCCGGCAGGATCGCCTCGAGGCGCTGCACCAGCCGGGCGGCGTCGCCGTTCTTCTTGGCGCCGTAGGCGCTGGGGCCCAGGTGGCGCCAGTGGCGGATGTCGCTGGGGGTGAAGGTGTGCACGATGTGGCGGCCCGCCGGTGCCAGGGAGGGATCCAGCAGGGTGGGGATCGACACGAAGATCACCCCCTGTTCGTCCTCCAGGCGGCTCCAGTCCTCGAGCAGCAGGTGGTGGCAGTGGAAGTCCGGCGGGATCAGCGAGGCCTCCACGCCCAGATGCAGCGACAGGAACGAGGACGACGGCTTGTAGCGCCGCCGCCAGGTGGCCTCCGCCCTGGGGGTGTGCCGGGCGTCCACCAGGGCGGCGCCTGCGGGCCTCTGGAGTTCGCTGTCTTGTTCCGCAGTGGCCTCCGCTGTAGAGAAGGTGTCCCAGCGGGTGGCGTTGCTCACCACCCGCCGGGCGCGGATCTCCTCGCCGCCGGCCAGGCGCACGCCCACCGCCCGGCCGTTCTCGATCAGCACCTCGGTGACCCGCGCCCGGTAGCGGATCGCGCCGCCCCGGGCCTCGAGCCCGGCCACCAGCTTCTCGGCGATCACGCCCACGCCGCCGCGGGGATAGTTGATGCCGCCGGCGTGGCGGTCGGAGAACACCATGCCGGCGTTGATCATCGGCGTGCGATCCGCCGGCATCACGCTCCAGCAGAAGCACTCCATGTCGATGAACTTGAGCAGCTGTTCATCGCGGATGTGGGCGCGGGCCACGTCGCCCACGTTGAACGGCAGCCAGCGGGCCAGCCCCAGGCAGGCCAGGGGCGCGCGGAAGAACACCTTGGCCAGATAGGCCGGATCCTCGAGCGAGAGCAGGGGCATCGCGTCGAGGCAGCGGAACACCTGCCAGCAGGTGTCGTAGAAGGCGCGGATGCCGCGGGCTTCGTGGGGGAAGAGGGCGGTGAGATCGGCGAGGAAGCGTTCGTAGTCGCGGTCCACCGCCACCCGCAGGCCACCGGGCAGGTGGTATTCGAGCTGGGCCGGATCGGAGATGGTGTCGCAGTGCTGGCCCACGTCCGCCAGGGCCCGGGTGAGCAGGTTGGTGTGCCCCTTCTCGCCGAAGCCGAAGATCATCGAGGCGCCCACATCGAAGGTGTAGCCCTCCCGCCGGAAGCTGCCGCCGCTGCCACCGGGGATCAGGTAGCGCTCCAGCACCAGCACCTTCGCCCCCTTGGCGGCCAGCTGCGAGGCGGTCACCAGGCCGCCGATGCCGGCGCCGATCACCACCACATCCCAGGGGCTCGTGGGGGCAGGGAGGCTTGCGGCGGAGCTCGGCAGAGCGACGGTCACCGGGGGCTGGGGCGGCTCGGCTGACCCTAGGGGGTGGGCCGGCGCTCCGATGCTGCCTAGGGTTGAACCAAGCGCGGGTTCCTGAGCATGCCGAAGTCGGTCACGGTGCTCAACCGCTCGAACCAGACGGTTTATCTCTACAACGACGATCTCACCAAGGCATCGCCGGTGAAGCCGGTGAAGCTGGCGGACAACGGCAGCACCGCGATCCCGCTGCTGCAGGGGGATCAGAAGCGCCTCTATGTGGCGGCCGATCCGCTGACGCGATCCCTGGAGAAGGGCTCGCTGCCGGATGTGTTCAACCCGGCGGCGGATGCGGGGGTGGAGTATTCCTTCTTCGAGTACGCCTACGAACCGAACAACGATCGCTATACGGCGGATCTCAGCTACATCGACGAGTTCTCCTTCCCGCTCACCCTTCGCTTCACCAATCTCGGCAGCTACCCGGCCGCCCAGAACGGCTTCGAGTACGGCTTCAGCGACATCGACACCGTGATCGGCAACCTCCGCTCCCGCTCCACGGCGGCGCAGCCCTGGGAGGCCCTGGTGTGGCCGAAGGATCCGGTGACCAGCTGGGCGCCGCAGCCGCCCTACCCATCCGGCCTCAGCCGGGTGGTGGGGCCCAACAAGGTGTGGGCGCAGCAGCGGGCCACCACGAACCCGGTGAATCCGAAGTTTCCCGGTATCGGACCCTGGCAGCCGCAGAGCTACTTCCCCTTCGTGCAGGCGCTGCCCCAGGACGGCAAACAGCTGTTCGGTTCCGTGGACAACTGGACGGGCTGGCAGGACGGGCTCAACCCGAAGATCCTGCCGAAGGTGGATCCAGGCAAAACTGGCTATGTGCAGGCCCTGCGGGCCGCTGCCACCCCCGATGCCAAGGGCAAGTACGGCTTCTTCACCTTCCCCAACGACAACATCCAGGGCGAGTTCACCTATGTGCCCGAGGCGGCGGATCTGCGCATCACGGTGCATCCGCTCAGCTGAGCCGATCGGGGCTGCTCCTGGCAGAAGGGAGCCAGATCCTCCAGGGCCCGGTCGCGGTAGGCGCCGTAGCGGCGCCGCTTGTCGCGGATGCGCTCCGGCAGCTCGGGCAGCAGGCCGAAGTTGGGGGGCATTGGCTGGAACTTGCCGCTGGGGGCCGTGGCGATGAAGTGGGTGAGGGCCCCGATCATCGAGCTGGGGGGCAGGGCGATCGGCTCCTGGCCCAGGGCCAGGCGGGCGGCGTTCGTGCCCGCCAGCCAGCCGCCGGCCACCGCCGCTGCGTAGCCCTCGGTGCCGGTGATCTGCCCGGCGGCCAGAAGGGTGGGACGCCGGCGGAACTGCAGGGTGGGATCCAGCAGCTGGGGCGCCTCGAGGAAGGTGTTGCGGTGCATCACGCCGAAGCGCACGAACTCGGCGTTCTCCAGGCCCGGGATCAGGCGCAGCACCCGCTTCTGCTCGCCCCACTTGAGGTTGGTCTGGAAGCCCACCAGGTTCCAGAGGCGGCCGTCCTTGTCTTCCTGGCGCAGCTGCACCACGGCATAGGCGCGGTTGGCGCGGCG
>JBMLOS010000242.1:0-11941 GCA_049242845.1 Prochlorococcaceae cyanobacterium
TGGAGACGGCCTTCTTCGATCACCGGGCCGCCCTGGAGCAGATCCTGGCGGCCCGGGCCTCCTACACCTCGGCCCGCGAGGCCTTCCGGGATGTGCGGGCCCGCTATCAGCTGGGCCTGGCCGATTACACCGACGTGACCGACACCATCCGCCTGCTCACCCAGGCGATGGAGGGGGTGGCCGAATCGATCACCCTCGCCAACGGCAGCTACGCCCAGCTGCTGCGGGAGCTGCTGCCGGTGCCGGATCAGCCCGGCGCGCCGGTGTCCCTGCCGCTGGTGCTGCCGGCCTCCGCCGGAGCGGAGCCACCCGCCTCCTGAGCGGCCTGCCGCCGCGCGCGCCAGGCCAGGAAGCGCCAGAGCAGCAGCAGCAGCAGCACGGCGAACCAGAACCACACCTCCGGGGCGTTGGCGTGGAGCAGCACCACCAGCAGGGCCAGCTCCAGCACCAGCAGCGGCAGCTCCCGGCCCAGGGGCGTGGAGGGGATCCTCAGGGCAGGGAGCTTCATGGCAGGGAACCCTCCTGGCGCAGGGAGGGCACGTCCTGGCGCTCCTGGCCGAGGTTGCGGTAGGAGCCGGTGAGATCCCGGAACACCGGCAGCAGGTAGCTGATCGGTGTGCGCCACTCCACGTAGCCGTGGGCCCGCAGGGTGAGCCCGGCCCGGATCGGGAACACGCTGCTGCCGCGGGAGAGGGTCCAGCGGTAGCGGGGGGAGGGGCCCCCCTCTCCGCCGGGGGCATCGAGGCGGATGTCGGCCCGCATCACCGGGCCGCGCCGCACCAGCGATTCGGCCAGCTGGGGATTGCCCAGGGTGGTGTCCACGTCCTCGCGGGTGGCGGGCAGCAGCCCCACCTGCTCGATCCGGCCGGTGATCCCGCCGAAGCGGCCGCGCTCGTTCCAGTCGGGCACCACCTCCACCGGCAGGGCCGGCCGCAGCCGCCGGGCATCGGCCGGCGCGAAGTAGGCCACGGCCCGCAGCGGCACCTCGGCCCCCTCGGCCAGGGTGCCGAGCCGCTGGCCGGGCTTCACGGTCTGGCCGCGCACCACCTGAAGATCGAGCAGGGTGCCGTCCCGATCGGCCAGCAGGGTGCCCTCATAGGCGAGGCGGGCGCGCAGCACCCGCACACCACGGCGGGTGTCCTCGATCCGATAGCGGCGGCGTTGCCGCTCGGTCTCGATCTCGAGCTTCACCTTCTCGTAGGCATCGAGGGCCTCCTGCTCGCGGATGCGCACGCCCTCGATCGCCACCGCCAGCTGGGTGCTGCGGTCTTCGGTAGCCACCACCTCCTCCGCCAGGGGAGCCACCACCCGCCGCTGGGCCAGCAGCCGGAAATCGGCCACCTTCTGGTCGTAGATCCGGCGCAGGTCCACCAGCCGCTCCTCCTCCCGCCGCAGGTTGGCCAGGGCGGTGTCGCGCACCCGCGCGGCGGCCTCCAGGCGGATGCGGTCGCGGCGGCTCAGGTCCGCATCGATCGCCTCGAGCTCGCGCAGATCCCTCTCCTGCCGGCGCAACTCCTGCTCCAGGGCAGGCAGGTAGAGGCGGAACAGAACCCCGCCGCGCCGCACCCGCTCGCCCGCCCGCACGGGAATCTCGAGGATCTGGCCCTCCGCGCGGGCATCCACCACCCGGGCGGCATCCGGCACGATGAACACGCCGCGGCCCTGCACCTCGGTGGGCACAGGCCAGAGGAACACCCAGGCCAGGGTGAGCAGGGCGACGCCCCCCTGGGCCAGCAGCACCTGCCCCTCCGGATCGGCGCGCCGGCGGCGCAGCCATGCCCCAGGCCCCATCACCGGCTCCGGACTCCGGTTCAGAGGCCGGGGCTGCTGTGCATCAGGCCACCGTCGGCGAACAGCGTGGTGGCGGTGATGTAGCCGGCGGCATCGCTGGCCAGAAAGCCCACCAGGGCGGCGATCTCCTCGGGCTGGGCCATGCGGCCGAGCGGGATGGCCGCATCGAGCCGGGCCAGGAGCTCCGGGTTGTTCATCGTGGAGTCGTTGATCGGGGTGGCCACCGCGCCGGGCCCCACGTTCACCACGGCGATGCCGTGGGCGGCCAGCTCCAGGGCCGCCGTGCGGGTGAGCATGCGCACCCCGCCCTTGGCACAGCAGTAGGGGGTGTTGCCGGGCATGGGCCAGTCCTCATGCACCGAGGAGATGTTGATGATCCGCCCGCCGCCCCCCTGGGCGATCATCTGGCGGGCGGCGTACTGCGTGGCGAAGAACACACCACGCAGGTTCACATCGAGCACCTTGTCGAAGTCGTCGGGGGTGGTGTCAAGAATCGAGGTGCGGGTCTCGATGCCGGCGTTGTTCACCATCACATCGAGGCGGCCATACTTCTCCACCGCCGCCTCCACCAGCCGCTGCAGATCCTCCAGCTTCGACACATCCGCCTGCACCCCATAGCTGCATCCCCCGAAGGCACCGATCTCCTCTTCGATCGCCTCGGTGGCCTCCGGATGGGAGCGGTAGTCGATCACCACCTTGGCGCCGCGGTGGGCGAGGGTTTCCACGATCGCCCTGCCGATGCCGCTGTTGCCGCCGGTCACGATGGCCACCTTGCCCTCCAGCAGATGCGCCAGGCTGCGGGCCGCATCGGGGTTGGCGGCGGTGTTCACCGCAGCGGGACTGGCGGTGTTGTCCAAGGGTCTGGATGGGTGACAGGCCTGCCCACAACGGTAAGCATGGGGCGATCCAGCGGACACGGGTCCGGAGGCGAACGTGATCTCACCCACACCCCCGCCGGTTCCGGGGAATCCGATGGGCTCGCTGGTGCTGGGCGCCTCCCTGCTGGTGCTGGCCTTCCTGGCGAACACGGCCCAGAGCGCCTTCGGCAAGGCCCTGGGCAGCGGCATGGACGCCGTGCAGTTCACCTGGCTCACCTTCGTGATCGCCCTGGGGCTGATCCTTCCCTGGTTGCTGCTGCGCGGCGGGCGCGATCTGCGCACCCGCGTGCTACATCTGCATCTGCTGCGCAGCGGCACCGGCCTGGCGGGCTTCTTCCTGTTCATCACCGCGGCCCGGCTGGTGAACCTGGTGAATGCCAACGTGCTGCTGAACACCACGCCGCTGTTCATCCCCCTGCTGGGGCTTCTGGTGCTGGGCCAGCAGGTGCCCCGCGCCCTGTGGGGATGCCTCGGCATCGGCTTCGCGGGGATGGTGATCGTGGTGCAGCCCAATGCCTCGCTGCTCACGAGGCCGGGGGATCTGCTCGGCCTGGCGGCCGGCCTGCTCTGCGCGGTGGAGTTCCTGGCGGTGAAACGGCTCGACCGCAGCGAATCGCCGCTCACCCAGATGGTGTATTTCCTGCTGATCGGCAGCCTCGGCTCCACCCTGGCGGTGCTGGCGCCGCTCTGGGCGGCGGCGAACGGAGGCACCCCCCTGCTGGACATCGATCCGGCCCAGTGGTGGACGGTGCTGGCCTCCGGGGTGTGCCTGGCCTGCTTTCAGTTTCTGCTGATCAAGGCCTACACCTATGCCGAACCGGGGGCGATCGGCGCGTTTCAGTATTCCTCGGTGGTGTTCGCCGGCCTGATCGGCTGGATCTGGTTCGCCGAGCAGCCCACACCACCGGTGTGGATCGGCACGGCCCTGATCACGCTCGGCGGGGTGCTGAGCATCGTGCTGCAGCGGCCGGCGGCTGCGAGCGCGGTACCCGTGGAGGGCAGTCCGTGAGTGAAGGGAAGTCCATGGGCGCGGAACAAGCTTTGCCCAACCCGCAGCCCCCGCAGCCTCCGGAGCTCCCGCAGCTTCCGGAGCTGCCGCGGATCGAAGCGGTGGGCTTCCCCTGTGCCGACGCCGAGGCCAGTGCTGCCTTCTTCTGCGATGGTCTCGGTTTCCGTTTCCTGGAGGAGGAGCTCCTGGAGGACCCCTCCGAGACGGCCCCATTTGCGCTGGAGGGGGCACGGCTGCGGCGGCTGCGGCTCGGGGCAGGCGAGGAATGGCTGGATCTGCTGCAGGTGCTGGATCCGGGGGAGGGCCGGCGCCCGCCACGGCCGATTCCGCCCGATTCACGCAGCTGTGATCTCTTATTCCAGCATCTCTGCCTGGTGACTCCCGATCTGGAGGCCCTCCACGCCCGGCTCGAGCCGCTGCTGGCGGCGGGCATGATCACGGCGGTGTCGGCGGCCCCCCAGCGACTCCCCGACTGGAACACAGCCGCGGCCGGCATCCGGGCCTACAAGTTCCGCGACCCCGACGGCCACAACCTGGAGCTGCTGCAGTTCCCCAGCGGCAAGGGGGATGCCCGCTGGCATCCGGCACCCGGCACCCCTGTGCCGCTGCTGCTCGGCATCGACCACAGCGCCATCGCCATCGCAGACACGGAGCGCACCCGAGCCTTCTACGCCTCGGTGCTGGCTCTGGCGCCCCTGGCCAGCGGCGAGAACAGCGGGCCCGAGCAGGACAGGCTCGATGGCCTCGAGGACACCCGGGTGCGGATCACGCCGCTGCGTTGTCCGCGCGGCATGGGCATCGAAACCCTGGAGTACCTGGCTCCCAACCGGGGCCGTCCCCGCCCCGCCGATCTGGAGCCCCAGGATCCGGCCTCCTGGCACATCCGCTTCGTGGTGCGTGATCTCGAAGGCGTGGGGGAGCGGGCGGAAGCCTGCGGGGGCCGGGTGCTCGGGGGCCTGCCCGCCGGACGGCGGGGGCTGCGGCTGGCCGATCCCGATGGCCATGGGCTGCTGGTGATCGAGGCAGCGGCGCCGGGCACAGCATGAACTGGCCAACCGGCCGCGCAGCACAGCTGCTCAGCTCAGCTGCTCAGCGGAGCCGTTCGAGCAGGTGCTCGCCCACGCGGATGGCATTGGCGATCGCCGTGAGGGAGGGATTCACCGCCCCAATGCTCGGCATGAAGCTGGTGTCCACCACATAGAGGTTGTCGAGTTCGTGGGCCTTGCAGTGCACATCCAGCACGGAGGTGGCTGGATCGGTGCCGAAGCGGCAGGTGCCCGCCTGGTGGCCCACGGCGGCGATGCCCATCGTGGCCTTGATGTACACCTGCCGCTCCACCAGATGGTTGCGCAGGTAGAGCCGATCCAGCAGCCCCTCGAGGCGCCGCCAGAGATGGGTGGCCGCCTTCTGGTTGTTGGGCGTGTAGCAGAGCTGGATCGCCCCCTCGCCATCCACCCGCACCCGGTTCTCCGGATCGGGCAGATCTTCGGTGGAGAGCCAGAAATCCAGCGCGTGGGCCGCGATCCGGTCCATCGACCATTCCGGCATCAGGAAGGTTTCCTGCGGCGCGTAGCCCTTCATCATCGCGCCGCGGGTCTTGCCGGTCATCTGGATGTTGCCCATCGGATAGGCGAATTCCGGATCGCCGAAATACCAGTCGTTCACGGAGATCGTTTTCTGGAACACCGTGGGATTGGGCTCATGGGAGAGGGCCACCGCAGCCTTGCTGTTGTGGAACATGTAGTTGCGGCCCACCTGATCGGAGCCGTTCGCCAGGCCGCGGGGGTGCTGATCGCTGGCGGAGAGCAGCAGCAAGCGGGCACTGTTGGCGGCGCCGCAGCTCACCACCACCACATCGCCGCTCACCTGCAGCGGCTCGCCATCGCGCAGCAGGTGCACGGTCTTCACGGAACGGCCGGTGGGGTCGGTCTCCAGGCGCCTCACTTCGGCCCGGGTGAGCAGGGAAACGGTGGCGCTGGCGAGGGCCGGCCGCACGCCGATCACCTCGGCATCGCTCTTGGCATGCACGAGGCAGGGAAATCCATCGCAGTTGTTGCAGCGGCGGCAGCGGCTGAAGGCCATGTGGGCCTCATCCAGCATCACCCCGCTCGGCGCATGGAAGGGATGCAGCCCGGCGGAGCGCAGATCATCGGCCAGCTGCTGGATGCGCGGCTCGTGGGAGATCGGGGGGTGGGGATAGGGGGCCTCCGCCGGCGGTTCGGTGGGATCCTCCCCGCGCAGCCCATGCACGTGATACATCTCCTCGGCCCGCTGATACCAGGGCGCGAAGTCCGCATAGCGCAGCGGCCAGGCAGGGGAGAGGCCGTCCTCGTGGATGAGCTCCTCGAAATCCCTCTCCCGCAGGCGGAAATGGTGGGCTCCGTACATCTTCGTGGCACCACCCACGAAGTAATGGCTGCCGGGCTGAAAGCGGTGGCCGTGCTTGTCGGTCCACAGATCAGGGGACACGTAGCGACCCTGCTGGAACACCGCCTCGGCCTGCCAGTTCTCGGGTTCTTGAGGGAGCCAGTCGCCCCGTTCGAGCACCAGGATGCGCAGGCCACTGCTGGCCAGCACCCGCGCCAGGGTGCCTCCCCCGGCACCGCTGCCGATGATCACCACATCGAAATGATCCCCGCTGGACACCTCCAGCTGCGTGGCCCCGGGCAGGGGCGAGGAGGTGCAACCGGGAGCGGGAAGGGAGGCCATGGCAGCGCAGGGAAGAGATTGGAAGGGATAAGAAAAGGGCCGCAGGCCTCAGTCGGTGGGATAGCGGCTGAGCTGGCCGATCATCTTCGCCACCATCGCCGTCCAGCCCGTCTGGTGGGAAGCGCCGAGTCCATGGCCGTCATCGCCATGGAAATACTCATGGAAGAGAATCCGATCGCGCCAGTGGGGATCGTTCTGGAACAGATCCACGGCCCCGTGGAACGCCCGCCGCCCCCGGCCATCGCGGCGGAACACCCCCACCAGCCGCTTCTCCAGCTGCAGCGAAACCTGCCAGAGATCCAGCCAGCAGCCGGATCGGGTGGGGAACTCCACCTTGAAGCTGTCGCCGTAGTAGTGGGCGAACTTCTGCAGGGCTTCGATCAGCAGGAAATTGATCGGCATCCACACCGGGCCCCGCCAGTTGGAATTGCCGCCGAACATCGCCACCGGGCTGTCGCCGGGGCTGTAGGCGAGGGTCTGGTGATCGCTGCCCTCGGTGAACTGGTAGGGATGCTCGCCATACACCTTGGAGAGAGCTCGGATGCCGTGGGGAGAGAGGAATTCCTCCTCATCGAAGAGGCGCTCGCAGATCCGCTGCAGCCGCTCCCGCGGCACCAGCGTGAACAGCAGCCGGTCGTTGTGCCACTGGCCGAGATTGGCGGCCAGCCAGCTGGGGCTGGTGCGCTCATGCACGAACCAGGCCATGCTCTGCAGCACATCCAGCTGCGGCAGCCGCGCCACCGTATCGATGTCGAAACTGGCCACCGCCAGCAGCGGAATCAGCCCCGAAACCGATCGGGTGCGCAGGAAATCGGTGGAGCCATCCGGCCGCTTGATCACGTCGTAGTAGAAGCCGTCCTGCTCATCCCAGTTGAGATAGCCCCGCATCGCGCGGGTGTTGAGCGTGATCGCCAGCTGCACGAAATCGCACACGAACCGCTCGCACAGATCGGCGTAGGCCGGCTCCTCGGCGCTCAGCTCCACCGCGATCGTGAGCAGGTTGAGGCTGAGGGAGGCCATCCATGCCGCGCCGTCGCACTGCTCGATCCGGCTGCCGTCGGAGAGAGGGAAACGGCGATCGAAGACGGCGATGTTGTCGAGGCCAAGGAATCCCCCCTCAAACACGTTGTCGCCGGAGCGGTCGTTGCGGTTGGCCCACCAGCCGTACTCCAGCAGCAGCTTGCGCAGCGCCGCCTGGAGGAAGCCCAGATCCGCCCGGCCGAACTGCTTGCGCTCGATCTGAAAGATCCGCATCGCCGCCCAGGCGCCGATCGGTGGGTTCGGATCCGAAAGGGCCCACTCGTAGGCCGGGGTCTGGGCGTTGGGCGCGGTGTACTGGGGCGAGCGCAGCAGCATGCACTGCTGCTTCGCCGTGGCCGGATCCATGATCGCGAAGGCCACGGCGTGGAACATCAGATCCCACTGGCAGAAGTAGGGGTACTCCCAGGCATCCGGCATCGAGATCACCTCGGCGGCATGGAGCCGCTGCCAGCGGGCGTTCTCCCCCTGCCAGCGGGCCGAGGGGGGCGGCAGCTGGGTGGGATCCCCCTCCAGCCAGCGGCCCACGCTCCAGCCGTAGTACTTCTTGCACCACAGCAGCCCGGCCAGGGCGGAGGCGTGGATCAGGCGGTCGTCCTCGCCGAGGGCGGGCTGGGTGTGGTCGAGGAATTCCTGCCATTCGGCTTCGCGGGCCGTGAACACCTGATCGAAGGCGGGCCCGAAGGTCACCGGGGCCGCCCCCTCCGGATCGCGGGCCTCCAGGCAGAGCCGCACGCACCATTCCTCTGCGGGGGCGAGGGTGCGCTGCAGGAAGCGCGCCGCCTTGGTGCCCTGGCCCGCCGGGTTGATCGCCCCCGCTTCGGCCTCGATCAGGTGGCGATGGAAGCCATCTTTCTGAAAGCGCGTGGGGTTGGGCTGGCCCCAGAGCCTCTGGTGGTTGGTCTCGTTGTCGGTGAACCACCAAGGGCCCGGCTGATCGCAGCGCAGTTCGTATTCCCCCAGCCAGGGGATCGCCCCGGTGCGCAGGGCATCGCCTTCCTGAGTGATCGGCAACGGCGGCTCATCGGCATAGCCCCAGCTCCAGGTGTTGCGCAGCCAGAGGGTGGGCAGCAGGGTGAGGGGCGCCGGATCGGGCCCGCGGTTGATCGCCCGCAGGCGGATGAGCACCTGGGTGGGCGAGGCCTTGGCGTATTCGATGAAGACATCGAAGTAGCGACTCTCCGCGAAGATGCCCGTATCCACGAGCTCGTATTCCGGCTGGTCGCGGCCGCGGCGGGCGTTCTCCTGCAGGAGATCGGCGTAGGGAAATTCCCGCTGGGGATATTTGTACAGCCCCCGCAGAAAGCTATGGGTGGGGGTGTTGGCGAGGTGGAAGAAGTAGTCCTTCACGTCTTCGCCGTGGTTCCCCTCCGGATTGCCCAGGCCGAAGGGCCGCTCCTTGAGGATCGGATCCACCCCGTTCCAGAGGGCCAGCGAGAAGCAGAGCCGGGCCTGGGCATCGCAGAGGCCGAGCAGGCCGTCCTCCCCCCAGCGGTAGGCGCGGGAGCGGGCGTGGTCGTGGGGGAAGGAGCGCCAGGCATCCCCATCGGCGGAGTAGTCCTCCCGCACCGTGCCCCACTGCCGCTCCGGCAGGTAGCTGCCCCACAGCCCCCAGGGCGCGGTGCCGTGGTCGCGCTCGGCCAGGCGGCGCGCCTCCGACGACGGCAGCTCCTCAGGTGCGGCGGAAGGGACGGTCACGGCACGGCCCGCAGGGCGGCGGCGATGCGCAGGGCGTTGGCGATCACCGTGAGGCCGGGGGCCACCAGGGGACAGCCCGGGAAAACGCTGGCATCGGCGATCCAGAGGTTCGGCACCTCATGGCAGCGGCCCTGCAGATCCACCACCGAGCGGGCCGGATCGCTGCCCATCCGGCAGGTGCCGCAGGCATAGCCCATCACCGCCAGGGGGGCCTCACCGCGGGGGTAGACACTGGTGCGCCGCACCACCGGCGTGGCGGGATCGTCATCCACCTTCTGCAGGGTGTCGAGCCAGCGGTACACGAGCCGGTCGTGGGCCTCGCGGCAGTTGGGCAGATAATCCACCCGCACCCGCCCGCCGCTGAGGCTCACCCGGTTGAGCGGATCCGGCAGCACCGAGCTCAGGGCCCACCAGGTGATCGAGCGGTCGGCGAGCCACTGCAGCGCACCATCGGGCAGCAGCCGGCTCACCAGGGAGAGCACCGGAGGCGACTCGGCGAAGAGGGGATCCTGCAGCACCCCGCCCCCGTTCTGGATGGTGCCGAGCGGATAGTCCACGTTCCGGTCGCCCCAGACGTAGTCGCTGATGCCCAGGCCGCGGGCGTAGGTGCCATCGCCGGGGCGGGTGGCCCGCTCGAGGATCACGCTGAGCTGCGGCTTCATCAGGTTGCGGCCCACCTGGTCGGAGCCGTTGGCCAGGCCGGTGGGATGGAGCTCGCTGCGGGAGCGCAGCAGGATCACCGCGGTGTTCACGGCGCCGGCGGCGAGCACCACCTGATCGGCGGAGAACAGCCAGCGCTCGCCGCCGATCTCGGCCTCCACCCCCTTCACCTCCCGGCCGCTGCGGGAGCAGTGCAGGGCGAGCACCGTGGCGCCGCTGCGCAGCTCGAAGCCGGGCAGGGCCGCGGCCGGATCGAGGGAGAAGCGCTCGGCATCGCCGCTCGGATCCTCCACCGACTCCGACCAGCTCAGGGGCAGGCGATAAGGGTGAACGCCCTGGCGCTCAAGGCCGCGCCGCACCTCCTCCAGGAAGGGCGCCATCGGTCGGGGCGGCTGCGGATAGGGCCCGCTGCGGGGAGGCTCACTGGGGTCGGCGCCGGCCTCGCCGTGCACGCGGTAGAGCTGCTCGGCCCGGTCGTACCAGGGAGCCAGATCGCCGTAGCGCAGCTCCCAGTCGGGGGAGGGACCCTCCTGCAGGGCCAGGCCGGCGAACTCCCGCTCCCGCATGCGCTCCAGCACCGCGCCCCAGATCTTGGTGTTGCCCCCCGGGGCGTAGAGCATCTGGGGAGCGAAGGGATCGCCGTCCGGACCGAACCAGGGCTCTTCGGGGTGGTAGCGGCGGCGGCGGAACAGATCCACGCTGGCCGGGTTCTGGTCTGCCAGGGGAAGGGGGGAACCGCGCTCCAGCAGCAGCACCTGCCGGCCCGCCGCCGCCAGATCGGCGGCCAGGGTGGCCCCGGCGGCGCCGGAGCCGACCACGAGAACGTCGTAGTGGCGATCGTGGATGATCATGCCGGCTGCCAGAGATAGATCAACAGAAAAAGAATGATCCAGATCACATCCACGAAGTGCCAGAACAGCGATACAGCCACCACACCGGCTTCACCGCCGTCGTAATTGCCGGGGCGGAAGGAACGGGCCAGCATCAGAGCCATCAGCAGAATGCCGCTGATCACGTGCAGACCGTGAAAACCGGTGAGCAGATAGAACGTGCCGCCGAACACGCCGTCCTGCAGGGTGAACTGCAGACCCAACCACTCCACCGCCTGGCCATAGACGAAATAGGACCCCATCGCCATCGTGAGCAGCCAGAAGCCGCGGAAGCCCCAGAGGCTGCCGCGCTTGAGCTGCCGCTCGGCAAACCAGGCCACGAAGCTGCTGCTCACCAGGATGATCGTGTTGATCAGCGGCGCCCGGATCTCCAGACCCTCCACCCCGGCCGGCAACCACACCGGTGAGGAGAGCTTCAGCACGGCATAGCCGGCGAAGAACGCCAGGAAGATCACACTCTCCGAGCAGAGGAAGATGATCACCCCCGTGAGGTTGTGGCCGCCGTGGTGGGCGGCTCCATGGCCGGCGGGATGCCCCGGAGCCGGGGCGGGCAGATCGGCGGGTGTGGTGCTCGTCATGGCGGATCAGGCCTCCTGAGCGCGGGCGATGTAGCGCGCTTCATCGGCCACCAGCGGACGATCCAGGCCGTAGCCGTAGGGACCGTTCAGCACGGTGGGCACGTCGTTCTCGAAGTTTTCGGCCGGCGGCGGGGAGGGCAGCAGCCACTCGAGCCCGATCGCATGCCAGGGATTGGGCGACGCCTTGGGGCCCCGGGCCCAGGAACTCACCAGATTCAGCAGGAAGGGGATGGTGGCCACCCCCAGCAGGAAGGCCCCGAGGCTGGCCAGCACATTGGCGAAGGCGAATTCCGGGTCGTAGGAGGCCACCCGGCGGGGCATGCCCATCAGACCGGCCCAGTGCATGGGGAGGAAATTGAGGGCACTGCCGAGGAAGGTGAGCACGAAGTGGAGCTTGCCGAGGCCCTCGTAGTACATCCGCCCGGTGAACTTGGGAAACCAGTGGTAGATGGCCGCAAACACACCGAAGGTGATGGTGTTGAAGATCACGTAGTGAAAATGACCCACCACGAAGTAGGTGTTGCCCACGTGGATGTCCACAGGCACCGTGGCCAGCATCACGCCGGTGATGCCCGCGAAGATGAAGTTCACCAGCCCACCCAGGCAGAACAGCATCGGCGTGCTCAGCCGCAGCTTGCCGCGCCAGAGGGTGGCGATCCAGGCAAACACCTTGATGCCGGTGGGCACGGC
>JBMLOS010000243.1:0-4030 GCA_049242845.1 Prochlorococcaceae cyanobacterium
GGATCTGGCCTTCTCCCTCGACAGCGTCGCCGCGGCGGTGGCGGTGAGCGACCGCATCTGGCTGGTGATGCTCGGCGGGGTGCTGGGGGTGATCGCCCTGCGGCTCACGGCGGAGCTGTTCATCCGCTGGCTGGCGGTGTTCCGCCATCTCGAGACCTCCGGCTACCTGGCGGTGGGCCTGGTGGGCATCCGGCTGCTGCTGCGCCTGGTGCTGCCCCAGCTGGAGGTGCCGGAGTGGGTGCTGCTGGCCGCGGTGGGGCTGCTGTTCGCCTGGGGGTTCTCGGAGCGCCGCTCCGGCGCCCCGCAGTCCTGAGCCCCGGGAGAAGTCCATGGCCCTGCAGGTGGAACTGCGGCAGATCGACAGTGATCGCCTGCTCGATCGGCTCGAGGTGAACGATCTGGGGGAGGTGCCCCAGCCGGGGCGCTGGATCACCCTGGGGGAGAGCTCCTTCCTGGTGCTGCAACGGCGCCACCGCTACCGCCTGCGCGATGGCCGCTACGAACTGGCCACGGTGGCCCTGCAGGTGAAGGCCCAGCGACAGCCCGCCGATGCCCGCTGGTGGCAGGGCCGCTGGGTGATCGGCGATCCCTCCTGTCGCTTCAATGCCCGCAGCCCGCTGCTGCGCTGCGCGGTTCTGCCCGATGGCCCCTGTGCCCGCTGTGCCCACTACGACCCCAGCTGAGCCCACTGCGCCTGTCGGCGGCTGGCGCTGGCAGCGCGGCGTTCTGCGCCAGGGCCACGGCGTGGCCTCCGGCCGGGCGCCGGACAGTCCCTATCCCGCCGGCACGATCGCCCTGCAGGCGCCCCTCTTCGCCCGCCATGGCCTCGATCTCTCGCCCGTTTACCCCGGCACGCTCAACCTGCACTTCCCGGGGGGTGAGTGGTGCCTGAGCGATCCCGATCTGCGGGTGGAGCAACTGGCCTGGAGCGACCGCCATCCCCCCGAGACCTTCTCCTTCTGGCGGGTGCTGCTGCGCCCGAGGCCCGAGGGCGCCAGCCTGGAGGCGCTGATCTATTTCCCCCACCCCGAGACCAAGCAGCGCCACTGGCAGGACCCCGGGGTGCTGGAGCTGCTTGCCCCCTGGATTCCGGATCTGCAGCCCGGCGATGCCCTCGAGCTCGGCGTGGATCCCCGCCGCTGCCGGCTGGTCCAGCCGGCGCGGCTGCGGGCCCGGCTGCTGGAGTTCCTCAAGTTCCGGGTGCTGGCGGCCCAGGAGACCTTCTTCGCCGATCTGCGTCTCGAGGGCCCGCCCCAGCCCGGTCCCGCCGGCGACCTCGATCCCCGGCGGCTGCGCACCTGGCTGCGGCAGGTGGGCTGGCGGGAGGCCCTCGATCTGCATGACGACGACCTGCGGGCCACCCTGGAGCAGGCCCGCCACCTCTACCTGTAGACCATGCGGAGTAGACCGAGCGTGCGGCGCAGATCGAGCGGCCGTTCCCGCCCCACCCCCTAGGGTGAAGACCCCTGGCTGGATCCCCCCTGCAGCGCCCCTCCGACGCCTCCGGCGACCTTCCCTCCCCGGACTTCGCCTCCCTCGGGCTCGGCGAGCCCCTGCTGAAGGCAGTGGCCGATAAGGGGTACCGCGTGCCCTCCCCGATCCAGCGCGACTGCATCCCCGCCGTGCTGAGCGGCCGGGATGTGATGGCCGCCGCCCAGACCGGCACCGGCAAGACCGCCGGCTTCACCCTGCCGATGCTGGAGCGTCTGCGCCACGGGCCCCATGCCCGCTCCGGGGTGGTGCGGGCCCTGGTGCTCACCCCCACCCGCGAGCTGGCGGCCCAGGTGGCCGAGAGCGTCACCGCCTACGGGCGCTACCTCGATCTGCGCTCCGATGTGGTGTTCGGCGGCGTGAAGGTGAATCCCCAGATCTCCCGCCTGCAGCGCGGCACCGATGTGCTGGTGGCCACCCCCGGGCGGCTGCTGGATCTGCACCAGCAGCGGGCGCTCCGCCTCGAGCGGGTGGAGATCCTGGTGCTCGATGAGGCCGACCGGATGCTCGACATGGGCTTCATCCGGGACATCCAGAAGATCCTGGCCCTGCTGCCGGCCCATCGCCAGAACCTGCTCTTCTCCGCCACCTTCGATCCCTCCATCCGGCGCCTGGCCACGGGGCTGCTCCAGAACCCCGTGCAGCTGCAGGTCACCCCGGAGAACCGCACCGCCACCACGGTGGAGCACGTGCTGCACCCCTGCGACATGGCGCGCAAGCCGGATCTGCTCTGCCACCTGATCTCCAGCAACGGCTGGCAGCAGGTGCTGGTGTTCTCCCGTACCAAGCACGGGGCCAACCGCCTCGCCGAGCGGCTCAGCCAGGAGGGCATGGCGGCCGCGGCGATCCACGGCAACAAGAGCCAGGGCGCCCGCACCCGCGCCCTGGCGGGCTTCAAGAGCGGTGAGCTGCGGGTGCTGGTGGCCACCGACCTGGCGGCCCGCGGCATCGACATCCACCAGCTGCCGCACGTGGTGAACCTGGATCTGCCCAACCAGGCGGAGGACTACGTCCACCGCATCGGCCGCACCGGGCGCGCCGGCCATGCGGGCCATGCCGTGTCGCTGGTGGCGGCGGAGGAGCACGAACTGCTGCGGGCGATCGAGAAGCTGATCGGCAGCCCCCTGCCCCGCCAGGAGGTGCTGGGCTTCGAACCCACGGTGCTCTCCGCGCTGCCCCTGGATCTCAGCGGCGGTCGCGGCCGGGGTGGCGGTGGCCGCTCCGGCGGCGGCCGCTCCGGCGGCGGGCGCTCCGGGGGTGGCGGCCGTGGTCCGGGCCCCGGGGCGGCTCCCTCGGCGGGGCGTCCGCGCACGGCCTCGGGGCGGCGTCCCCCCCGGCGGGCCAGCTGACGCTCCCGGAGAGAACCCTCCGGAAACCGCAGTATCGAAGACAGTTCGATCCCGGGATCTGCGGTCAGATGGCGGCTGTGGTCGTTTGCCTCACTGATCGTTTATGCCCTATGAACCTGGCAGCACCGAGTGCCGTGTGCTGATCGACTGCAAGGCCCAGATCGAGTCGATGCTTCTCTCCCTTCATCGCGTCGCCGAGACGGCGCCCATCCGGGAGCAGCTGGTGTCCGTCTACAGCCAGCTGGAGGGCCTGCACGACAGCCACCGCCGCTCCCTGGTCTGAGCCCTGGAGCTCAGGCGGGTCGGGAGGATCGGTTGGTGGGGCGCACGTCCCGCCAGCCGATCAGTCGCTGGCAGCGGGCCTAGGCCCCGGCCAGGGTGGCTTCGCGGATCATCCGGTGGGGTTCGCCGGCGGCCTCGTCGCCATGGCCCACCAGGTAGCAGCCCGAGCCGTCCCGGTAGATGCGACACCCGTGGCCTGCGTCTCCCACGAAGGACAGGTCTCTGGTCATGACATCCATCCGGAACGGCTGACTTCGGTTTAGACCCGCCAGAGCCTCCGCTTCTGTCAGCCTCCGCTAACCACACAGAACGTCAAGAGACGCAGGCGTCCCACTCCTCGGCATCGCCGAAGCGCTCCCCCACCGCCGCATCCAGCTGCTGGAGCAGGCTCTGACCGCTGCAGGCTGCCTTGCCCTCCAGCTGGGCCTCCCGCACCAGCAGCGGGCAGCCTCGGGTGGACACAAGTAAACCCACACCGTTCACCACCGCCAGCACCGTTCCGGGCTTGGTCTCTGGTTGGTTCGATGCGGGCGTGCCCTGACCTTCCTCCCCAGGATCCGGAGACCAGAGCGCGCAGAGCTCCCGTGCCTCCGGGCTGAGCTGATCGGCCAGGCGCCGCACCAGCGGTTCAGTGGTGAGCACCTTCAGCCGCCGCCCCCGCCAGAGGGTGAAGGCGCCCGGATAGAGCCCCATCACCCGCCGGTGCACCGCCAGGGCGCTGTCCGCCCAGCGGATCCGCTGGTCGTCCTTGGTGAGCAGGCGGGCGTAGGTGATTCCCTCCTCCCCCTGGGCCCGCACCCTGATGGGCAACCCGTATCTGGTGCTGCTGGACGAGCCCAGCGAAGGCGTGGCCCCGGTCATCGTCGAGGGCATGGTGCAGATGATCCTGGAGCTCAAGGCTGCGGGTG
>JBMLOS010000244.1:0-10523 GCA_049242845.1 Prochlorococcaceae cyanobacterium
TGCGCTGGATCAGCACCATGCGGGTGGGCAGCGCCAGGGCCTCCTCCAGCCGGTCGGTGTCCACCGTGCCCTGCGGGGTGAGGGCCAGCTCGTCGTAGGTGATGCCGAATTCCGCCAGGGAGCCCTGGCCGCTGCCGCGGATGCCGATCACCTCCTCCAGGGTGTCGTAGGGGCGCCCGGTGAGGGCCAGCAGCCGATCCCCCGGCCGCAGCACCCCGTAGAGGGCGGCGGCGATGGCATGGGTGCCGCTCACGAACTGCAGCCGTACGGCGGCTGCCTCCGCCTGCAGCACCCGCGCGAACACCCGATCGAGCACCTCCCGGCCGAGGTCGCCGTGGCCGTAGCCGCTCACCGTGGCGAAGTGCTGCACCCCCAGCCCCTCGGCGGCGAAGGCATCGAGCACCCGCTCCAGCCGGGGCCGCACCGCCGCGGTGCGGGCGGCGGCGAGGGGGGCGATCCGCTCGAGCGCCGCCGCCACCCGCTGCCGGGCCCAGTCGCGGTGGTCGGTGCTGGCGGCGGTCGCGGTGGCGGCGGCGGGGGCCATGGGGAGCGGAACAGCGATCCGGAGGAGCCATCGTGCCTGCCGCCGGGCCGGGGAGCGGAGGCGGGGGAGGCTGTCGCGGGGCGGTGTGCGGAAGAACCCGGTTAGATTCCTGCCGCTGCATTGGCTACCGAACGCAGACGCCAAGGCACGTGACAACCGGAGAGTTCCTTGGTTTCTCGTTCAGAAATTTCCCGTTCAGACACGCTTCTTCCCACAGCGCCCCACCCCTTTGATCCGGCCGATTCGGCCGAGGCGGTGGGGTCCGCCCACCGGGCCCGCAAGGAGGCCCGCATCCGGGCAGCGCTGGAGGCCCGCCGCCTGCCGCTGCCGCCGCGCCAGCGCAAGTTCAAGTTCGGCACCACCAGCTTCATGCTGGCGATCCACGTGGGTGCGGTGTTCGCCCTGCTGCCCCGCTTCTGGAGCTGGCAGGCCCTGGTGACCCTGGCGGTTCTGTACTGGGTCACGGTGCTCGGCGTGACCCTGGGGCTGCACCGGCTCGTGGCCCACCGCAGCTTCGTGGCCCCCCGCTGGCTGGAGCGCACCCTGGTGCTGATGGGCACCCTCGCCTGCCAGAGCGGCCCGATCGAGTGGGTGGGGCTGCACCGCCACCACCACCGCAACTCCGACCAGCCCAACGATCACCACGATGCGGCCCGCGGCCTCTGGTGGGCCCACAGCGAGTGGATGCTGCACGAGATCCCGGCGGTGCAGCACGTGAGCCGCTTCACGGGGGACCTGCAGCGCGATCCCTTCTATCGCTGGCTCGATCGCTGGTTCCTGCTGCTGCAGCTCCCCCTCGGCGCCCTTCTCTACTTCTATGGCGAGCGGGCGGGCGTTCCCGGCGGTGGCCTCGGCCTGGTGCTGTGGGGCATCCCCCTGCGCCTGGTGCTCGTTTACCACGTGACCTGGCTGGTGAACTCGGCCACCCACGCCTTCGGCTACCGCAACTTCGATTGCCCCGACCTCTCGCGCAACTGCTGGTGGGTGGCGATCCTGAGCTTCGGCGAGGGCTGGCACAACAACCACCACGCCTATCCCCATTCGGCCCGGCACGGCCTGCGCTGGTTCGAGTTCGACATCACCTGGCAGCACATCCGGCTGCTGCAGCGGCTGGGCTGGGCCCGCCGCATCCGGGTGGCGCACTACCGGGCCTGATCCGGCACGCTCCCCAGCTCGCGGCGGATCGCCTCGGCCAGATCGAGGCCCCGTGCGTTGCCGCCCGGGCTCAGCTGCCGGGCGCGGCAGCGCAGCAGTTCGAGGAACTGGTCGCCGCTGAGCTCCTGCTCCCCGGCCGCCCCGAGGGCGGCGAGGGTGCGGCGCAGGTCGGGGAGTTCGGCATCGAGTTCGCCGGCGGTGTAGTCGCGCTGGCCGGCCATCACCTCGGCGAAGCGCTCGCGCCGCTGGCGGCGGGCCACGGGATAGGCCTCCAGCAGCACCTCGCGGCACTGGCGCCAGGGCCGGCCGGCGGTGAACAGCTGGGCCAGGGCGGCGCTCAGATCGGCCGCCTCGGCATCGGCGATGCGCAGATCGAAGGCGGGCGGGGGCAGCCGCACCCCTACGAACACCTCCAGCAGTTCACCGGGGCCGAGCACCCCGCCGTGGGGATCGGTCACCGGCTGGGCGGACACCGCCAGGGCCTCGAGCACCTCGGGGCTGTCGAGCAGGAGCTGGCGCACCTCCGCCGGCAGGGGTTGCCCCCCCGGCTGCTGGGTCGCCAGCCACTGATTGACGCTGCCGAGGGCGAGGAACACCTCGGGGCCCGGGGAGGCGAGCTTGCCGTTGCGCAGCATCGAGAGCTGGGAGTTGTGCACCCGGCCGAGGTCAAGGGCTTCGGCGAGGGCGGGCAGCACGCGGTGGGACCAGCCGTTTCGCTCGTGCCACACCTTGATCAGATGGGCGAAGGCGGCGCGCCCCGATAGGAGTTTTTCCCGGTAACCCACCGTGATCTGGATCCGTATTGCTACCATCGTATCGATTGATCAGGAGCCGGTCCGTCATGACCGCCACAGCACCCCGTCCTCCGCTTGCCGTGGAGCACGCGGCGGACCCCTCTCCCCGCAGCCACCAGGCGGCCTCCGTCGCGGCGGTCGGAGCCCTGCGCCGTTCCGCCCTGCTCCACCGCCCCCGCCGGGGTGAGCCCACCCCCGAGGTGCCCCGCGGCCGCCGCTGGGGCACCATCGGCTTCATGGTGGCGATCCACGTGCTGGCGGTGGTGGCCCTGCTGCCCCGCTTCTGGAGCGTGCCGGCCGTGGCCTCGCTGGTGGTTCTCTACTGGGTCACCGCCTGCCTGGGCGTCACGATCGGCTACCACCGCCTGCTCAGCCACCGCGCCTTCCGCGTGCCCCGCTGGCTGGAGCGCTTCTTCGCCACCTGCGGTGCCCTCAGCTGCCAGCACGGTCCGATCGACTGGGTGGGGCTGCACCGCCACCACCACAAGTTCTCCGATACGGACGCGGATCATCACAACAGCCACCGCGGTTTCTGGTGGAGCCACATGGGCTGGATGTTCGAGGAGATCCCCGCCATGGGCGCCGTGCCCCGGCTCACCGGTGATCTGGCCAGCGACCCCTACTACCGCTGGCTGAACCACTCGTTCCTGCTGCTGCAGCTGCCCCTGGCGGGCCTGCTCTTCTGGATAGGCACCGTCACCGGAGCCGGCGGCTGGGCCCTGGTGCTCTGGGGCATCCCCCTGCGCCTGGTGCTCGTGTATCACGCCACCTGGCTGGTGAACTCCGCCACCCACTGCTGGGGCCGCGTCAGCCACGACAGCGGCGATGCCTCCCGCAACAACCCCTGGGTGGCGGCGATCACCTTCGGCGAGGGCTGGCACAACAACCACCACGCCTTCCCCCATTCGGCCCGCCAGGGGATCGAGCCCGGCCAGATCGACCTCACCTGGGAGCACATCCGCCTGATGCGTGCCCTGGGGCTCGCTACCCAGGTGCGCCTGCCCCGGGCGGCCATGGCCGGCCCCACCACCTCCCGCCGCGGGCGGTGACGTAGGGTGACAGATCGGATTTTCGTCAGAGCGTCGGTTTCGAACCCATGGCCAAGCGCGTACAAGTCGTACTGAACGAGGACGTCCTCAGCCTGGGCAAGGACGGCGACCTCGTGGAAGTGGCCCCCGGCTACGCCCGCAACTTCCTCCTCCCCACCGGCAAGGCCGTGCCCGTCACCCCCGCGGTGATGCGCCAGGTGGAGGCCCGCCGGGCCAAGGAGGCCGAGCGCCAGGCCGCCCTCAAGGCCGAGGCCGAGGCCTTCCGCACTGCCCTGGCCACCATCGGCCGCTTCACCGTGAAGAAGCAGGCCGGCAACGACGACGTGCTGTTCGGCACCGTGACCAACGGGGATGTGGCCGAGGCCATCGAAGCCGCCACCAAGAAGGAAGTGGATCGCCGCCACATCCTGGTGCCCGAGATTCACCGCACCGGCTCCTACAAGGTGCAGGTGAAGCTCCACCACGACGTCACCGCCGAGCTCAACCTCGAAGTGGTGAGCTACTGATCCCTGCGGTTCCCCCGGTTCGGATCCCTGCGCCGCCGGCACCTTCGGGTGTCGGCGGCGTTCTTGTGGGGCCCTGCGGAGGACGACTTCCGCGCCGCCCTTCCCCTGTCTACGGTGCCCCCACTCCGCCGTTCCCCTGCCTGCCCCGATGGTGAGCGCGCCGCCGATGTCCAGCGATGCCGCCGATCCGGGGCCGCGCCGCCGGGAGCGCAGTGGGGCGGAGCTGGGCTTCGAGGCCCTGCCCGATGCGGTGCCGCCCCAGAACCTCGAGGCCGAGGAGGCCGTGCTGGGCGGCATCCTGCTGGATCCCGAGGCGATCGGCCGCATCGCCGATGTGCTGCAGCCCGAGGCCTTCTATCTCACGGCCCACCGGGAGATCTACCGCACGGCCCTGATGCTGCACAGCCAGGGCAAGCCCACCGACCTCACCGCCATGGCGGCCTGGCTGGCGGATACGGGCCAGCTCGAGCGGGTGGGCGGCTCCGGCCGCCTGGTGGAACTGGTGGAGCGCACCCTCTCCACCGCCTCGATCGACCAGGTGGCGCGCCTGGTGATGGACAAATACCTGCGCCGCCAGCTGATCCGCTCCGGCAACGAGGTGATCCGGCTCGGCTTCGAGCAGGGCAAGCCGATGGAGCAGGTGCTCGATGAGGCCGAGCAGAAGATCTTCGCGATCAGCCAGCAGAAGCCCAGCGCGGGCCTCACCCCCACCGCCGAGATCCTCACCAGCACCTTCAACGAGATCGAGAGCCGGTCTCTGGGCACCGCGGTGGCGGGCATCCCGGTGAACTTCTACGACCTCGACGCCATGACCCAGGGGCTGCAGCGCAGCGACCTGATCATCGTGGCCGGCCGCCCGGCGATGGGGAAGACCGCGATCACGCTCAACCTGGCCAAGAACGTGGCCCAGCTCCACAACCTGCCGGTGTGCGTGTTCTCGCTTGAGATGAGCAAGGAGCAGCTCACCTATCGCCTGCTGGCCATGGAGGTGGGCATCGAGAGCGGTCGGCTGCGCACCGGCCGGCTGCAGCAGGAGGAATGGCCGCTGCTGGGGCAGGGGATCAACACCCTCGGCCAGATGCCGATCTACATCGACGACAAGCCCAATTCCGGTGTGCTCGAGATGCGTTCCCTCTGCCGCCGGCTGATGGCGGAGAGCGGGCGGGAGCTGGGGCTGGTGGTGATCGATTACCTGCAGCTGATGGAGGGTTCCGGCTCCGACAACCGCGTGCAGGAGCTCTCCCGCATCACCCGCGGCCTCAAGCAGATGGCCCGCGAGCTCAACGTGCCCGTGGTGGCCCTCTCCCAGCTCAGCCGTGGCGTGGAGGCCCGCACCAACAAACGGCCGATGCTGAGCGACCTGCGCGAATCCGGCTCGATCGAGCAGGACGCCGACCTGGTGCTGATGATCTACCGGGACGAGTACTACAACCCCGACACGCCCGATCGCGGCATCACCGAGGTGATCGTGACCAAGCACCGCAACGGTCCGGTGGGCACGGTGAAGCTGCTGTTCGAACCCCAGTTCACCCGCTTCCGCAACCTGGCTGCCTGAACCGCTCCGCCCCCATACCCTGAGGGGACGGGGGAGAGCAGGGTGCGCAGGCGCTGGGGAACACCACTGGGCGGCCTGCTGCTGGTGCTCCTGCTGCTGCCCGGCCGCGTCGAGGCTGCTTCTGCCGAAGCTGCCCCGGCAACGGCAGCTCCCGCCGCGGCCGCCCCTGCCGAGAAGGTGCTGCGGGTGGGGATCTCCCCCTTCGCGCCGATGGTGTTCGAGGGGCCGCCGCCGCCGCGGGGATTCGACATCTCCCTGTGGGAAGCGCTGGCCGACCGCATGGAGGTGGAGACCCGCTACGTGTGGGTGGAGGATTTCGGCGACCTGATGCGGCGCGTCGCCCGCGGCGAGGTGGATGTGGCCCTGGGGGGCATCAGCATCACCGCCGCGCGGGAACGGCAGATGGAGTTCAGTTACTCCTATCTGCGCACGGGCCTGGGGATCCTTGCCACCACCCGCTCCCGTGCCCTGCTGGAGCGCAGCCGCCATCCGCTGCTCGGGCCTGAGGGCTTCACCCTGGAGCGCACCCTGCCGCTGCTGCTTGGCACACTGTTGGTGGTGGGGGTGAGCGGTCTGCTGTTCTGGTGGATCGAGTTGCGCCAAGATCCCTTGCACGCCGGCCGTCCCGGCCGCGCCATCGTGGCCGCGGTGTACTGGGCCGTGGTCACCATGAGCACGGTGGGCTACGGCGACTACACCCCCAAGCGGGCGGCCGGCAAGCTGCTGGCCCTGTTCCTGATCTTCTCCGGCATCGGCCTCTTCGGCGCCGTGGTGGCCCGGATGTCCTCGGTGCTCACGGTGGCGCAGCTGCGCGATCTGCGGCCCCACCCCCGGGAGCTGCGGGGGGTGGAGGTGGCGACCCTGGCCGAGTCCTCGGCGGTCCCGGTGATTCGCCATTTCGGCGGCATCGTGCATCCCTATCCCCGGCTCGAGGGAGCCATCGAGGCCCTGGAGAAGGGGGAGGTGGAGGCGGTGGTGTCCGACTGGCCCGCCCTCAGCTACCACGTGAACCTGGCTGGTGATGCGGCGCTGGTGCTTTCGGAGGAGCCGTTCGATGAGCAGCTCTATGCCCTGGCCCTGCCGCCGGGAAGTGCCTGGCGCAAACCGATCAACCTCGCCCTGCTGCGGCTGCGGGAGGACGGCATGCTCGCCAGGCTGGTGACCAACTACTTCGGCGAGGACTTCCGCCTGAACAACATCGTGTCCAACGAATGAAGCAGCGACACGGTCCTGGCGTGCTGCAGAGGATGTGTCTAGCCTTCGCCATCCCCCAGTTCCGGCCATGAGTCCCTCCGGCGGCATGCCCCCTCCCGCGCACGGGGAGCGACGAGTCATCGGCCTGTTCAGCCTGGTGGTGGGGGTGGTGCTCTTCCTGCTGATCCTGGTGCGGGGCCAGCAGGCGGCCCAGGAGGGCAACCAGGAGCTGAGGAACGACACCTACTGGGTGCTGGTGTCGCCGCTGGTGTTCTCCGGCTTCGGGCTCTATCTGATGCGCCCGCCCTCGCGGCGAACCGTGCGCGGCAGCATCCCCGCCCGTCCGCCGATGGGCGGGGCTCCCCGGCCTGAACCTCCCCCCTCCCCCCTCACCTCCTCCGAGGTGCAGCGCAGGCTGGAGGAGGCGAGCCGGGAGGCGGAGCAGGCCCAGCGGGCCCTGGCCCGGGCCTCCACCGAGGCCGAGCAGCAGCTGGCGGAAGCCAGGCAGGCCACCGAGGCTGCCCGCGAGCGCGCAGTGCGCGCCGAGGAGCGGATGCGTGAACTGGGTGCCCGGGCCCAGGAGCGGATCACGGCCCTGGAGGAGGATCTCGAGCGGGTGCGTCAGGCCCGGGTGCGCGCCGAGGCCGATCTGCAGGCGGCCCTGGAGGCCGCTGCCCCCGGATCCGACGCTGGTGGAGAGGCGGTGCTCGCCCTGCGCCGCCGGGTGGAATCGATGGCCGAGGCCCTGGAGCAGGGGATCGAAACGCTGCGGACTGAGCAGAACCGCCGGCTGTCGCAGGGCGGGGAGGACCTCGAGCAGCTCCGCCGGGAGCTTTCCCAGGCCCGGGGGGCCCTCGAGGCGGCGCAGCAGCGGGAAGCCGCGGCGGGCGAGGCGCTGGCCGCCCGCCTGCGGGCGCTCGAGGAGGAGCGGCAGCAGCTGGAGGCAGGGCTGCGGGAACTGCGCGGTGCCCAGGCGCGGGAGCTCTCCTCGGCCCTGGCGGTGGCCGAGGACTCCCGCGGATCCCTGGATCGGCTGTCCGCTTCCCTGGAGCAGCAGGCCCAGGTCCTGCGCCAGTCGCTGGATGGGTTCCAGCAGGCCCGGGGCCAGGAGCTCGGCGAACTGCAGGCGGCCGTGGCGGAGGCCCTCTCCCTGGCCCAGACGGCCCGCACCCGCCAGGACTCTGCCCTCTCAGCGGTGAGCGAGCGGCTGGTGCAGATGGATCAGCGCATCCAGGAGGCCCAGCAGGTGCGTCAGGACGGCAGCCGGGCTGTGGAGCAGGCCCTGGGCCGGCTCGAGGCGATGGGTGCCCAGGCCCAGGAGGCCCTCGAGGAGAGCCGCAGCCGGCTGGAGCGGCTCACCGGCAGCGTCAGCGACCAGCTGCGCCAGGCACGTGAGGATGTGGCCCGGGCCCTGCGCACCAGCCAGGAGGCGCGCGAGCTGGTGGAGCGCCTGGCCCAGGCCATCCCCGAGAGCATGCCCGATCCGCAGGCGGCGGGTGGGTCGGATCCCTGGCTCACCGGCTACCGGGAAGCCTGCGAGGAACTCGGCGTGGTGCCCGGCAGCTCCTGGACCGTGGTGCGGGCCACCTGGCGGCGCAACCTCAAGACCTGGCATCCGGATCAGGGCGGGGATGCGGAGCGCTGGATCCGGCGCAATGCCGCCTATCAGCTGCTCACCGCCTGGTACGAATTCGCGGGGTCTCCCTGAGCCGCGGCAGCGGCGGCCCAGGGAGAGGCTGAGCAGCCTCAGAACAGCGGAGGGGGAAGATCCTCCTGCTCCGGCGCGGCCGAGGGCATCGCTGAGGGCAGTTCCGTGTCCAAGGGCAGGTCGCCGCCCTGGGTGTCCGGAGCACCGCCATCGGTCTCGGCGATGTCCGTGGAGGCCAGGCCCGTGTTGGGGATCTCCTCCGGGACCGGGCTCGATCCCTGCGCATCCGCGGGGCTCGCCGCTTCGGGGCCATCGCTGCTGAGCAGCGTCTGGCTGGCTTCCTGGAGCTTGGCGGGATCGAGAACCTCGCTGCCCTCGGCGTGGCTCTGCTCCAGGCTGCCGGGCTCCTGAGCGCCATGCTGCACCTCTGCCGAGGGCGCGCTGGTGTCGCCGGCTCGGGCCGGCTCGCTGCTCTCGGTGGCCGGGTCCGCCGGGGTGTGCTCTCCCTCCAGGAACGACTGGGTGATCTGCTGCAGCTGCTGATGATCCAGGTTCTCGGCATCTCCCGAGGATGGGGAGAGGGGGGGCGCCGCTGCCGCCACAGGGGGCTCCAGGGTGGCGTGCACCGCCTGGAGGAGTTGGTCGGGCTCCACGATCGCGGCGGCAAGGGGTGCCGGCTCTTCCGTGGGAAGGACCAGGGAAGGGGAGTCCTCGGCCGCAAGGCCATCTGCTGTGGTCAGCTGATCTGAGCTGTCCTGATCCACCCCTGGGTGGGTGTGGAGGGCCTGGTGGTCTTCCGCGAGCGCCTGGGCCGCACCCTCCAGGCCCACCGGATCCGGCAGGGGATCGAGCAACTCAAGGGTCGCGGAATCCTCGTGATGCTCCGCGGAGGGGTCGGGTGCGTCGGCGGCAATGGTGGGATCCACCAGGCTCAGCTCGCCGCCGGCCAGCCTCTGCACGATGGGATCACTGATGTGAAAGATGTCTTGGGCAGGTGTTGTTTCATAGTGTCCCAGATGGGGGTTGCCGTGTGTGTTGCGAACCCACACCTTCTGCTCTCCGATGTGCTCGGTTCTTGAGTCGGCGGATATCAGATAGGTTCCATAGTATTGGCCGTTGTAGAATATGTCGTAAGTTTCGGTGTGATCCCTTGTTTCAATCGAGTAGGTTTGCACTTCGCCTGTTTCTGATGTGATCTTCCACCAGGCTTTTCCGTGGAATGCTCCATTGTTGGTCAGCATGTGGCCGCCGGGGTTGATCGCGCCTGTATGGCTTGTGCTGGTTGTTGTGGTTGTGCTTGAGGTAACGGTGCCTGGGTTGGCGGCGATCTTCGCTGGATCTTCCCTGTAGGTCACCACTCCGGTGGAGCTCACCTGCGCGGTTCCCCAGGCTCCGGGGGCCTGGGGGGTATTGACCCCGTTGAACTGGTGCCCCGGTGCGGAGGTCTGGATGCTCCAGATCCCCGGGGGCGGGTTATTGCCGCCGAAGCTGGTGCCCGGAATCGCCCCACCCACCACGGTGGGGTGGCTGGGGTTGCCCGGTGGGTCCAGGGGAGGTAGCCCCGGAGGGGGGGTGTAATGCGGGGGCACATCACCACCGCCGGTCGGGGTGAGACCGGTGGGCGGGGTGTGGCCCGGATCAGGAGTAAGGCCAGTGGGGGGCGTCACGCCCGGATCCGGTGTGATGCCTGGATCGGGAGTGAGTCCGGTGGGTGGCGTGATGCCTGGATCCGGTGTGATGCCTGGATCAGGAGTGAGGCCAGTGGGTGGTGTGTGGCCTGGATCCGGAGTGGTGCCCGGATCGGGAGTAAGTCCGGTGGGTGGCGTCACGCCCGGATCTGGGGTGATGCCTGGATCAGGAGTGAGGCCAGTAGGGGGCGTCACGCCCGGATCCGGAGTGATGCCCGGGTCGGGAGTGAGGCCAGTGGGTGGTGTGTGGCCTGGATCCGGAGTGGTGCCCGGATCAGGAGTAAGGCCAGTGGGTGGCGTCACGCCCGGATCCGGAGTGATGCCCGGATCAGGGGTGAGGCCAGTGGGTGGCGTGATGCCTGGATCTGGGGTGAGTCCGGTGGGTGGCGT
>JBMLOS010000245.1:0-17596 GCA_049242845.1 Prochlorococcaceae cyanobacterium
GGCCTGGGGGAGGGCACCGTGCTGCGCCTGTTCGGGATCAGCAGCATGGCGCCGGTGCAGGTGGAGCTGCTGCAGGCGCTCTCGGGGCTGCTGGATGTGGAGATCTACCTGCTCACCCCCTGCCGCGACCTGTGGCAGCGGCGGGGGGAGGCGGGGCCGGCCCTGACGCCGCTCGGGGAGGACTGGCTGCTGGAGGCGTCGCGGTTCGAGGCGCGCTTCGGCCGGCTGGGGGCCGAATTCCAGCAGCTGCTGGAGGGCTCCGGCGAAACCCAGCTGGGGCGCGCCCAGGAGCAGGACCTCTTCCTGGGGGCCGCCACCATGGCGCGGCTGGGTTCGGCGCAGCAGCCGCCGCGGCCGCCGAGCCTGCTGGAGCAGCTGCAGCAGCAGCTGGTGGATCCGGAGCAGGCCGAGCCGCTGGTGCGGCCGCCCGGGGACTGCTCCCTCGAGTTCCACGCCTGCCCGGGCCAGCTGCGGCAGGTGCAGATCGTGCGCGACCGGCTGCTGCAGCTGATGGCCGCCGATCCGAGCCTCACCCCCCGGGACATCCTGGTGATGACCCCCCAGGTGGATCGCTTCGCGCCGCTGGTGGCCGCCGTGTTCGGGGACAGCGAGGCCACCGGCGTGGCCCTGCCCTGGCGCCTCACCGACCGCAGCCAGCAGAGCGAGGCCGGCATCACCCAGGCCCTGCTGCAGCTGCTGGCGCTGGGGGGCGAGCGGCTCACCGCCTCAGCCCTGGAGGCCCTGCTCGGCTGCGCGCCGCTGCTGGAGGGCCGCGGCATCCCGCCCCGCGAAGCCGGGGCGATCACGGAACGGCTGCAGCAGGCCGGCTTCCGCTGGGGCCTCGATGGCCGCAGCCGCGGCGGCGATCCCACCCACAGCCTCGGCTGGGCGATCGATCGGCTGCTGCTGGGGCTGGTGCTGCCGCCGGAGCCGGGGCTGGCCCCGGGCGGCTGTGCGCCCTTGCCCCTGGGCACCGACCTGGCCCGCCTCAGCCGCTGGCTGGTGCTGCTGCGGGATCTGCAGCGCTGGCTGGAGACCCTCGGCCCAGGCCGTGCACCCGCGGCCTGGGTGCCCCTGCTGCGGGAGCTGCTGACAGACCTCTTCGGCGACGGCGGCGAACGGGCCTGGGAGCTGCCGGCGATCCAGGCCGCCCTGGGCGACTGGCTGGCGGTGGCGGGGAGCAGCGCTCTGGTGCTGGAGGCACCGGTGGTGGGCGAGGTGCTGGGGGAGCGGCTCGGCGCGGACAGCGGCCGCTTCGGCCACCGCAGCGGGGCCCTCACGATCGGAGCCCTGGAGCCGATGCGCGCCATCCCCCACCGGGTGATCGTGCTGCTGGGCCTCGACGCCGGGGTGTTCCCCCGCCAGAGGGAACGTCCCGGCTTCCACCTGCTGGAGCGGCAGCGCTGCCTGGGCGATCCGGGGCCGGCGGACCAGGACCGCTACGTGCTGCTGGAGAGCGTGCTCTCGGCCCGCCAGCACCTGCTGGTGACCTGGAGCAGCCGGGAGGAGCGCAGCGGCGAGGCGCTCACCCCCTCCACCCCGGTGCGCCAGTGGCTCGCCCTGCTGGAGCAGGAGCTGGGTGCGGAGCAGAGCCGGGCGCTGCAGTGGGATCACTGCGCCAGCCCCCTGGAGCGCCGCAACTTCCTGGCGGTGGGGGAACGGCCGGCGCCCTGCAGCGACCGGCGTCTGCTGGAAACCCGCCGCCTGCTCGAGCAGGCCGCCCCCGAGCCGCCCAGGGCCCTGGCGCTGGCCCCCCAGGCGACTCAGCCCGCCGAAGGGCCGGCGAGGCAGGGCTCGGAAGAGGGTTACGCCGACCTGCTCCGCTGGCTGCGCCAACCCCAGGAGTGCTGGCTCGAGACCCTGGGGCTGCGGCCGCGGGAATGGGCGCGGCAGGTGGAGGATCTCGAGGCGCTCCAGCTGGACGAGCGGCTGCGGGCCCAGCTGCTGCGCCAGGAGCTCGAACGCGGCCTGGAGCCCGCGGCTCCTCCTCCCGGCTGGAGCACCCTCTGCCGAGGCCAGGGGCTGCTGCCGGCCGGCGCCGCCGGCCAGCTCGAGGCGGAGCGCCTGGAGCGGCGCTGGACCACCCTGCAGCAGGAGCTGACCGCCCTGGGGGAGGCCACCAGCCGGCCCGCGGTGGCGGGCAATCTGGCGGCGGAGCTGCCCTGGCGGGGGGAGCAGCTGGTGCTGCCCCATCCGGGGCGGCCCGGCTGCCGGGTGCGGCTGGAGCTGTGGCTGCGGCTGCTGCTGGCGGTGGCCTCCGGGGCCCGCCCCAGGGCGGCCCTGCTGCTGGCCCGGGAGGGGGACAGCTTCAGGGTGCTCGAGCGGCTGCGGCCGCCCCAGCCCCACCAGGCCGAGGAACAGCTGCGGATCCTGAACGACCTGCGGGAGGCCCACCGGCACCGCTGCTGGCCGGTGCCACCGGACACCGGCTGGGCCTGGGCCGAAGCCGAAGCCCGCACCAGCGGCGGCGGCCTGCAGGGGGCCACCCGCATCTGGGAGGGGGACCCGCAGCGCTTTGGGGAACGGGAGCAGCCCGCAATGGCCCTCTGCTTCGGCCGGGACACCGCCGCCCGGGAGCTGTTGCGCGAGCCGCTCACCACGCTCGCCAGGACGCTGCATGGCCCGCTGCTGGAGCACTGGGAAGCCGTCAAGGCAGGAGCCGAGGCCCCATGACGGCCCCGCGGCTCGCCTTCGATGCCAACACCTTTCCGCTGGAGGAAGGGGTGCAGCTGCTGGAGGCCAGCGCCGGCACCGGCAAGACCTTCGCCCTGGCCCACCTGGTGCTGCGGCTGGTGACGCGGCCGCAGGAGCCGCTGCGGCTCGAGCAGCTGCTGGTGGTGACCTTCACGGAGGCCGCCGCGGCCGAACTGCGCGACCGGATCGCCCGGCGGCTGCAGGAGGCCCTTGCCCTGCTGGAGCCGGAGGCCGGGGATCGCCCCCCGGGGGATGCGGTGCTGGCGGCCTGGCTGGAGGCGCAGCCGCCCGGGGCGGAAGGCCGGGGCCCGCTGCGGGGGCGGCTGCTGCTGGCCCTCGAGGAACTCGACCGGGCCGACATCACCACCATCCACGGCTTCTGCCGCCGCACCCTGCAGCGGCAGGCCCTGGAGGCCGGGCTGGGCCCCGCGGTGGAGCTCGAAAGCGACGGCGCCGAGAACGGAGCCCAGGTGTGCCACGACTACTGGCAGCAGCAGGTGCTGCCCCTGCCGGCGGGATTCCTGGCCGGACTGGAGCTGCGCGGCCTGGCGCCCGAACTGCTGCGCTCGCTGCTGCAGCGGCTCGATGGCGATCCGGCCCTGGACCTCGATCCCCTGCCGGCCGGGCTGAGCGCGGAGCAGCCCCTGGCCGGCCAGCTGGAGAGCCTCTGGCCGCGGCTGTGGGAGCGGTTCGTGGCGGAGTGGCGGCAGCGGGGCGAGGCGCTCGAGCAGGCCTTCTGCCGCCTCCCCACCGACCTGAAGGCCGGTGGTTCCAGCGCCAAGGCCACCCCCTATGCCGCCAAGCCCAGGAGCGATCGGGTGGCGCTGGTCCACCGCTGGCTGGAGGAGCGGGAGGGCGTCCCCGACCTGCGGGAGGTGCTGGAGCTCAGCCGCCCCATCGGCAGCTCGGGGAATCGGGAGCAGCTGCTGCTGGAGTACTTCCATCCGGCCCCCTACGCCAAGGCGAGCGCACCGATCAGCGGGGGCGACAGCGCGCCCGAATCGCCGCTGCCGGAGGCGCCCCTGCTGGAGGCGATCGCGGCCCTGGTCGATGGCCCCCTGGAGCTCTCGCTGCTGCATTTCGCCCACTGGGGCCGGGCGGAGCTGCGCCGCCGCCGCGGCCGGGCCGGGCGGATGGGCTTCGGGGAGCTGCTGGAGGGGCTCGACCCCGGCCTCGACGGCACGGCCCACGGCGAGCTGATCACCGCCGTGCGGCAGCGCTACCGGGTGGCCCTGATCGATGAATTCCAGGACACCGATCCGATCCAGTGGCGGATCCTCGAGCAGGCCTTCGCGGCGCCGCAGGCGCCCGGCGGCCACCTGCTGGTGATGGTGGGCGACCCCAAGCAGGCCATCTACCGCTTCCGCGGCGGGGAACTGGCCACCTACCGGCAGGCGCGGCAGCGGGCCCTGGCCATCCATGAGCTGCGGGAGAACCGCCGCTCCTCGGAGCCGCTGGTGGCGGCCCTCAATGCCCTGATGGGGCGCGGCATGGTGCGCTCGGAGCTGGAGGTGCCCGCGGTGGTCGCCCGGGCGGACAAGGGGGAACTGGCGCTCGAGCCAGGGGAAAGCCCCCTGCAGTTGCTGCCCTACGAGCAGGAGGCGGAGCTGCCCGAGCGCACCGCTGCCCTCTGCCTGCAGCTGCTGGAGCGGAATCTGGGGCTGCAGCCCCAGGACCTCTGCCTGCTGGTGAGCCGCCACGACCAGGCGGAGGAGCTGCGGCGGGCCCTGGAGCGGCGGGGGCTGCCCAGCCGGCTGGTGAGCCGCGGCGATGTGTTCTCCACCGAGGGGGCCACCGCCCTGCAGCGCTTGCTCGATGCCCTGGCCGATCCCGCCAGCGACGGCCGCCGGCGCCTGCTGGCCGCCTCGCCCCTGCTGGGCTGGTCGGCGGAGGAGCTGGCGGCCGCGCCGCCGCAGCGGTGGGCGGCCCTGGCGGAGCGGATCGGCCAGCTCAGCGAACGGCTGCCCCGGCTCGGGCTGCTGGGGGTCCTGGCGCAGCTGCTCAGCACCGAGGGGATGGCCCGCCTCTCCCTGGGGGGAAGGCTGCTGGCGGATCTGCAGCAGAGCGCCGAACTGGTGCAGGAGCGCATTCACCAGCAGGGGCTGGCGGTGGAGGCCGCCGCCGACTGGCTGCGGCGGCTGCGGCACGATCCGGAGCGCGCCGTGCCGGAGCCGCACCAGCTCCACAGCGACGCCGCCGACTCCGCCGTGGCCGTGGTGACGGTGCACCGCAGCAAGGGGCTGGAGTACCCGGTGGTGATCTGTCCGTACCTCTGGAGGGCGCCCTCCCCCCCGAAGGCCGGCGCCCGGGAGATCGGCCGCCGCTGGCGACCTCCCGGCCGCGAGGCGCCCCACCTGGATCTGCACCTCTCGCCCCACTGGGGCCAGGGCCGCCGGGCCGCCCTGCAGGACCATCTCGCCGATCAGCAGGAAAGCGAGCGCCTGGCCTACGTGGCCCTCACCCGCGCCCGGCACCTGCTGGTGCTGGGCTGGCTGGAGCCGCCCCCCGAGAAGCACCGGACCAATCCCCTCTCCGCCTGGCTGCTGGAAGCCGGCGGCGGCCTGCGCAGCCCCGACGACCTCCCCCTGCACCGCATCGAGCCGGAGAGCCTGCCGGCCCCGGGCCGTCGCTGGCAACGCCCTGCGCCCGAGGGGGAGCTGGCGGCAGGCCCCGTGCCGCGCCACCGCATCGACACCCGCTGGAGCCGCGGCAGCTACTCGGCCTGGACCCAGGGGCGCGGCAGCCTCACCCCCGCCGCCCTCGAGGAGGGCCGCGACGCCGACGAAGCCGACCGGGGCGGGGAGGAGGAGAACGCGCCCCGCGGCGAGCGCAGTTCCCAGCCGCCGGAGGCGGCCAGCACCTGGGAGCGCACCGGCCCCCTGGCGGACTTTCCCCGCGGCCCCGCCGCCGGGGACTGCCTGCACCGGATCCTGGAGCGGATCGACTACCGCCGCTCCGGCCACGACCCCGATGGCCTGGCGGTGGTGGCCGAAGAACTGCAGCGCTCCGGCCTGTCCGCGGCTTTGGGCGATGGCGTGGCCGAGGCGATCGAGCAGCTGCGCCACACCCCCCTGGGGGGAGCCCTGGGGACCTTCCACCTGGCCGAGCTGGCGCCGGAGGAGCGGCTCAACGAACTGCGCTTCGATCTGCCCCTGGCGGTGGAGGCGCCGCAGCAGGCGGCCGTGAGTGCCGCCGGGCTGGCCCGGGCCTTTGCCGAGCACCCCGGCGGCCTGGTGGAGCCCTCCTATGCCCGCCGCCTGGCGGAGCTGGAGGTGAGCGGCCGCGGCTTCCTCACCGGTTCGATCGACCTGGTGTTCCGCACCCAGGGGCGCTGGTGGGTGCTCGACTGGAAGAGCAACTGGATCGGCGAGCGCACCGCGGAGGGCCAGCCCCTCGCCTGCGGCCCCGCCCACTACGACCTGCCGGCGATGGTGGCGCAGATGGAGCACCACCACTACCTGCTGCAGGCGCATCTGTACCAGGTGGCGCTGCACCGCTACCTGCGCTGGCGCCTGCCCGGCTACCGCGCCGAGCGGGATCTGGGGGGATCGGTGTATGTGTTCCTGCGCGGCGTGCCGGGGAGCGGCCCGGCGGCCCGGCACGCCGCGCAGCAGGGCAGCACGGTGCCCGGGGTGCTGGTGGAACCCGCCCCGCTGGAGCGGCTGCTGGCCCTCGATGCCCTGCTGGAGCGAGGCGAAGTGGAGGAGCGTTCATGAGTGCGGGCGAGCTCCAGGGACGCACGGGCGATCTCGCCCCCCTGCTGGTGGAGGCCCTGCCGCGGCTGTGGGGCACGCCGCCGGAGCCGGCCCTGCTGGAGGTGATCGCCGCCCTGGCCGGCGCCCTGGAGCGGGGCAGCCTCGAGCTCGATCTGGCCGGGCCGGCGCCGCAGGAGGTGAACGCCGCCGGCTGGCCCGAGCGGCACCGCAGAGCGCTGGCGGCTTCTCCCCTGACAGCACGGGCCGAGGATCCCTCCGATTCCGGCGAGGCGCCCCTGGTGCTGGTGGAGGGGCGGCGGCTGCGCTGGCGCCGCTGGCACCGGCAGCTGGACACCGTGCTGGCGGAACTGGTGCAGCGGGCGCGCACACCTCTGCCGCTGCCGGCCGGCGAAGCGGACCTGGAGCAGGCGAAGCGCCGGGCCGCCGCCCGGGGCCTGGACCCGCGGCAGCAGCAGGCGGTGCTGGCCGCCCTGAAGGGCGGGCTGTTGCTGGGCGGCGGACCGGGCACGGGCAAGACCAGCACGGTTGTGGAAATCCTCGCCAGCCAGCTGCGGCTGCGCCCTGGCCTGCGGCTGCAGCTGGCGGCCCCCACCGGCAAGGCCGCGGCCCGGCTGCAGGAGGCGGTGCGGCGCGGGGCGCTCGAACTGGAGGCTCCGCTGCGCACGCTGCTGGCGGGCGCAGGCAGCAGCACCCTGCACCGGCTGCTGGAGAGCAACGGCCAGCTCTTCGGCCGGGATCGCCGGCGGCCGCTGGAGCTGGATCTGCTCGTGGTGGATGAGCTCTCGATGGTGGATCTCCCCCTGATGCAGGCGCTGCTGGAGGCGCTCCCCCCCCGCTGTCGCCTGGTGCTGGTGGGGGATCCGGCCCAGCTGCCGCCGGTGGGGCCCGGGGCGGTGCTGCTGGAGCTGCAGCGGCCTGCACTGCAGGAGGCCCTGGGGGAAGCGTCGGTGCTGCTGCGCACCACCTACCGGAACAACGGCTCCATCGCCGCCCTGGCCGCGGAGCTGCGGGACTGGAGCCGCCCGGGCCTGGGGGAGCTGGCGACCTCCCTGCGCCGGCTCCCGCCCGAGGGCAACCTGCGCTGGCGCACCGCCCGCCCCAGCGAAGGCCTGCCGCCCGCCCTGCTGGAGCCCCTGCGGCAGCGGCAGCGGCAGCTGGAGCGGCTCGCGGCTGCCGCGGGGCGGGCCCGCAGCACGGAGGAGGGGACCGCACAGGGGAAGGCGATCGAGGTCCTGCAGAGCGCCCTGGGGGAACTGCTGGTGCTCTCGCCGCTGCGGCGGGGGCGCTGGGGTGTGGAGCGGATCCACGCGGCCCTGCTGGGAGCGGCGGCGGCGGCCGGCCCCGGGGCCTGGCCGGCGGGCACGCCCGTGCTCTGCTGCCGCAACCTGCCCGATCTGGGGCTGGCCAACGGCGATCTGGGGGTGCTGGTGCGCCGCAGCGGCGGCGAGCGCAGCCTGCTCTTCGGGGAGGATCTCTGGCTCCATCCGGCCCAGCTGCAGGGCGCGGTGGAGCCGGCCCTGGCCCTCACGGTGCACAAGGCCCAGGGAAGCGAGGCCGAGCGGGTGATCGTGCTGCTGAGCGACCCGGACCAGGGGGATTCCCGGCTGCTCTACACCGCCCTCACCCGGGCCCGCCGCGAGGCCCTGTTGATCACGCCACCCCTGGGATAGAACGTGGGTGGACCCCGGCCTCCCCCGCCAGGCTCCTGCCCCGCGCCTGCCCCCGCCCCGCGAGAGCCCGAGGATGAGTCCAGCCGATGCCCAGGGAGACGTCCAGGGAAAGGGAATCGCCCCCCCCGACCCCGGGGAGCCCCAGCCTGTGGTGGTGCGGCCGTGGGGCTGGTTCCTCACCCTCACCGAGGGACCCGGGTACCGGGTGAAGCAGCTGCAGATCCAGCCGGGGCAGCGCCTCAGCCGCCAGCGCCATCGGCATCGCCACGAGCACTGGCTGGTGCTTTCCGGCAGCGGCGGCGTGGACATCGTGCGGGCCGACGGGACCGCCTGCCATCGCCCCCTGCAGCCCGGGGTGCGGGTGGAGATCCCGCCGATGACGATCCACCGGGCCAAGGCGGATCAGGACGGTCTGCTGATCCTCGAGGTGCAGCGCGGCACCGTTCTGGAGGAGGAGGACATCGAGCGCCTCGCCGATGACTACGGCAGGGTGTAGTGTTTCGGTTCACCCTTTGATCAAGGGCGTGGCAGTTCAGGTGAGCTGTTGAATTCTTCTGGAGCCGGAGTCGGGACCCCCATCACTGTTTCCCCGTCCCCGTGCTGCTCAGACCCCAGCCAGCGGCAAATGCGGCCGTGCCAGAACCTGGCCGCCCGTGAGACCGTTTCTTTGCTCAGAGTTCGACAACATTTCCAACCCTTGGGTTTCTGCCGGCCTGCGTTGAAGGTTTTCCCAGGCCCGGACATCCCGTGACCCCATTCCCTGAAGGCGGCAGCACCGTGTGCACCGCCACCGGCGCTGACACCGCCAGCCCGCTCGAGGCCAGCCTCGCTGCGTCCGCCGTTCCCTCCGAGCCCCTGCCGGAGCTGCACAACGAGGGCGAGAACCAGGCAGATGCCCAGGAGCTGAGCACCGTCACCGCCACCCTGGAGGCGCCCACCGAGCAAGCCGCCACGGAAACCACCCTGGAAGCCACCGAGGCCCCCGCCAACGGCTTCGCCACCTTCGGCTTCGCCCCCGAACTCCTGGAGACCCTCACGGAGATCGGCTACGCCCAGCCCTCCCCGATCCAGCAGGCGGCCATCCCCGAGCTGATGCTCGGCCGCGACCTGGTGGGCCAGGCCCAGACGGGCACCGGCAAGACCGCCGCCTTCGCCCTGCCCCTGCTGGCCCGCCTCGATCCCGAGGTGCGCAAGCCCCAGGTGCTGGTGCTGGCCCCCACCCGGGAACTGGCCCTGCAGGTGGCCGATTCCTTCCAGAGCTACGCCTCCCGGCTGCCGCAGGTGAAGGTGCTGGCGGTGTACGGCGGCGCCGACTTCCGCGACCAGATCCAGCAGCTGCGCCGCGGGGTGCAGATCGTGGTGGGCACCCCCGGCCGGGTGATGGACCACATGCGCCAGGGAACCCTGGATCTCTCCCATCTGCGGGCCCTCGTGCTCGACGAGGCCGACGAGATGCTCCGCATGGGCTTCATCGACGACGTGGAGTGGGTGCTCGAGCAGCTGCCGAGCGAGCGCCAGGTGGTGCTCTTCTCCGCCACGATGCCGTCCGAGATCCGGCGGATTTCGCACAACTATCTGCGCGAGCCGGCGGAGGTGACGATCCGCACCAAGGCCTCCGACGGCGGCCGCATCCGGCAGCGCTATCTGATGGTGCACGGCCCCCACAAGCTGCCGGTGCTGCAGCGGGTGCTGGAAGCCGAATCGAGTGAAGGAACGATCATCTTCGCCCGCACCAAGGCGATCACCCTCACGGTGGCGGAGTTCCTCGAGAGCCACGGCTACGAGGTGGCCGTGCTGAACGGCGATGTGCCCCAGGCCCAGCGGGAGCGCACGATCGAGCGCCTCAAGGACGGCCGGGTGGATGTGCTGGTGGCCACCGACGTGGCGGCCCGGGGCCTCGACGTGGAGCGGGTGAGCCTGGTGGTGAACTACGACATGCCGTTCGACGGCGAGGCCTACGTGCACCGCATCGGCCGCACCGGCCGGGCCGGCCGCAGCGGCGAGGCGATCCTGTTCCTCACCCCCCGGGAGCGCCGCTTCCTCGGCGGGCTGGAGCGGGCCGTGGGCCGCAGCATCGAGCCGATGGAGGTGCCCAGCAACGCCACCATCAACCAGAACCGTCTCGACCGGCTGCGCCAGAAACTCAGCGGCAGCCTCACCACGCCGGCGGGCAGCGAGGAAGAGCGTGCCCTGCTCAGCGAGATCCTGCAGCGGGTGGCCCGCGAGCACGGCGTGAGCAGCGAGCAGCTGGCCCTGGCGGCCCTGCAGCTGAGCCTGGCGGGCAAGCCGCTGCTGCTGCACGGCGAGGAGAACTGGAATCAGCCGGCGGCCCGCGGCCCCGGCCGCGAAGGCGGGCGGGAGCGCGACGGCGCCGGTCCCCGGCGGATCGAGCGGCGGGGTGCTCCCGCCGCCGGCGGGCGCGAGCGGATGCGCTCCGATGCCCCTCGCCAGGAGGCTGCCCCGCCGGATGCGGACATGGATCGCTTCCGCATCGAGGTGGGCTGGCGCGACCGCGTCAAGCCGGGGAACATTGTGGGCGCGATCGCGAATGAGGCCGGCATCGCCGGGCGGATGATCGGTCGCATCCAGATCTTCGATGCCCACAGCACCGTGGATCTGCCCAAGGGAATGCCGCCGAACGTGTTCGAGAACCTGCGGCGTCTGCGGGTCATGAACCGCGAGCTGCAGATCTCACGGCTGTCCTGAAAAGGGCTGTCCTGAACAGGGCTGTCGACAACAGAGACCAGGCCGGCGGCCGGGCGTCAGGGGACGATGACGCCCTGCGCCCGCCGCCGGCCGCGCCTCAGGCGCAGAGACCGGTCACATCGTGGGTGGCCAGCACGCTGATCTCGGCCACCGAGAGCCGTTCCACGGCGGCGATCAGGGAAGGCTGCACCTCACTGGATTCCACACCCACCAGGCTCTGCAGCAGATCAAATCGGTCCTGGGCGGCGAGTTCGCCGTCGTCGCTCCACGCCAGGCTCCAGGGGACAGGGGCTGTCATCGGGATCGGGACTGAATCAGGATTTGCTGACAATGGGACACTAGACGGGCGAGAAGGCTGTTCTTCAGATTCCCTTCCTCTGTGCTTCATGCTTCTCCATCCCCCTGGGCTGCGCGGAGATCCGGCTCCTGTGGCGCTGTAGGGTGGATGCGATTCCAGGGCTCACAGGCTCCCTTCGGCGCGCTCAGCAGGTATTGACCCCCGGCCGGCCACCGCGGTCGCCGAGTCGTCCAGGCTTTCCCACTGGCATTCCCAAGGAGGCGCGGCTTCCTCCGAATCAGTTCCAGGTCCAGCTCAATTAATGACCATCTACGTCGGAAACCTCTCGTTCCAGGCCGAACGTGAGGATCTCCTTGATCTCTTCGGCCAGTACGGAGAGGTGCGCAACTGCAGCCTGCCCCTTGATCGCGAAACCGGCCGCAAGCGGGGCTTCGCCTTCGTGGAACTCGCCGATGACGCTGCGGAACAGCAGGCCATCGATGACCTCCAGGACGTCGAGTGGATGGGCCGCATGATCCGCGTCAACAAAGCCACCCCCCGTGAAGGCGGCGGTGGTGGCGGCGGCGGCCGCGGTGGCTACGGCAACCGTGGCGGCGGTGGCGGTGGCGGCGGCTACGGCGGGGGTGGCGGCGGCAACCGCTGGTGACCCCCGGCAAGGATCGCTACCTCCCCACGCAGGCATTCCTGCTCCTGACAGACATCCCTGGGGAGATTTGCCCGATTCTCCCCAGACGGTTTGCTCGCGGATGACGCTGCCTCCGCGCAGGCTTCGACAGGAGCCCGCCCACGGAAGCGCTCTCTGGACTGTCGTCAGAACCTGTGGTGAGAACCGGAGGCTCCCGGAAACGGGACCTCCGGTTTTTGCTGTCCCAGAGCTGAACCACTTCTGGGTACCTCTGGGGATCCGGTTATCCACTCGTGGGGCGATCAGCCCTGTGCAGCGGGAAAGCGCTCAGAGCTCCTGCAGCTCCAGTTCGCCCCGTTCGAGCTCCTCGAGCTGATCGGCCTGGTAGGCCCGGCGCCGGAGTTCGGACCCCGGGCAGGGGGCCAGCGGTTCTCCTTCGCGCACCTCAGGCAGGGCAGCCCGGAGGTGGTGACGGCGCACCTTCGCCGTCCAGCGATGGAAACGGTTGAATGCTCTGCTTCTGGACATGGTGGTCTCCCGGAAGGGATGCCTTCGGTCTACGCCCGGCGCCCGGGAAGGGAGAGTTCGTCGTAAACATCTTCACCAGCTCACGCACCCGCGTCTCCGCCGCCATGGCCCCCTCCGGCCCCAGCCCCGCCCTGCCCCGCCTGCTGCGGGCCCTGCGCCCCCACCGGCGCCTGGTGTGGCTGGCCGCCAGCTGCTCGGTGCTCAACAAGCTGTTCGACCTGGCCCCCCCGGTGCTGATCGCCCTGGCGGTGGACGTGGTGGTGAAGCGCCAGAACTCCTGGCTGGCCGAGCTCGGCGTGGCCACCGTGCCCAGCCAGCTGGTGGTGCTGGCGGTGCTGTCCTTCCTGATCTGGACCGCCGAATCGGCCTTCGAATACCTCTACGGCCTGCTCTGGCGCAACCTGGCCCAGACCGTGCAGCACGAGCTGCGGCTCGAGGCCTACGACCACCTCCAGCGCCTGGAGATGGCCTTCTTCGAGGCGGGGAGCAGCGGCCGGCTGCTCACGATCCTCAACGACGACATCAACCAGCTCGAGCGCTTCCTCGACCACGGCGCCAACGAGATCCTGCAGCTGATCACCACGGTGCTGGCCGTGGGCGGCGCGATGCTCTGGCTCTCGCCCGGGGTGGCCGGGGTTTCGTTCCTGCCGATCCCGGTGATTCTCTGGGGTTCCCTGCGCTTCCAGCGGCGTCTGGCACCCCGCTACCAGGAGGTGCGGGAGCGGGCCGGCGACATCGCCGGCCGCCTCGCCAACAACCTCGGCGGCATGCTCACGATCAAGGCCTACGTGGCCGAGTCGTGGGAGAACGACCGGCTGCGCCGCCAGAGCGACGCCTACCGCCAGAGCAACCGGCGGGCGATCCGCTTCTCGGCGGCCTTCGTGCCGCTGATCCGCTTCGCGATCCTCTTCGCCTTCCTCGCGATCCTGCTGATCGGGGGACTGCAGGTGTGGCGCGGCAGCCTCGGCGTGGCGGCCTACACCTTCCTCGTGTACATCACCCAGCGGCTGCTCTGGCCGCTCACCACCCTCGGCCGCACCCTCGACGACTACCAGCGGGCCATGGCCTCCACCCAGCGGGTGCTCGACCTGCTGGACACCCCGATCGCCATCCCCGGCGGCAGCCTGCCCCTCTCCCGCGACAGCGTGCGGGGGGAGATCCGCTTCGAGGCGGTGGCTTTCGGCTATGCGGGCCGGCCGCGGCTGCTGGATCGGTTCTCCCTGGAGATTCCGGCCGGCTCCACCCTCGGCATCGTGGGCGCCACCGGCTCGGGCAAGAGCACGATCGTGAAGCTGCTGCTGCGGCTCTACGAGCTGCAGGAGGGGCGCATCCTGCTGGATGGTCACCCGATCGAGCAGCTGCGCCACGACGACCTGCGCCACGCCATCGGCCTGGTGAGCCAGGAGGTGTTCCTCTTCCACGGCAGCGTGGCCGAGAACATCGCCTACGGCAGCTTCGATGCCCCGCGGGCAGCGATCGAGCGGGCCGGGGCCCTCGCCGAGGCGGCCGGCTTCATCGAGGCCCTGCCCCACGGTTACGACACCGTGGTGGGCGAGCGGGGCCAGCGCCTCTCCGGGGGCCAGCGCCAGCGCATCGCCCTGGCCCGCGCCATCCTCAAGAACCCGCCGGTGCTGATCCTCGATGAGGCCACCGCCGCCGTGGACAACGACACCGAGGCCGCAATCCAGCGCTCCCTCGACCGCCTCACCGCCGACCGCACCACCCTGGTGATCGCCCACCGGCTCAGCACCGTGCGCCATGCCGACCGGATCGTGGTGATGGAGCACGGCCGGCTGGTGGAGAGCGGCACCCACGACCAGCTGATCGCCGCCGATGGCGCCTACGCCGGCCTCTGGCGGGTCCAGGCAGGGCTCCGGCCGGAGGAGGCCCTCCCCATCGGCGCCTGACATAAGTTTTCCAACATGAAGACACCTGCGGCGCAGAGCCGTCCCAAGCGAGGTCAGCGCGGCCCCATCCTGTTGGCCTTGGTGCTGGGGCTCAGCGGCGGCCTGCTGCTGGCGGTTCCGCTCAGCCAGTGGCTCTCCAGCGAGATCCACGTGCAGGACAAGCGGCTCACCAATCCCTTCGCGGCCTGGGCCAACTTCGGCCACCAGGACGTTCTCCTGCTCGGCACCGACGTGGGGGGCGGCAACACCGACGTGATGGCCGTGCTGCGGGTGGAGAACGGGGTGACGCGCCTGATCCAGGTGCCGCGGGACAGCTACATCGAGACCGAGCAGTACGGCGGCGTGAAGGCCAATGCCCTCTACAGCCTCGGCGGCGCCGAGCTGGTGAAGCAGGAGCTCTCCAGCCGCATGGGGCGGCCGATCAGCCACCACGTGCTGGTGAATCTCGCCTCGATCCGGCGGATGGCCGACGTGCTCGGCGGCATCGAGGTGGATGTGCCCAAGCGCCTCTACTACGTGGACAACAGCCAGGGGCTGCACATCGACCTCCAGCCCGGGCCCCAGACCCTCAAGGGCCGCGACCTGGAGGGCTTCCTGCGCTGGCGCCACGACGAGATGGGCGACATCGGCCGCCTGGAGCGGCAGCAGCTGGCCCTCAAGGCCCTCTTCCGCAAGCTCACCCGCCCCGAGAACCTGGTGCGCCTGCCTTCGATCCTGTCGGCCGCCGGCTCCGACCTGCGCACCGATCTGGGACCGATGGAGATGGGCGGCCTGATCACCGCCATGGGGATGACCAGCCTGCAGACCGAGCGGCTGGATGGCCGCCCCTTCTACCGCGACGGCATCAGCTACTGGGATGCCACCTGGCCCCGGGCCGAGGAGGGCGCCGAAGCGACCGACACCACCGCGGAGGGGGGAGCCGAGGCAGGAGACGACAGCGGCGCCCCGGCGGAGGATCGCTACCGGGTGCTCTTCTGAAGAGCGCCATAGGCTGAGGCCACCTCTTCCGGGCTCCGCACCGCCCTCTCCGCGTGTCGTCCCAGCTGCTGCGCAACAGCCTCAAGCTGGGGATCTCCGCCACGATCACCGCCGCCGCGGCCCTGTGGTGGGAGCGGATCGAATTCGTCTGGTACCCGCTGATGGCGGTGGTGGTCGTGGTCGACGACAACGACGACCAGACCTTCAAGGCGGCCAGCTCCCGGATCCTGGGCACGATCGCCGGTGGCCTGATCACCTTCCTGGTGCACTCCATCCTCTCCGGCTGGATCGGGGTGATGGTGTCGCTGCTGCTGATGGTGCCGGTGCTGCGCATGTTCGGCTGGCAGAGCTCCCTGGGCACCGCCGGCCTGGTGAGCGTGATGTTCCTGATGATCCCCGGGCACGCCCTGCTGAACTGGGATTACGTGTTCAACCGCGCGCTCGACACCTCCCTGGGCTGTGTGATCGCCATCCTGGTGGGTCTGCTGTTCTGGCCGCGCCGGGGCCTGCGGGAGCTCCAGGAGATCGAGGATCAGCTCTGGAGCCAGCTGGGCCGCCAGCTGGAGGAGAAACGCCGCTGCTGGCAGGAGCACCGGCCGGCGCCGCCGCCCCTGCCGCCGGCCCGCTTCACCGAGAGCTGGCTGCGGATGAGCCAGCTGGTGCAGGAGCAGATGCGCGGACCGGACCAGCGCCGGCTGCGTCGCAGCCGCTGGCGCCAGCGACTGCAGCTCTGGCAGACGCTGGGTCACCACTGGGTGCAGTGGGAGCGGCTGCTGCGGGATCTTCCGCCCACCACGGGGGCGGCAGCGGGAGAGGGCAGGCCCCATCCCCTGGCCCGGGGGCTCGCGGATCTGGCCGCCGCCCACGACGGGACCGGCAGCTGGAGCCGCCCCGGCGACGCCGAGGACTGGCAGGCGGCAGCCCGGCGGGAGGGGCGCCCCCTGCTCCAGCTGCTCGCCCTGGCGGAGGAGCAGCAGAGGCTGCTCTCCGCCCTGCGGGCCCTGGCACGGCTGCGGGATCTGGACGGGGGGCTGGAAGGCGGTGTGGAAAGCGGAGCTGCCCCATGCTGATCCAGCGCCATGAACTGCGCCTGGTGGTGACCACCGGGCTCACCAACGCCCTTAGCTTCCTCGCCCCGATCGGCTTCGGCTACTACGCCACCCTGGCGGTGCTGGCGGTGGGCACCGGCACCTACGGCAACACCCTGCGGCTGGGCCGCCAGCGGCTGCTGGGCACCCTGCTCGGCGCGGCCCTGCTTTTGGTGATGCGGGAATGCCTGGGCAGCCTGCCCCTTCCCCTGGCGCTCGGGCTGGCCCTGGGGCTGCTGCGCGCCCTGGGGGAATGGCTGGGCCTGCGGGTGGGCTACAAGGTGGGCGGGCTCGTGCTGGTGATGGGCTGGCTGGTCCACGGCGACGACCTCGACTGGTGGATCCCCCTGCGCCTCTTCTGGACCTGCGTGGGCATCCTGCTGGCCCTGCTCAGCCTGCAGTTGTTCTGGCCCAGCCAGGCGGTGGCCCAGGCCCGCAGCCAGTGGGACCGCCTCCTGGGCTCCCTGGCAGCCGGCCTCCAGCAGGCGGCGGATCAGCTGCGGGAGGGCGTTGCTGCCTCGGCGGGATCCGGCGATCCGGGCACACGGCGGCTGGAGGACCTCCGCCGCCAGCTGGGCCTGCTGCGCCGCGGCCGTCCCATGGTGGAGACCGAGCTGGGCGGCCCCACCAGCCACCATCCCCTGCTGCGGGATTTCTCCCTGCTGGAGGAGGCCTGCTCGAACCTGATCGGCGCGCTCGACACCCTCGTGCGCCAACCCCCTCCCCTGGCCCAGGTGGCTTCGCTCGAGTCCCTGCGCGAGGCGGAGGCGGATCTGCTGGAGGCGGCCGCCACCCAGCTGGGCCAGTGGCAGCAGGCGGTGCTCCAGCCCGGGGCCTGGCTGGCCCCGCCGCCCCCCTTCCAGCCCCCCGCCAGCTGGAGCGTGACGGATCACTGGCTGCGGGATTCCAGCTTCGCCAGCCTGGATCTGGGCCGGCTGCAGCGGATCGCCCGGCGGCTGGTGGCCTGCGAGCAGGTGCACTCCTGCCTGCTGCGCAGCGAGAGCCTCTGGCGTCAGCAGAACCCATGACACCCAGCGGCCGGTGCCGATGGCGGCGCTGGGCCCTGGGCCTGCTGCTGCTCCCGGCCACGGCGGAGTCTGCCCGGGCCCAGGAGCTGCTACAGGCACCTGCACCGCCCCCGCCGCCGGCACCGGCCGCCGCCGAGATCGAGAACTGGGGCAGCCTGCAGGAGGCCCTGCAGCTGCCCGACTGGCTGAATCTGCAGCTGGAGTTCCAGGCCCAGCCGATGGCCAATCCCGTGGGGGGCCAGGCCTCCCGGGCCAGCTGGGTGCAGGAATCGAGCCTGGAGCTGGAGATCCGGCCCTGGCCCCATGCCCTCTCCGAGGCGCGGCTCTGGAGCGTGAGGGCGTCGCTCGCGTTCAACAG
>JBMLOS010000245.1:17606-32369 GCA_049242845.1 Prochlorococcaceae cyanobacterium
ACGCCCAGGCGATCGGGGCCGCCGTGCCCCTGCAGGAGCTGGCCAATCCGCAGGGGTTCTGGTTCACCGGCGCCGAGATCCATCGCGAGACACCGCCGGGCTCCTGGGGCCTGCGGGCGGGAGTGCTCAGCCTCGATCCGGAGTTCTTCTCGGCCCCCCTGACGGACTACTACGTGCACGGCGCCCTGAGCACGGCCCCGGGCCTGGGCACGCCGGACTTCCCCGTGGCGCCCCTCCATGCCCCTGGGGCCGTGCTCAGCCTGCGGCCCTCCGGGGCGCTGCGGCTGAATCTGGCGAGCTTCAGCCTCAACGCCATGGCCGCCCAGGTGCGCCGCTACGACATTGCGCCGGCCCTGGCGGGACCGGGGGGCTGGCTGCAGCTGGCGGAGCTCGAATTCACCCCGGCCTGGCTCACCCCAGCTGCCCCGCGGGGAAGCCAGGCACCGCTGCTGCCGCCCGGGGGGCTGCAGCTGGGGGGCTACCTGGCCAGCGGACCCAACCGCGGGGTCTTCGGCAGCCTCACCCTGCCGGTGGGCCGGTGGCCCGGTCGGGAACGCCGGCTCTGGCTGGCGGCCACCGTGGCGCTCGATCCGGCCTTCAATCCGATCCAGTCGAACCTCGGCGCCGGCCTGGTGGTGCTGGGCCCCTTCCCGGGGCGCCCCCAGGATGCGCTCACCCTGGGCCTGGCCCGCACGGGCTTCAGTGCCGCCCCCCAGCCGCCCCAGGGGGCGGAGGGGGTGGTGGAGCTGGGCTACCGGATCGAGCTGAACGACAACCTCAACCTCCAGCCCACCCTGCAGTGGATCGTGAACCCAGGAGGCCAGGGGCAGTGGCCGGGCATCTTCACCAGCGGCCTGCAGATCACCCTGTCCTTCTGAGGGAGCCCGTTTCCGCCGTGGCCATCCGGGATCCGTCGATCAGACTGGCGGCCGTGGCACGGGGCGGATCGCAACGGATGGGCAGGAGCCGAGGCCGCCGGCCGGGCAGCCGCAACCCCGACAGCCGGCCGCAGCTCGCCCTGCCGCTGCTGCTGCTCGCCCTGCTCGGCGGGGCGGGAGCGGCGCTGCCGGCGGCGCCCGCCCGGGCCCAGGCGGAGAGCACCGCAGCCCTGGAGCGCAGCTGGCAGGAGCTCGATCGCCAGCTGCGCACCCTCGACACCCTGCTGCCCGAGGAGCCGGAGACGCCGGTGCGGAGCGACACCGCCACGCCTTCCCTGCCGGAGACGCTGCTGGCCCCGAACCGGGAGCCCTCCGGCCCCCTTCCGCCCGCGGTCGACACCGCCGCCCCCCTGAGCCTGCCCGGCGCGGCGGAGCTGCGCCGCGGCACGATCCAGTCCCTCAGCCTGGAGCAGGCCCTGGCGGTGGCCTTCGCCGGCAGTGCCGAACTCCAGGGGCAGCGGGAGCAGGTGGCGGCAGCCCTGGCAGATCTGCAGGCGGCCCTGGGCACCTACTGGCCCCGCATCAGCGCCGTGGCCAGCGGCGGCACCAGCCAGAGCAACACCAGCGCGATCGCGCCGGTGGGCAACACCAACCTGGGCTTCGGGCCCCAGTTCTCCACCAACGGCCTGGCCACGGCCCAGGGCCAGCCCACCGGCGGCGCCTTCACCGTGCCGAGCGGAGGCGGCGCCTACCTGAACGAATCGCTCAACAGTGTGCAGGGGGGCCTGGAGCTGCGCTATGCACTGCTCGATTTCTCCCGCACACCACGGGTGCGCGCGGCCCGGGCCCGCCTGCACGAGGCCCGCAATGCCTACGCCAACGATCTGCGGCGGCTGCAGCTGCAGGTGAGTGAGGCCTACTACCAGCTCCAGCAGGCCGACCAGCTGGTGCGCATCCGCGACGCGGCCGTGCGCAACGACCTGGTGATCCTCCAGGACGCCCTGGAGCTGAAGCAGGCGGGCATGGTGCCCCGGCTCGACGTGCTCCGCCGCCGGGCCATCGAGGCCAGCGACCAGGAACTGCTGATCCAGGCGCTGGCGGATCGGGCCGTGGCCCGCCGCCAGCTCGGGGTGGTGCTCAACCTGCCGCCGGACATCACCCCCAGCGCCTCCGATCCGATCCGGGTGCAGCCCCGCTGGCCCCTGGATCTGGAGACGAGCCTGCTGGCGGCCTACCGGGACAACCCGGAGCTGGAGGCCGTACTCGCCACCCGCGAGGCCCTCGCCCGGGAGAAGGACGCGGCCGCGGCCGCCCTGCTGCCGACGCTTTCGCTGTTCGCCGCCGCGGGCGGCTACGCCACCAACGCCAACCAGTTCGACATCAGCGTCAGCGGCGGCGGCTGCTGCGGCTCCACCGTGATCCCGGTGCAGAACACGAACGGCTACGAGTGGTCGATCGGGCTCACCCTGCGCTGGCTGCTCTTCGACGGCGGCACCACCGCCTCCCAGGTGCGGTCGCTGGCGCGGCGGGAGGCCGCCGCGGCCCAGCAGTTCGCCGCCCGCCGCAACGACATCCGCCTGCGGCTGGAGCAGGCCTTCTTCAACCACGAGGCCAGCCTGGCCAAGCTCAGCTCGGCGCGGCGCGGCGTCGCCGCGGCCCTGGAGGCCTTCCGGGACGTGCGGCTGCGCTACCGCACCGGCCTCTCGAACGAGGTCGATCTCTCGATCACCCAGGAGCGGCTGATCAACAGCCTGGTGCAGCGGCTCAACGCCACCGTGGGGGTGAACCTCACCTACGCGCGGCTGCTGCGGGAGCTGCTGCCGGTGCCGCGGGATCCCGGAGCGGCCCTCGCCCCGGAACTGCGGCTGCCCGCCGCCAGCCCCTGAACGGAGCCGCCTTGGCCTTCACCCACGAGCAGATCGAGCGGATCCGCCACCGCCACCGCGGCTACATCCTCACCCTCGCCACCGAGGTGGTGCTGATCCTGCTGCTGCCGCTCTGCCAGGTGCACGGCTGGCTGCTGTCGCTGCTGCTGATCTGCCTGGCGGTGGTGCTGATCACCACCGTGACGCGCTACTCGCCCCTGCGCAGCACCCGGCCGGTGATCTACGGCATCGGCGGCCTGGCGATCGCCCTGGAGGGGATCTGGCATCTGGCCCTGGCCTTCGATCCGCCGCTGGGGCGGATCGTGACCGTGCCGCACGTGATCGCCTGGCTGGTGTTCTTCCTGCTGGCGGTGATGCGCAAGGTGAAGACCCTGGTGCGGGAGCCCTTCGTGACCCTGGCCGTGGTGATGGGGGCCACCTCCGGCTACCTGCTGGTGGGCATCGCCGGTGGGGTGATGCTCGTGGCCCTGTGGGTGCTGCAGCCCGGCGCCTTTGATCCCGGCGCCCTGCCGGTGCTGCCCTCGGCTCACTCCGATGCGGTGGCGATGGCGCCGGCCCTGATGGCGGCCTCCTTCGCGATCCTCACCACCGTGGGTTCGGCCGTGCTGCGCAGCGGCAACGTGACCGGGCAGGTGATCACGGTGGTGATCACCATCTCGGGGCAGCTCTACATCGCCATCCTCATCGCCCTCATCCTGGGCCGCTTCCATACCCGGCCGGGGGGGCAATAGGGGGGGGCAGGCACCCTCAGCGCCGCTGCGGACGGGAGGTCCACCAGCGCTCGATCCGGTACCCCAGGATCACCAGCAGCACCACCAGCCAGAACCAGAGCTCCGGTGGATTGGCGTTGAACAGCACCACCAGCAGCACCACCTCGCTCACCAGCCAGGGCAGCTCCTGCCGGAGCAGGGCGTTGCGCAGCAGGGGAGGGCGGGGAGCAGGGTCGATCAAGGGAGTGAGGAAGCGGGGCTGATGGACGGGAATGCGGCGGCTCGGTTCAGGGCAGGGTCTGGGGCTGCCGCAGGAAGGGCAGGTTCCAGCGGCGATCCATCCCCTGGCTGCGATAGCCGCCTGTGATCGAGCGCAGGCCGGGGAGCAGATAGCTGATCGGGCTGCGCCACTCCACATAGGCATGGCTGGCGATCGTGAGCCCCTCGCGTACGGGGAACACGCCGCTGCCCCGCGAGAGGGTCCAGCGGTAGCCATCGAAGCTGCGGCGATCGCGCTCCAGGCTGATCTCGGCACGCATCACGGGACCGTTGCGCACCAGCTCCTGGGCCAGCTGCGGGTTGCCGATCGTGGTGGAGATGTCCTCCTCGGTGGCGGGCAGGGTGAGCACCTGCTCCACCCGGCCCACGATGCCGCCGAAGCGGCCGCGCTGGTTCCACAGGGGCACCACCTCCACCGGCAGCCCCGGCGGCAGCCGCCGCGCATCGGCCGGAGCGAAGTAGGCCACGGCCCGAAGGGGCAGCCCGCCGGCGGCGGGATCGGCGGTGCGCCCGAGGGTGCCGAGCCGCTGGCCGGTCGCCACGGTCTGGCCCTCGATCACCTGCAGGTCGAGCACGGTGCCGTCGCGCTGGGCCAGCACCTTGCCGTCGTAGGCGATGCGCGCCTCGGTGACCCGCACCTGTCGCCTGAGGTCGTCGATCTGGTAGCGGCGCTGCAGGGCCTGGGTCTCGATCGAGAGCTTCACCTGCTGGTAGGCGGTGAGCACCTCCTTCTCCTGGATGCGGGTGGCATCGAGATTCACGCTGGTGCTGGTGAGGCCCTGCTCGGCCCCCACCACCTCGCTGGAGAGGGGCGCCACCACCTCCCGCCGGGTGAGCCACTGCAGGTTGCGCAGCTTGCTGGCGTAGGTGGCCTGCAGGGCGCTGAAGCGGCCGCGGTCGGCGGCGAGCTTGGCCAGGCTCGTATCCACGCTGAGGCGCTCGGTGGCCAGCCGCAGCCGGTCGCGCTCGTCGAGCTCCCGGTTCTGGCGCTCGAGCTGGGCAAGGTTGCCCTTCTGCTGCTGCAGTTCCTTCTCCAGCACCGGCAGGTAGAGCTCCATCAGCACCTGCCCGCTGCGCACCCGGTCCCCCTCCTTCACCAGCAGGCTCTTCACCTGGCCACCGGCCCGGGCATTGAGCAGCCCGGCGTTGTTGGGATACACGAGCACCCCCTGCCCCTTCACCTCGGTGGGGACGGGCCAGAACAGGGCCCAGAAAACCAGGGCTCCGCCCACACCCGCCAGGCAGAGCCCCACCTGGTCGTGGTCGCTCAGCCCCTGCCAGCGCCGGGCCAGGGCGCTCCCCTGCGCTGCAACGGGAGGTGCCGTCCCGCTGGGGGCTGCGCCGGAGTCGGTGCTGCTGGTGGTCATGGCAGCCAGCTTGCTGGATCCGGGAGGTGCTGTCAGCCGCTGCGGGGCAGCAGGGAGGCGGGCAACAGGCCTGCGGGCAGCAGGCCACCGGCACGGCCGAGGCGCAGGGCCCGGGCCAGCCGGGGGGCGAGCACCGGCACCTGGGAGAAGGCCCCGCTGAAACCGGTGAAGGCCCAGAGGCCCTCCGCATCCGGGATCGGCCCCACCAGGGGCAGGCCATCCGCACAGAAGGCCACCGGCACCACGCGGCAGGGGGCCTCCAGGGCCGCCAGGGCCGGATCGAGGGCGGCCAGGCCCTCCCGCAGGCGGCTCTCCATCCACTCCGGATCGGGGGGCTCGCGTTCCTGGGCGGGCGGGCGCAGCAGGGTGATCTGCCCCACAAGCGCCCCCTGCCCCCAGGGCGCTAGGCCGGCATCCACGATCCACTCCTCCCCGCTGATCGCCTCGGCCCGCTGCTCCAGGGCCCGGCGCCGCCAGTGGCGCGGCTGCACCACCCGCCCGGCCCGGCCCTGCTCCAGCCAGGGGCTGCCCGCCGCCGGCCGCCCCTCCGGCAGGGTGTCGAGCGGCAGCACGCCGGCCCAGCTGGTGCGCAGCCGCGCCGGCGGCTGGGGCCAGAGGGCCGCGGAGCCGGCGCCCGCCGCCGCCGCCGCCGCCGCCGCCTCGAGGGCATCGCCCCGCTCCAGGGGCAGCCGCCAGCCGCGGGCGCGGGGCTGGGGCGGTCCGACGACCCGATCCCGTAGCAGCCGCACCCCCACCGCCGGCAGCAGTGCATCGACGGCGCGGCGGAAGGCGCAGGCATCCACCCGCGCGAAGGGCGGCCGCAGGAGTCCCTCAAGCACCGTGCCCCCATGCAGCCGCAGACCGCAGGGGCGGAAACCCAGGGAGCCATGGCGCCGCTGCAGGGCTCGCCAGCGGCCCGGTGCTCCCCGGATCAGCCGCCCCAGTTCATCCGGCCCGCCGGCCCACCAGGCGATGCCGCCATAGCTCAGATCCGTCGCCCGGCCGGAGGGCGGCGCGTCCTCCACCAGGGTGACCGGCAGGCCCTCCTCCACCAGGGCCAGGGCGAGCAGGGCGCCGGCCAGGCCGCCGCCTACCACCACCACGGGGGGAGATCCAGCCACTCAGATCTGCAGGGTGAAGGAAGTGATCACCTGCTGGAAGAGGCCCTTCACCCGGGGCCAGCGGACCTCGTTGGTGCTGGCGGCGAAGGTGTACAGCCGGCCCCGGTCCACCACCACCGTGGCCAGTTCGTGGCGGTCGCGGTCCTGGAGGTGCACGGCGTATTCCAGGTCGTAGAAGGTGTGGCCGGTCTGCTCCCGCTCCCGGGCCTCCACCAGATCGGCCTGCCGGCCGCTGCCCTCGGGCGCGATCACGGTGCGGCGCAGCTTCTCGCCCACGGCCACGGCGCTGCCGAGATCGGAGAGGTCGTTGGTGGGGTTCACCTCGGCGATCACCAGGCTGAGGGTCTCGTCGCTGTTGATCAGGTCGTGGAACACCACCTGCGGCCCGCCGCTCACCTGCACCCGGGTCCAGCCGGTGGGATAGAGGAAGGCATAGCGGCCATCGGGGCTCTGGAAGGAGTTGAGGCCGGCGGCGGCGGCGCTGCAGCCCACCAGCACCGCCCCCAGCAGCAGGGCAGCCAGCGTCGACCGCAGGCGGGGCCAGAGGGAGGGAAGGGCGGGCATGGCGGGGCGGGGAGCGGGGGATGACCGCCGCCATTCTCCAGTGGCCGCCCCCGCCGCTCCGCTCCGGTACCGGCGCGAGGGCGCCCAGCCCTAGATTCCGGCCACCTGCAGCGGATCCCTGAGCGGCTTCACCCGGCCCCTGGCCCGGCTGATCGACCAGTTCGAGCGGCTGCCGGGCATCGGCCCCCGCACCGCCCAGCGACTGGCGCTCCATCTGCTGCGCCAGCCGGAGGAGCAGATCCGCGCCTTCGCCGATGCCCTGCTGGCGGCCCGCAGCCAGGTGGGGGTCTGCCGCCGCTGCTTCCACCTCTCGGCGGAGCCGGAGTGCGAGATCTGCCGCCGGGAGGAGCGCCACAACGGGCTGCTGTGCGTGGTGGCCGACTCCCGCGACCTGCTGGCGATGGAACGCACCCGCGAGTACGGCGGCACCTATCACGTGCTGGGCGGACTGATCTCGCCGATGGATGGCATCGGCCCGGAGGCGCTGCGCATCCAGCCGCTGGTGGAGCGGGTGGACCGGGAGGGCACCAGCGAGGTGATCCTGGCCCTCACCCCCAGCGTGGAGGGGGACACCACCAGCCTCTACCTGGCCCGGCTGCTGCGCCCCTTCACCCGCGTCAGCCGCCTGGCCTACGGCCTGCCGGTGGGCAGCGAGCTCGAGTACGCCGATGAGGTCACCCTGGCCCGGGCACTGGAGGGGCGCCGGCCGGTGGACGAACGGGGCCCCGGGCACGAGGCGAGGCAGCCATGAGCAACCGCCCCAGCCGCTACCGCAGCGAGCCCCCCGCCGAGCGTCTGCCGCCCTGGCTGCGGCGCCCGGTGGGTGCCGCCAGCGCCCTCGAGGCCGTGCAGGCGGTGGTGAAGCAGGAGCGGCTGCACACGATCTGCGAGGAGGGGCGCTGCCCCAACCGGGGCGAGTGCTATGCGGCCGGCACCGCCACCTTCCTGTTGGGCGGCCCGGTCTGCACCCGCAGCTGCGCCTTCTGCCAGGTGGACAAGGGCATGGCCCCCGCCCCGCTGGATCAGCGGGAACCGGAGCGGGTGGCCGAGGCCGTGGTGCGGCTGGGGCTGCGCTACGTGGTGCTCACCGCCGTGGCCCGCGACGACCTGAGCGATCACGGCGCCGGCCTGTTCACAGCCACCATGGCGGCGATCCGCCGGAGGGATGGAAGTGTGGGCATCGAGGTGCTCACCCCCGACTTCTGGGGAGGTCACCCCGATCCGGCCGCCGCCGAGGTGGCCCAGCGGCAGCGTCTGGCCGCGGTGCTGGAAGCCCGGCCGGCCTGCTTCAACCACAACCTCGAGACCGTGGAGCGGCTGCAGCGGGAGGTGCGGCGCGGCGCCACCTACGCGCGCTCCCTTGCTCTGCTGGCTGCAGCCCGGCAGCTGGCCCCGGACATCCCCACCAAGTCGGGACTGATGCTCGGGCTGGGGGAGAACCGCGCGGAGGTGGAAGCAACCCTGCGGGACCTGCGGGCGGCGGGCTGCCAACGGCTCACCCTGGGGCAGTATCTGCGCCCCTCCCTCGACCACCTGCCCGTGGCCCGCTACTGGAGCCCGGAGGAATTCGAGGACCTCGGCGCCCTGGCCCGTTCTCTGGGTTTCGCCCAGGTGCGCAGCGGCCCGCTGGTGCGCAGCAGCTACCACGCCGCCGAAGCCTGAACTCCGAGGCCTGAACTCCGAGGCCTGGACTCCGAGGCCTGAACCGGGTCGCCGGCGCAGTCCGGAGCCCGCACAATGGCCCCGACCCCGGCCGTCGGCGATGTCCACGCAGCCCTCCCTGCGTCTGTGGCTGCAGTCCACCACCCTGCTGGCGGTGCTGGCGGGCTACTGCCTCCTGCTGGCCCTCAACCACACCCTCACCTCCCTGCAGCGGCGCCAGAGCCACGACCAGCTGGTGGAGCACCTCAGCTACAGACTGCGGGAGCGGGTCGGCACCACCCAGGAACTGGAGACCCTGGTGGACACCATGGTGGAGCTGCCGGGCCTGGAACTGCGGGTGCTGCCCTCCTCCACCCGCCCGACGCAGCCGGTGCTGCTGCACGGCCACAACGCCGTGGTGCTGCTCAGCCGCAGCCCGATCGGTCCGCTGGCCGGTGATCGCCCCCTGCTGGAGGTCCGCCAGGACGTGACCGATTCGGTGGAGAAGGAACGCCTCTCCCAGCTGCTGCTGATCGCCGCCGCCGGGCTCTCCTCGCTGTTCACCGGCGCCCTGCTGCGCCCGGTGATCCGCCGCGGGCTGGTGGAGCCGCTCTCCAAGCTCAGCCAGGAGGTGGCGGCCATCCCCACCCCGCCGCAGCGCGGCGAGGCGCTCGACGTGGCCGCCGAACCCGAGGAGCTGCGGCCGATCGCCCGCTCCTTCAATGCCCTGCAGGAGCGGCTGAGCGCCTCCTGGCTGCAGCAGCGCTCCTTCGTGGACGGGGTGGCCCATGAGCTGCGCACGCCGCTCACCCTGATCTCCGGCCATGCCCAGAGCCTGCAGCGGCAGCTGAGCCAGAACCCCGTACCCCTGCCGGCTGGCGAACACCTGGCCACCTCCCTGGCGGTGATCTCCACCGAGGCCCGGCGCATGGGCGCCCTGGTGAGCGATCTGCTCGACCTGGCCCGGCGGGATGCCGGCCGGCTGCAGGTGCAGCGCCAGCCCCTCTCGGTGGAGGACGTGCTGCTGGAGGCCTTCGAGCGGCTGCAGCAGCAGGCCCAGGGCCGGCTCCACCTCAGCGAACCCGCCGCCGACTCCCTGCCCCTGGCGCAGGGGGATCCCGAGCGGCTGCAGCAGTGCCTGGCGGCCCTGATCGACAACGCCCTGCGCTACACCAGCGGGCGGATCACCCTCTCGGCCGAGCACCGCCCCGCCCGCCGGACCCTGGTGCTGCATGTGCAGGACAGTGGCCCGGGAGTGGGGCCGGCGGAACAGGAGACGATCTTCGAGCGCTTCGTGCGCGGCTCCGCCTCGATCAACACCCGTGGCAGCGGGCTCGGGCTCTCGGTGGTGCGGCTGCTGATGGAGGCGATGGAGGGATCCGCCACCGTGACGGGCGCCGAGGGTGGCGGCGCCGACTTCCAGCTGGAGCTGCCCCAGACGGGCCGGGCGATGGCTGGGCCTCAGGGGCGGGGCGGCCCCTCCTTGAGCATGAAGCCCACCCCGCGCACGGTCTGAATCAGGGTGGGGCGCCCCACCGGCTCGAGCTTGCGGCGCAGGTAGCGCACGTAGACATCGAGGAGGTTGTCGTCCCCCACCCAGTTCTTGCCCCAGAGGGTGTCGAGGATGTGGCGCCGCTCCTGCACCTGGTTCGGATGGCGGATCAGATGGTGCAGCAGATCGAATTCACGGGCGGTGAGCTGGATCTCCTCCTCGCCGCGCTTCACCTCGCGGCTGGCGGGATGGAGGGCCAGATCCGCCAGCCGCAGCCAGCCGTCATCGGGCTCATCGAGGCCGGTGCGGCGCAGCCGGGCACGGATGCGGGCGAGCAGCTCCTCGATCGAGAAGGGTTTGGTGAGGTAGTCGTCGGCGCCGGAATCGAGGGCCTCCACCCGTTCGCGCACGTCGTCGCGGGCGGTGAGCATCAGCACCGGGGTGGTGATCGCACTGCTGCGCATCCGGCGGCACACCTCCACGCCGCTGAAATCCGGCAGGGTCCAGTCGAGCAGCACCAGATCGCAGGGCTCCTGCCGGATGTGGCCGAGGGCCTGCTGGCCGGTGGCCGCCTCCACGCAGGCGTAGCCGTCCGCCTCCAGTTCGGCCACCAGGAAGTGGCGCAGGTCCGGGTCGTCGTCGACGATCAGCAGACGGGGAGCCATGGAGACACGCAGCGACCGCGGTGGAGGAGCCGGCCCCGGGGGCGCAGAACCGCAGCCTAGGGGCAAGTGGCAAGCCCGTATGCGGGGCGCCGCGGGTTGAATGGGGCCAGTTTCCGGGACGCGCCCCCGCGTCCGCAGCGGCCGTGATCCAGCGCTGGCAGCCCCGCAGCCTCTCCGGACGCCTGGCCCGCTGGGGCGTCGGCATCGTGATCGCCTATGGCCTGATCGCCCTGCTCACCCCCGCCGCCATCCAGCTGGGGCTGCTAGCCGACCCCAACACCGGCCTGGACAACCCCATCTACGCCGCCCCCTCCGCCGCCCACTGGTGCGGCACCGACCGCCTCGGCCGCGACGTGTGCGTGCGCACCCTGGCCGGCAGCGGCGTGGCCCTGCAGGTGGTGCTGATCGCCCTGCTGCTGGCCCTGCTGCTGGGCGTGCCCCTGGGGATGGTGAGCGGCTACCTGGGCGGCTGGGTGGACCGGGTGCTGGTGCTGGTGATGGACACTCTCTACACCCTGCCGGTGCTGCTGCTCTCGGTGGTGCTGGCCTTCCTGCTCGGCCGCGGCCTGCCCAATGCGGCGGCGGCCCTGTGCGTGGTGTACGTGCCCCAGTACTTCCGGGTGGTGCGCAACCAGACGGCCCAGGTGAAGGCCGAGCTGTTCGTGGAGGCCGCCCGCTCGCTGGGGGCGGGGCCCCTCTGGATCCTGCGGCGGTACCTGCTGCGCAATGTGATCACCTCGGTGCCGGTGCTGCTCACCCTCAATGCCGCCGATGCGGTGCTGGTGCTCGGCGGTCTCGGCTTCCTGGGGCTCGGCCTGCCGGAAACCATCCCGGAGTGGGGGGCCGACCTGCAGCAGGCCCTCACGGCGGTGCCCACCGGCATCTGGTGGACCGCCCTCTACCCGGGCCTGGCGATGTTCGTGCTGGTGCTGGGCCTCTCCTTCCTGGGCGAGGGCCTCGAGAGCTGGCTCAGCGGCGGCGAGGGCGAACGCAGCAGCCGCTGAGCCTCGGGGCAGGAGCTGTCCGGCGCGGCAGCGACCTCGCCATAGTGGAAGGGTCCGGATGGAAAGCCCGATGCCCTGGTGGCTGGACATGGTGCTGCTGCTGGCCGGCGCCCTGCTCTGGGGTGAGGGCAGCAGCCATGCCGACGACGTGATCGGCCTGCTGGAGAAGATCCTGGCCGTGGCGGCGGTGCTGGTGGTGCTGCTGGGCGGACGCCAGCTGCCCCTGGAGGCGGCGGCGCTGCTGCTGGCAGTATGGCTGCCCAGCGCCCGGCGCTTCGAGGAGCGGCGACGCAGCTGAACCCGCCGGCAGCAGGCAGCCCTCAGCAGCGCAGCCGCACCGTGCGGGGCAACTCTTCGAGGATCTCCCCCTCCTCGCCCAGGGCCGGATAGGGCCGCTGCTCCCGCCGGCACCAGGCCGCCACCTCGGGATAGGACCACTCGAACAGGAGGCGGCGGCGGAGCTCCGGTTCCACCCCCTCGCCCGCCTCCGGCACCAGGCCGGCCGCCTCCCGCTGGCGCAGGGCCTCGAACAGCATGGTGGCCGCCGCCACGGACACGTTCAGGGACTGCACCATGCCCCGCATCGGAATCACCACCGCCTGATCGATCAGCTCCGCCGCCCGCTCGCTGAGGCCCCACTTCTCGGCGCCGAGCACGAAGGCGGTGGGAGCGGTGAAGTCACAGCGGCGGTAGTCCACCGCCTCCACCCCGAGGTGGGTGCCGTAGATGCGGAAGCCCCGCTCGCGCAGCTTGCCGATCGCCGCCCCCACCTCCTCCTCCACCTGCAGCGGCACCCATTTCTGGCTGCCCTGGGCGGTGCTGTTGAAGGTGGGCAGGCGCCCCTGGCGGCACACCGCATGGGCCTGCAGCACCCCCACCGCATCGCAGGTGCGCAGGATCGCCGAGAGGTTGTGGGGCTTCTCCACCTGCTCCAGCAGCACGGTGAGATCGCCCATGCGGCGGTCGAGCACGGCCTTGAGGCGCTCGTAGCGGCGGGGCAGCAGGGGCATCGAGGAAAGGAGGAAACACGGCAGGCTGCCGGCATCCTCCCCTGCAGCGCAGAGATGACGGAACCGGGCTTCGACGAACGGGTCTGGGCGATGGTGGCCCGGATTCCCCGCGGCCAGGTGGCCACCTACGGCCAGATCGCCGAGCTGATCGGCGCCTACGGCTGCGCCCGTCAGGTGGGCTGGGCCCTGCGGCGGCTGCCGCTGCCCTCGCCGGTGCCGTGGCAGCGGGTGGTGAATGCCAGCGGCCGGATCAGCCTCAGCCCCAGCCGCGAGGGCTCCGACTGGATGCAGCGCCAGCTGCTGCTGGAGGAGGGCATTCCGGTGGATGCGGAGGGAAGGCTGCCGCTGCGGCGCTATCTCTGGAGGGCTCCGCTGCCCCCGCTTGACTGACCCCACCGTTGCCGTCGCCGCCCCCCGCACGGGGGTGGGCCTGGCTCCCCGCCAGGTGGCCTGGCAGGTGCTGCAGGCCGTGGCGGCCGGGGCCTTCGCGGATGTGGCCCTGGAGCGGGAGCTGGCCCGCCAGCCCCTGCAGGGGGCGGACCGGGGGCTCGCCACCGAGCTGGCCTACGGCGCCATCCGCCAGCGGCGCCTGCTCGACGCCTGGGTGGACCGGCTCGGCAAGGTGCCGGCCCAGCGGCAGCCGCCGAAACTGCGCTGGCTGCTGCACCTGGGGATCTACCAGCTGCTGTTCTGCCAGCGGATCCCCGCCTCGGCGGCGGTGAGCACCAGCGTGGAGCTGGCCAAGCGCAGCCAGCTGGCGCGGCTGGCGCCGGTGGTGAACGGCCAGCTGCGGGCGCTGCTGCGCCAGCGCCCTGAAGCAGAGGCGGAGCCGCCTGCGGAGGCCTGGCGGGGCCTGGAGCTGCCCACCGAGGCCGCGGCCCGCTGGGCCCTGCGCCATTCCCTGCCCGACTGGCTTGGGGAGGAGGTGCTGGCCTGGCTGCCGGCGGAGGAAGCGGAGGCCTTCGGGGTGGCCTGCAACACCCCGCCCCATCTCGACATCCGGCTCCAGCCGCAGCGCTGCCGGGCGGAGGAGCTGCAGGAGCAGCTCACGGCCGCCGGTGTTGGCTGGCAGGTGCTCGACCCGCACGGCGGTGCCCTCACCCTCGAAGGAGCCCCGGGCGACCTGCGGCGGCTGCCGGGCTACGCCGAGGGTTGGTGGAGCGTGCAGGACCGCCATGCCCAGCGGGTGGTGCCCCTGCTCGACCCCCAGCCGGGGGAACGCATCCTCGATGCCTGCGCCGCTCCCGGAGGCAAGAGCACCCAGATGGCCGAGCGCCAGAACGACAGCGGCGAGATCTGGGCCGTGGACCGCTCCGAGGGGCGCCTGCAGCGGCTGCTGCACAGCGCCGCACGGCTGGGGCTCGGCTCGATCCATGTCCTCGCCGCCGATGCCACCCGCCTGCTGGAGGAGAAACCCCACTGGCGGGGCCATTTCGATCGGATCCTGCTCGATGCGCCCTGTTCCGGGCTGGGCACCCTCGCCCGCCACCCCGATGCGCGCTGGCGGATCACCCCCGCCGCGATCGAGGAACTGGTGGTGCTGCAGGAGCAGCTGCTGGAGGCCCTGCTGCCGCTGCTGCGGCCCGGCGGCCGGCTGGTGTACGCCACCTGCACGGTGCACCCGCTCGAGAACGGCGAACAGATCGATGGCCTGCTGAAGCGCCACCCCCAGCTCGAGCAGCTGGAGCAGTGGCAGTGCTGGCCGTCAGCGGCAGGTGGCGATGGCTTCTTCGCGGCAGCCGTTCAGCTCAGGGCTGGGGCGGCGCCGCAGGAGGCGGCGGGGGTGGTGGCGGCGGCGGCGGGGCCACCGGGGCCTGACGCACATCCTCAAGGATGCGGTTGAGCGGCGGCGGGCCGCCGCCGGCATCGCCTCCGGAGGGTTCGCGCTGGGGGGGACCCTCCGGAGGTTCGGCCGTGGGGGGAGAACCGGTGGGAAGCTCCGGCTCGCCCGGGCCGGAGCGCGAGGGATCCGGCCGGCTGGAGCGCCGCGACTCGCTGGCGGAGCGGCTGCTCCCCGCATCGGGCCAGGGGGCCGTGGCGGCGGCGGAGCCGGGCCGGCCCCGCTCGTTGGCGGCGGCCCAAGGCGGGCGGGCCGGGGCCTAGCGGCCGGGGGGGGTGGGGGTGGGCGGGAAGGGGCGCCCCGGCC
>JBMLOS010000246.1:0-10763 GCA_049242845.1 Prochlorococcaceae cyanobacterium
CCGGTGGTGGGGCCGTAGGTCTCGGCGTAGGCGCGGCGGGAGATCCGGTAGGGCATGGCCGTGGTGGCGGAAAGGCGGGGGCGGCGGAAGGGGGCTGCGGAAGGTGCTGCGAAGCGCAGCTGCGGAACGAAGCGGTGGGTTGTGAAGCTCAGTCGAGCGGGCCGTTCACCAGGCCGTTGAAGCCGAACACCCGCCGCTGGCCGCCGTAGGGCACCAGGTCCACCGCGCGGCTGTCCCCCGGCTCGAAGCGGATCGCGGTGCCTGCGGGAATGTCGAGCCGCAGGCCCCGGGCGGCATCCCGGTCGAACTCCAGGGCGCTGTTCGCCTCATGGAAATGGAAGTGGGAGCCCACCTGCACCGGGCGATCACCGGTGTTGGCCACCTGCAGCGTGGTGACGGGCCGGCCGGCGTTGAGTTCGATCTCCCCCTCTGCGGGCAGGAGTTCGCCGGGAATCAGGGGAGGCATGGCGGCGTGGGGGAAGGGGGCGGGGGCGCGGCGCTCAGCGGATCGGATCGTGCAGCGTCACGAGCTTGGTGCCGTCGGGGAAGACGGCCTCGATCTGCACCTCCTGCACCAGCTCCGGCACCCCCTCCATCACCTGCTCACGGCTCAGCCAGGTGGTGCCCTCGCCCATGAGCTGGGCCACGCTCTTGCCGTCGCGGGCGCCCTCCAGCACCTGGAAGCTCAGCCAGGCCACCGCTTCGGGGTGGTTGAGCCGCAGGCCCCGCTGCAGGCGGCGCTCCGCCAGCAGCGCGGCGGTCACGATCAGGAGCTTGTCCTTCTCCTGGGGGGTCAGGTGCATGGCGCCTGGGAGGGGTGCGGCGAGGGCCGGTGTCTCCGCACTCTGGCAGCGGTTGGTCCCAGGGCAACGTCCAGGGGGAACGACCTGGACCAGGCGGCAGAACGAAGCCGGCAGACGTTGCCTACAGGGCCACCTCCCGGGTGGCCTTGAAGAACATCGATCTGGGATCGAAGGCCTTCACCTGGGTGGTGAGGGCGTCTAGGCCGAGAGGGACGCAGTCCTGGGTGGGGTTGCGGGGGCAGAGGTGGGGCACCAGTTCATTGCCGGCTGCGGCCTTGCTGTCGTACGACCAGCGCAGGCTGTGCCCTCCGAACAGCTTCTGTTTCGGTGGCCGGGTGAGGGCGGGAATGAGCAGATCGAAGCTGGCGGCCTGGTAGCGACCGGCCGGCAGGCGCAGCAGCAGGTTGCGGTTCAGTTTCTCGCCGGGGTGAATCACGTCGTCGAGGAAGAGCCAGCCAGTGGAGAGGGTGCGGCCAGGCTCGGCGGGTGCGAAGCGCTCGGCCCGGTCCTGGGGCCCCAGCAGATAAAGCACCTCGGTGGCCCGATCGGCGAACCCCGGATCCTCGCCACGCTGCTGGAGACGGATCCCCTTGAGTTGCCACACGCTCGGCAACAGGTAGAGGTTGCGGCTGCTGGAGTTGACTGCGGTGATCTCCAGTTCCAGTTCCAGGTTGGGCTGGTCCGCCGCCTGGGTGGGCCGAAGCCGGCGACTGGGGCCCACGCTGATCTGCAGGCTGAGGCTCGCCGGCGCCATCTCCGGCACCAGGATCTCCTTCCAGATGAAGGTGTAGGCCCCCCAGGTGGCGGCCACCACGATGCCGACCGACTGGATCCAGTTGTGGAGATGGTTCGATCGCACCCAGGAGGGCACTGGATCCTTGGCCGCCGCTGATGGCGGACCTGCCGCAGCGGGCGTCGTCGGGTCGGCCTCCTCCATCCTTCAGGGCCGGGAGGCCGTGTAGACATCCCCGACTCGGCGGGGACAGCGCAGGGGTTTGCGGCAGGTGGCCGTTGGGGCGTTGCTGACGCTGGTGAGGGCCCGGTTGTCGGGGTCTTCGCCCACCTCATTCAGCAGCTTCGGATCGCTGACCTGGTCGGCGGCCAGAGCGTTCATGGCCGCGGCGGTGCAGAGGGAGGCGGTGGCCCCGAATCCGCTGAGCAGGGCATAGGCCCGCTGGCTGCGGGTGCCCTGGAGGGCCGCGTCCGCGCTGCTGTAGGCCGTGCGCGCCGGCGAGAGCTTCTGGGCGGGGTGGCTGGGCGCCAGTCCAGGGCTGGAATCCAGCAGGACACCCGCCAGGCAGACGGCCTGCAGGTTGGCGGCCGCCCCCGGGCTGGCGGTGCCGCTGCTCTGACGGGCGAGGAACGCCTGGCCGAGGCCGGTGGCGATCCAGTAGGCCATGCCCCAGGTGCCGTACCGCTCCCGTTCTCTGCTGAGGGACCTGGCGTCGAGAAGCAGTTCGCCGCTGTCGGGGCAGTAGAGGGCGCTGGAGTCGGCACTGGCGCCGTGGGCGCCCGGGCAGCGAGCCGCAGGGGTGCCGCCGGCACTCACCAGCCGCAGCCTGGGCCAGGGCAGGGGGGCGGTGGCTGGATCCTCCTTCCAGGCTTGCCGCAGGGGGCCGCTGGCGGCCAGAACCGCCGTCTCCAGCCCGGCTGCCGGATCCGGGGCGGCAGCAGCTGCTGGGGGCAGGGCGGCGCCGGTGGTGGCAGCCAGCAGCAGGCTCGCCATCAGGAACCCGGGGGTTGAGGTCTGGGACACGACGGCAGGTGGGTGGGCTGGTTCAGTGTGTTCGCCCCTCATAGGCCCGGCAAGGGAGCGGTGTCGCCCGTCAGTTGCCAGGCGGCCCAGTACTTGTGGTCCTTCCACTCCCTGTGCCTGGGGGTGGTGCGGAATTCCTCCTGCACCTGCGTCAGGGCCTCCTGCCTGCCTTTGCCGGCCTTGAGCAGGGAGTAGTAGCGCTGCATGAAGAAGGCGGTGGCCTCGTCATCCACCTTCCAGAGCGAGAGCAGCGTGGAGCGGGCACCGGCCACGGTGAGGGCCCGCTGCAGCCCGTACACCCCCTCGCCGCTCATGCTGACGCCCGTGGCGGTGTCGCAGGCCGAGAGCACCACCAGTTCGGTGCCCTCCAGCTGCAGGCGGGAGGCTTCCTTGGCGGTGAGGTAGCCGTCGTCGTCTCCATCGCGGGACGAGGCGGCCAGGGCTTGGGTGGAGGCGCCCTGGGCCGGCCGCCGATGGCGGTTGGCGCCACTCAGGACGATGCCGCTGTTCAAAAGGGGATCGCCGGTGCTGGCCGGCGGCCCCGAGAAGGCGGCACTCCTGCTGCCCGGGCGCTGGGGGGCGATGGCTGCTGGCAGCGCGAGCGGCTGGGGATCCAAGAAAAAGCCATGGCTGGCGACGTGGAGCACCCGGGGCCCCTTGATGCGTTGCAGGGCGGGTGCGGTGGCCTGCGATCCGGTGAGCAGGTTGGCCTTGAGCTGAGCCGCGATCTCCTGCCCTTCGCGCGCCGTCCCCCGCAGGGGCGCCCAGGGGGTGCCGGGGGCCCCGAACTCCGGGTTGGCGATCACCAGGGCCTGACCAGCGGTCACCTGAGTAGTTCGAGGCTTCGGGAGCAGATCGCGGCCGCTGGTGATCAGCCGCAGCCTCACCAGCTGGGCCAGCCAGCGTGGGCCTGGCCCAGAGCTCAGCGTCTCCGGCGCGGGCAGGGCGGCAAAGGGAATGCGGCTGAGTTCGCCATCGGGGGAGAGGAACCAACGTTTGCGGCCGTTGAGCTGGCTCAACAGCGCAGGGGGCAACACCTTCTCTCTCACCTGAACCCAGGCTTCATTCGGTGATTGCTCCCCTTTTTCGGAGATCGTCAGGGCGCTGCGGATCAGCCGCTCGATGCCGGAGGCCAGGCCGAGATCCTGGCTGGCGATCCGGCCATCGGGGAACAGCAGCAAGGCCAGGTAGCGGGGCTCCCCCCAGCGCTTGTCCGTGGGCTGTCGGCCGTCGAAGGGCCGATACCTCTGGAACTCCACCAGCACCCCGTCTGCGGGCAGCACGCGAGCGACCTCCTCGGGTTCCACCACACGCGGTTGCAGGGCGGGCAGCTGGCGATAGAGCTGCTTCTCAAGATCACCCAGTTGCTGTTGGAGCGCCTGCCGCTGGGGGAGGCTGAGGTTCACATCCGCCAGGCGGTTGGTGAGGCCGGCGATCTGCTGGCTGAGCTCCTGCTGGGGGCCCGGCAAGCGGGCGAGCAGGGCCTGGCGTTGCTCGATCTCCTGGAGCAACCCATGGCGGTTCAGCCGGGTGAACAGGGCCAGGGAGGTGCCGGTCTGTGAAAGGCCGGAGTAGCTGAACGTGCCTTCCCAACCATTCCCGAGAGCCTGAATCTGGCCTTGCCGCTGAGCTTCCGGCAACAAGGGCACTTCTCGTTGCAGAAACAGGGTCTCGATACGAATGCCACGGCGAAAGAGTGACGCACCTATTGCATAGGCGCCTTGCCCATGGTAGTGCAATGCCAGGTTGTTCAGGGAGAGGGCAGTATCGGGATGATCCGGCCCCAGCACTTTCTCCCATATTTTCTGCGCACGCAGGTAATGCGGCTCGGCCTTGGCGTAGGCACCTAGGTCGTGATAGAGCATTGCCAGGTTGTTCAGGACGGTGGCGGTATCGGGGTGATCCGGCCCCAGCACCTTCTCTCTAATCGTCAATGAACGCAGGTAGAGGGGCTCGGCCTTTGCATAGGCGCCCTGTTGCAGATAAAGAGATGCCAGATTGCTCAGGGAGATGGTGGTATCGGGGTGCTCCTGCCCCAGTACCTTCTCCCTGATCGTTAGGACACGCAGATAGAGAAGCTCGGCCTTTGCATAGGCGTCTTGTTGCTGATACAGCGACGCAAGGTTGCTCATGGAGAGAGCGGTATCGGGGTGCTCCTCCCCCAGTACCTTCTCCCAGATCCTCAGGGCACGTAGATAGAGAGGCTCGGCCTTGGCGTAGTTTCCTTGGGTTTGATAGAGCACTCCCAAGTTGCTTAGGGAGCTGGCAGTATCGGGATGATCCCGCCCCAGCACCTTCTCCAAAATCCTCAGGGCACGCAGGTAGAGAGGTTCGGCCTTGGCGTAGGCACCCTGAGCTTGATGCAGCGCCGCAAGGTTGTTCAGGGAGAGTGCGGTATCGGGGTGATCAGGCCCTAATACCCTCTCCCTAATATTTAGTGAACGCAGATAGAGAGGCTCAGCCTTGGGGTAGGCACCCTCGGCCCGATACAGCTCCGCAAGGTTGTTCAGCGAGAGGGCGGTATCGGGATGATCAGGCCCTAACACCTTCTCCCTAATTTTTAGTGAACGCAGATAGAGAGGCTCGGCCTTGGGGTAGGCACCCTCGGCCCGATACAGCTCCGCAAGGTTGTTCAGCGAGAGGGCCGTATCGGGATGGTCCGGCCCCAGAACTTTCTCCCAGATTTTCAGGGCACGCAGGGAATGGGGCTCGGCCTTGGCGTAGGCACCCTGGGATTGATACAGCACTGCCAGGTTGTTGAGGGAGCGGACAGTATCAGGGTGATCCGGCCCAAGCAGCTTCTCCCTAATCGTGAGGGCGCGTAGATTGAGAGATTCGGCCTTTGCGTAGGCACCCTGGGACCGATATAGCTCCGCAAGGTTGTTCAGGGAGAGGGCTGTATCGGGGTGATCCGGCCCCAGCGCCTTTTCCCTGGTCGTCAGAGATCGCAATAAGAGAGGCTCGGCCTTTGCGTAGGCGCCTTGTTCAAGATAAAGCACCGCCAGGTTGTTAAGGACGGTGGCGGTATCGGGGTGATCTGGCCCTAGACCTTTCTCCCTAATTGTCAGCGAACGGAGGTAGAAAAGCTCCGCTTTCGTATGGGCGCCCTTGGCTTGATGCAGTCCTGCGAGGTTGTTGAGGACGGTGGCGACAACAGGATGATCCGACCCTAGGCTTATTTCTGCCCAAGCTAATATCTTTTCTTGAAGGTCTGATGCAGCTTTGTAGTCTCCTTTCGCCTTAAGATCATTCGCTTGTTTGAGCCACTCTCGAACTTCTGCGGGTATCTGAACTTTAGTTGTAGCCTGCGCTTGGACCATCAGAATAGGCAACCGCTCTTGGCCGGCTTTGATTGCAGGAGATATGGCCAAGGCCTGCGCCGGAAGAAGAGTGCTCGCCATTAGGTTCATCATGAGGCCAGTAATCCCAAATCCCCTGTGGGTCGTAGAATCAGAAGAGTAGCGTCCAGTGACATTGATCATGCAGATAACCGCGGTTGAGCTGTCCTGAGCAAGCGATCGAATTGCTTCGCCCAATGATGATGGAAGCCGCTTGGATATGAGCTTGTGTTCACTGAAGCCACACAGCTTTCATCCAAACCAGTTCTACGACGGTGGATTCGGAGCGAATCAGACCGATCACTGGCCCGGCCCAGCCCCCACCCCCTCGCAGAACCCCCACCGTGGACGCCACCGCCGAGCGCCTGATCTCCTCACTGGGCTCGTAGAGCACCTTGCCGAAATTACGTGAGATCAGCTCGCGGCGCACTGTGAGCCCACAGGCGCGGTTCACGGAGCGGCGCCAGATCTCGTTTCTGCGGAAGCAGGCACTGCCGTCTTGCAGGAACCGATGGATCTACTCATGCACGTGGTATTTGAGGGGGCCCTTCCTGGTCCCAGCGCAACTCCCCCACTAGGTGGGTGTCGGTTGAGCCAGAGGCAGATCTGAAAGGTGGCCGCCGTGGGGTTGCTGAGCTGGAAGTCGCGGTAGTTATAAAACACATCAGCGCCTGACGACCAGGGCAGCACCCGGCGTTCCTCGGGGAGGGGATCGCAGGTGTGGTGGAGCCGTTCGAGAATCACCAACTCCGAGTGCTGCACCAGCCAGTAGAGCAGGTTCGTCGATTGGCAGATGCCGCCATCGAAGCCCGATAGAGCAGGGGGTGGCGCTGGGAGGGCAGTCGCCGCGGCACGGCCTCGGATCGGGGCCTCGCATCCCAGGGGCGCTGATCGGAGGCGATTCAGCTCGCTGCATCGCAGGCGGTGCCGGTGTTGCTCTCCTGCTTGCGGATGGGCTCTGATGCAGCTACGGGGTGGGGTCAAGACTTTGCTCCCCGGGGGGGACCCAGGAGGGGCTGCGCATTGCAAGGATCCGCGTCAGTTCATCGTTCAGGCTTCTGCGGGGAGCCTGGGGGGGCGCACCGTCAGGCGGCGGAAATGTGATGTCGGCGATACGCCAGCGGCCGCCTGTTGCCTGTACGTGCACCTGGATGCTCTGGATACTGGCGGAGGCCTGCGAGCGCCCCACGCGCACGGGCACCGCAACGATGGCCCGATCCGGCGCCGTCAGCTGGCATCCGGCGAGGCGGAAACCGACGGTGCCCGCCTGGGTGCCCTGGAAGGGGTTGGAACCCAGCACGCCGCTTCCATCTTTGCGGGGGGATTGGAAGGGTTTGATCGCTTTGCCGAGCTTGGTGAAGAGCCCGGGCTCGAAGCGCTCCCGCTGGCTCTGGAGGGATCGCGGCCAGTTGCGCTGGTTGGTGAGATACCAGCCGTAGACATCGTTTACCACGATGCTTGCCTGGGGAGGGCAGGCGGCGAGAGCCAACAGCAGAAGGGCTTGCATCAGAGCCTGCGGATCACGGCCAGCCAAAGTAACGCTGCCCTAGGGGACGGGATGGTGGCTCGCTGGCGAAAGATACCTGCGTGGTTGACACGTTCTGACCTACCTGGTCTGGGCTCACCCTCCAGAACGAGGCATGCTCCCGGTGGCCTTTCCGCAGGCGGAAGCACCTCGGACAGGGGCTTCCACAGGCACTCCGACGCTCTGGACGTTTCCCAACGTCCTCTCCCTCCATTGCCTGCTGGTGGCGGTGCCCCTGGCGGCGCTGGTGGTCACGGGGAATCAGTCCCAGTTCACGGCGCTGTTTCTGATGATCCTGATCAGCGACATCATCGACGGCCTGATCCCCCGCATGTTTCAGTTGTTGACCACCTTCGGCGCCCGGCTGGATTCCTTGGCAGACACTGCCACCCAGTGGGAGGGGCTGGACGGGGTGCTGTGTTTCGCCTGGTCCGCCATCCCCTCTCCACCTGGCCTTGCGGCTGGGCATGGCGCTGCTGGCCCAGCTGTTCAACCCGGCCATGCTGCTGAAGTTCCGCCGCATCGTGGGGCTGCACAGCTACAAGCTCGCCACCCATCTAGAGGGGGCTGCGGCGCTGCTCCTTCTCTGTAGTGGCCAGTGGGCTGGCTCTGTGATCTGGCCCTCGACTGGTAGCTGGTGGCCTGCTGCAAGGAACTGCTGACCCAGCGGGTTCATGAGGCCCCTCACCGAAGGCAAGGGGCTGTGGTGGCTTCTCGGGCAGCGCAGCGCACGCTTGTGATCGCCGTGGAGGTGGGCCCTGCCGCCACGGGTCTGCTGGTGCTGCTTGCGCTGGGCTTGTTCGGCTTCTGGCAGCCGCGCCCGGCCCTGCTCCCCGTGCACCCGGCCCGCTGGCTGCGTCAGTCGCTGCTGGCGGCGCTCGGTTCAGCCGCCGTACTGCTGGCGCCCTGAGGCTGAGCAGGCCCAGCCCCTGCGCCCGCCAGCGGTTTCTCCTGGAAGGGCCACACCCGCGGCAGCTGCGGTTCCGCCTGGCCGCGTTCCCGGCGGATCAGCGCCCAGATCCGCGTGAACCAGTACCGCGCCGCCTGGCTGGAGGGCCCCAGGTAGCGGGCCACCAGGCCCTGCTCCAGCGCCCCGCAGGCCATCGTTCCCTCCAGGCCCTCGCGGGCGGAGCGGCAGGCCTGCAGCAGGGCATCGCGGCGGGCCGGCTCCAGGGGCTGCCCGGCCGCCCACACGAGGGAGCCGAACACCGGTTCCCCCTTCAGGCCGTGCTCTTCCTCCAGGGCCTCCCCCCCCAGCTCCAGCCGGTCCACCAGCTCCCAGCGGGGCCCCTCTCTGGTGTGGCGCACGATCTCCAGCGTGGAGCGCCAGCAGCCCTCCGCCAGGGTTTCGCCGGCGGCGCTGCGGCCCAGCCGCACCACTTCGGCCCCCAGGAAGGAAGCCCCCTCCGCCAGTTCCACCCGGCTGCGCTGCTCGAACAGGGCGTTGGCGTAGAGCACCACCTCCTGGGGCAGCCACTCCAGATCGGCGTCCGCGGCCAGGTGGATCCGCAGCTCCTGGCGGGCCCAGCGGGCCTCGCCGTCGCCGCCGCGGAAGCGGCCCACCGATCCGTACACCTTCTGGGCGGCCACGCTGGTGAGCAGCCCCCGGCTGTGGGCCTCCCCCCGCAGCTCCAGCTCCAGCCGGTCGCCGCCCACCAGCCCGCCGGCGGTGTGCAGCAGGGGAATTTCGAGCCGGCCTTCGGCCTGCCGGTAGGCCCGCAGCCACTTCAGCGGTGCCTCGGCCGAAGCCTGGTGCCGGCAGACCCCGCCCGGCTGCGCCGGTGCCTCCAGCCGCAGGGCGGCTCGGCACTGCCAGCCCAGGGGCGGCTCCCCGGCCGGGGCGGGAGCCGGCCGAGCCCCCGCAGCGGGGAGGACGGCGGGGCCGGAGGTCTCCATGGGTGCGCTGCGGCGGTTCTGGACCGCAGGATGGCGGGTGGCTGCCCCAGGCGGGCGGCTCCCCTGCCCAGGAGGGCCCATCCGTGCACAAGATGGCGGTTCCGGTGTCCGATGGCCGTGAACGCTGATCCCCCGCTGCTCGTCCGCCGGGAGCCCGGCCCTCCGCCGCCCGGGAGCCCAACGCTGATGCTGGCCCTGGCGGCGGAGGAGCGCACCCGGCTGCGGGGGCTCCGCCACAGCCGCTGCGGTGCCCCCCTGCTGCTGCAGCTGCCGCGGGAGCGGCCCCTGCAGCCGGGCGAATGGCTCACCACCGCCGCCGAGGAGCCGCCGGTGTGGGTGCAGGTGGCGGCGGCGCCCGAGCCCCTGCTGGCGGTGCGCTCGGCCGATCCCCTGGCCCTGCTCCAGGCGGCCTACCACCTGGGCAACCGCCATGTGGCCCTGGAGATCCGCCCCGGTGAACTGCGGCTGCTGCGCGATCCGGTGCTGGCTGATCTGCTGCAGCACCGCGCCCTGGCCGTCGAGGAGATCGAGGCGCCCTTCCGGCCTGAGAGCGGCGCCTACGGCGGCCACCCTGCCCACAGCCACGGGGAGGGTGGCCATGGTCACGGGTGAGGCGGGTCTGCGCCTGTTCCAGCTGGTGAGCCCCGCCCTGCCGGTGGGGGGCTTCAGCTATGCGGAGGGCCTCGAGGTGCTCACCCAGGCGGCCCTGCTGCCGGATGCGGCGGCGGTGGGCAGCTGGCTCGAGGCCGAACTCAGCCGCGGCACGGTGCGGATCGAGGCTGCTGCCCTGGCACCGCTGGCGCGGGCCCTGCAGGCCTGGGCGGCGGCGTCAGGGTCAGCAGAGTCGGCGCCGGAGCCAGCTGCGGCCGCCGCGGCGCTGGCGGAGGTGCAGGACCTCCAGGGTTGGCTGCTGGCCCAGCGGGAGGCCCCCGAGATGCGCGCCCAGCTGCGCCAGATGGGCCGATCCCTGCAGCAGCTCCTGGCCGATCTGGGCTGGCCGCTGCCGGCGCCGCTGGCCTGCGCCTGGCCCACGGCCTTCGCCTGGGCGGGTGTGGCGCTGGCGGTGCCCCTCCCCGCCCTGGTGGAGGGCTACCTCTACGCCTGGACGACCAACCAGCTTAGCGCCGCGGTGCGGCTGGTGCCCCTGGGGCCCACCGAGGCCCAGCGGCTCCAGCTCGGCCTGGCCCCCCGGATCGCGGCCGAGGCGGAGTTCCTGGCCGCCGCCGACCCCCGCAGCCTGCGCAGCGGCGGCGTGGGTGCGGGCCTGGCCCAGCTGCGCCATGCTGAGCTCTATTCGAGGCTGTTCCGGAGCTGATGAGCAAGCTGCGGGTGGGGGTGGCCGGTCCCGTGGGTTCCGGCAAGACGGCCCTGGTGGAGGTGCTCTGCCGCCGGCTGCGGGAGCGGCTGCAGCTGGCGGTGGTCACCAACGACATCTACACCCAGGA
>JBMLOS010000247.1:0-5638 GCA_049242845.1 Prochlorococcaceae cyanobacterium
TGGTGTTCGCGGGCACCACCGTTTCGCCGCTCTGGCTGCCGGCCGGGCTCGCCCTGGGCCTCGGCCTGCGCTGCAGGGGGAAACGCCTGGCCGTGGCCGCCGGGGTGTTCGCGGCCCAGTTCCTGGTCTTCGCCGCCGGACCCCAGATCAAGGCCTGGCTGCTGGGTGCCCCCGTTCTCGCCCGGGAGGTGCCTCTCACGCTTGCCCTGCTGCCGGCGGCGGGTGCCACCCTCGGGCTGCTGCTGGCCCTCCTCTTCCTGCGCCGCTGCGGCCTCGGCACCCGTATCGATCGCCCGCTCGACTATCTGGCCCTGGCGGCGGCGGCCGGGATCCAGGCGGCCGTGGCGGCGTCGGCGGGAGCCACGGCCCTGGTGCTGCTCGGCGCGGTTCCCTGGGATGTCTGGAAGGACGTGGCCACCACCTGGGCCCGCGGGGACTGGGTGGGGGGGATCCTGGTGGCTCCGCTGATCCTTGCCCGGCCCGATCCAGGTCTGCAGGGGGCCCGCTTCCGGGCCGGCCGCTGGGAGAAGGCGATGGTGCTGGCGAGCACCGTTCTGGTGACTCTCGCCATCTTCGGCGGGGTGTCCGGCTCCGCGGCGCGCCAGCTGAGCGGCACCTATCTCTGCTTCGTGCCCCTGCTCTGGGGTGCCCTGCGCTGCTCCACCCGGGTGGTGGCCCTGCAGGTGGTGCTGGTGGCCCTGGACGCAACCCTCCTCACCCTGCGCGGGCTCGGACCCTTCGCCGGCTTCGCCGCCCTCAACGACCGCATGCTCTCCCTGCAGGTTTTCCTGGCGGTGGTGTCGCTCACGGCGATGCTGCTCGCGGCGATCGAGCAGCAGAAGCGGCGCGCGGAGGTGGAGCGCGATCGGCAGGCGCTCGATCTGATCGAGGCCAAGGAGCGGGCCGAGGCGGGCTCCCGGGCCAAGTCGGAATTCCTGGCCAACATGAGCCACGAGATCCGCACGCCCCTCAACGGGGTGCTCGGCGCCGCCCAGCTGCTCTCCGCCTCGCCGCTCACGGCCGAGCAGGGCGAACTGGTGGGGGCGATCCGCTCCAGCGGCGACGGCCTGCTGGTGCTGCTCAACGACCTGCTGGATTTCTCCCGCATCGAGGCCGGCCGTCTGGAGCTCGCACCGGTTCCGTTCCAGCCCCGCAGCCTGCTCAGCCAGGTGGCCGAGCTCTTCCGCCCCAGCCTGGCCGAGGGGGTGAGCCTGCAGCTCGAGAGCGGCCAGAACCTGCCCGCCTGGCTGCTGGGGGATCCGGCCCGGCTGCGGCAGGTGCTCTCCAACCTGCTCGGCAATGCGGTGAAGTTCACCCCGGCGGGCGGCTCGATCCGGGTGCGGCAGCACGGCGATGGCCGCACCTACCGCCTCGAAGTGATCGATACCGGCATCGGCATTCCGCTCGAGAGCCAGGCCGATCTGTTCGAGCCGTTTCGCCAGGCGGATGCCTCCACCGTGCGCCGCTACGGCGGCACGGGGCTGGGGCTGGCCGTCTGCCGGCGGCTCGTGGAACTGATGGGGGGCACGATCGCCCTGGAGAGCACCCCCGGGCGCGGCACCACCCTGCGGGTGGAGCTGCCTCTGCCGGCGGTGGAGGCGCCCCCTGATGTGGCTGCGGCACCGGCTGCCCCGCTGGCGGCGGCGGTGCGTGTGCTGATCGCCGAGGACAACCTGCTCAACCAGCGCATCCTCGAGCGCATGCTCGAGGGCGCCGCCTCGGCCGTGGGGCGGGCCCGCACGGGGCGAGAGGCCCTCGAAGGCTGGGAGGAGGGCCGCTGGGATCTGATCCTGATGGACTGCCAGATGCCCGAGATGGACGGCCTCACGGCGGCCCGCGAGATCCGGCAGCGGGAGGCCCGCCTGGGCAGGGCTCCGATTCCGATCATCGCGGTGACGGCCAATGCCGCTGCCTCCGATCAGCAGGAGTGCCTGGCCGCCGGCATGAGCGATTTCCTCACCAAACCGGTGCAGCGGGAGGCCCTGCTGGAGACGATCCGGCGCTGGGCTCCCTGAGGATCAGCGGCGGCCGAGCAGTTCCTCCCACGACGGAGCCTCGCTGCGGTGGCGGTTGCCGCCTCCGGCGGGGGAGGTGCCGGCGTGGCTGGCGCCGCGGCTGTTGCGGCTGGTCTGGCCGCCGGAAGCAGAGGGGCTGCCGGGGCCGCGGCGGGTGGAACGTTCGATCGAACTGGGCATGGTCTTCTCTCCGAAAACGATATGGATGACGCACCGGGAGCCCGCCCGCTGCGGAACTCGCAGGACGGACGGGTCGGAACCATGGGCAGAGGCCCGGGTTCCCTGAACCTGAGGGGTCGTCCCCAGGAAGCGCAGGGGCGACTCGGTGCTGGTTCCGGCATGCGCGAGCTCACTGCTCGCCGGCTTCTACCGGTGGCTCAACCCTACCGCATAAATGCCGTTCTGTCTGAACCGATACAGGCTCAGCCCCTCCCGCCTGCCGCCATGCCGATGCCGGATGGGGCGGTCAGAATGCGGCCCATCCGAACCCGGACGATGACGCCGCGCAATGTGGTTGCCTACGGCCTGCTGGCCATGGTGCCGCTCTCCGTCCTGGCCGAAACCCTCCACTGGGGCGACGGCGCGGTGTTCCTCACCTCCGCCCTGGCGATCATTCCCCTCGCCATCTGGCTGAGCACCGCCACCGAGGAGCTGGCCATCAGCCTCGGCCCGTCGCTCGGGGCCCTGCTCAATGCCGTGTTCGGCAACGCCACCGAGCTGATCATCGCCCTCACGGCCCTGCGGGCCGGTCTGGTGGACATCGTCAAGGCCAGCATCACCGGCACGGTGATGGCCAACCTCCTGCTGGCCCTGGGTCTGTCGATGCTGGCCGGTGGCATCGGCCGCAATGAGCAGCGCTTCCAGCCCGTGGTGGCCCGCGTGAACGGATCCGCCATGACCCTGGCGGTGCTGGCGATCCTGCTGCCCAGCGTCGGCAGCCTGGCAGCGGCCGCCGGCGGGGGCGATGGTGCCGTCGCGGCGGCGGGGCGGGAGTCGTTCTCCCTGTTCGTGGCCTGGGTGCTGCTGGCGGTCTACGGCCTCACCCTGCTGTTCTCGCTGCGCACCCACCGCAGCCTCTATGAGGTGGCCCAGGCCGACAGCGAGGAACTGGTGCATGCCGGCGAGCCGCCGCGGGTGCTCCCCTGGGTGGGCGTGCTCCTGGCCGCCACCCTGGTGCTCACCTATGAATCCGAACTGTTCGTGGGCGTGGTGGAGAGCGTCACCGAGGGCTTCGGGCTCACGGCCCTGTTCACCGGCGTGGTGCTGCTTCCCCTGCTGGGCGGCGCGGCCGAGTACCTCACCGCCGTGAGCATGGCCCGCAAGGACAAGATGGATCTTTCGGTGTCCGTGGCCCTGGGCTCCACCCTGCTGGTGGCCCTGCTGGTGGTGCCCGTGCTGGTGCTGCTCGGCCCCGCCCTGGGCCATCCGCTCGACCTGAGCTTCAATCTCTACGAACTCGTGGCCGTGATCACCGCCGTGGTGGTGAGCAACCTCATCAGCCTCGATGGCCGCTCCGACTGGCTGGAGGGCGTGCTGCTGCTGGCGGCCTACCTGATCCTGGCCGCTGGCTTCTACTTCCAGTCCGGCGCCCTGCCATGAGCCAGGCCCCCGAGGAGAGGCGGCCCGCCCCCCTGCCCTTTCAGGGTGTGGGTCTCTGGTCGCTGCTGCGCCAGTCGCCCCTGATGCAGCTGGTGCTGGCGGTGCTGCTCACCCTGCTCACGGCCCTGGCGGGCTGGTCCGCTCTGGCGGCCGCGGCGGCGCTGTTCACCCTGGGGCTCTCACTGCTGCAGCTCCTGCCTCCCCTCTGGCAGCTGCTGCGCCACCGCCTCGACGATCCCCCCACCGCCCGGGTGGCCGCCTTTGCGGCCCTGCTCCTGGCGCTGGTGGTGCTCACCCTGCAGCTGGGCTGGTGGGATCCCCTGCTCGACATCTACCGCCGCGCCGACTGGGAGGCGATCGGCGCCATCGGTGAGGGGGTGATCGGTGCCTTCGGCCAGATCCTGGTGGCCCTGGTGGCCCTGCTGATCGCCTGGCGGCAGGTGATGGTGGATCAGCGGCTCACCACCCAGCAGAACCGCATCACCCAGGCCCAGACGATCGACAGCTTCATCCAGGGCATCTCCGACCTGATCAGCGATGAGGAGGGTCTGCTGGAGGACTGGCCCCTGGAGCGGATGCTGGCCGAGGGGCGGCTCGCGGCGGTGCTCAGCAGCATCGACGCCGAGGGCAAGGCCCGCATCCTCCGTTTCCTCTCGCACGCCCGCCTGCTCACGCCGCTGCGGCGCGACCACCGGCTCGGCCGCGCCATCCTCGACGGCCAGGGCAGCTACGAGGAAGACCGCGTCCAGGGGGTGCCCGTGGTGCGGCTGCACCAGAGCCTGCGGGGACAGGACCTGGCCGGCACCGACCTGCGCGGCATCGACTTCAACGGCGCCGACCTGCGCGGCGCCAACCTCGAGGGCGCAGACCTCAGCGAGGCGAACCTGGCCGGAGCCGACCTCAGCGGCGCCCTGCTGGAGGGGGCCAGGCTCGAGCGCACTCTCTTCTTCTATGGCGCCGCGGAGAACGCCACGCCGCGGGAGCCCGGGGTCAGCCCGGATTTCGTGAGCGGCCGGGGCACCGGGGCCGTGGTGGAGAACGTGAACCTCACCGGCGTGCGGCTGCTCGATCCCGAGAACCGCCTTTATCTGGCCGCCTGGAGCGGCAAGCGCTCCCGCCAGACCCTGCCGGGCGGATGCAAGGGCCTGCCCGATCGGCTCCCCCTGCCGCGGGAGGGAGTGCTCTGATGGGCTGGCTTGCCCTGGTCCTCGCCCTGGCGGCCGGGTTCTGCGGCTGGAACGCCCTACGCCAGCGGCGGCGGCTGCGCCTGCTGCGCTCGGCCCGCAGCAGCAGCATTGCCGAGCTGCAGGATCTGCACGCCACGGTGGCGGCGGACATCGGCGCCGGCGCCTTCCGCGAACAGGTGAAGCTCGAGGGGGAGCTGGTCTGCGACGAACCGCTGCAGGCCCCCTGGAGCGGCCTGGCCTGCGTGGCCTTCATCGACACGGTCACGCACGTGTATCAGGAGAGGGTGGAGGAGAGCTCCACCGATTCCCAGGGGCGCACCACCACCAGCAGCCGCTGGGAGCAGCGCGAGCAGCAGGTGAGCCAGCTGGAGCGCCGCTGCGGTTTCCGCCTGCGCCAGGGGGAGCGGGAGATCCCGGTGGATCCGGATCGGGCCGAGCTCGGGTACGAGCCCGTGTTCTCCACCCTCGACGCCGACGCGGCTCCGCCGGGCAGCGGGCTGCTGCAGCGCCAGCAGATCCGCAGCCTCGGCCTGCGGCGCGAGGAGCAGCTTTTCCGCGCGGGGGGCCCGATCTTCGTGGTGGCCGAGGTGAGCGATGCCGGCGGCGCCCTTAGCCTGCGCCATCCCGAACAGGAGGGGCTGTTTCTGGTGCGCCGGGAGGGAGAACAGCGGCTGCTGGCCCGCACCGTGCAGCACCAGCGCGGCTGGTGGGCCGGCGCCGCGGCCCTGGCGATCGGCTGCGTGGTGGCTGCTGTTGCCGCCCTCTAGCGGGATCGGCGAAGAAGGTGGTAAGGTTTTGGACTGCGCGGGACGCCAAGGCGGAAGCCGAGGTGGAACG
>JBMLOS010000248.1:0-3590 GCA_049242845.1 Prochlorococcaceae cyanobacterium
CTGGCCCTGGTGGCCCCTGCTGCCGCTCTATCCCTACGGCCGCCGCTTCACCCTGGTGCGGGAGCTGATCCACGACCAGGTGTGGAGCTTCGAGCAGCTGCAGGGGGTGTACTACGTGGCGGTGCCGATCCGCATGACGGCGCTGCGGGTGAGCGGCGGGCTGCTTCTCTATGCCCCGGTGCCCCCCACCCGGCAGGTGCTCAGCGCCCTGCGGAACCTCGAGGAGCGCTGCGGGCCGGTGCGCACGATCGTGCTGCCCACCAGCTCCGGGCTGGAGCACAAGCTGCCCCTGCCGCCCCTGGCCCGCGCCTTTCCCCAGGCGGAGGTGTGGGTGAGCGGACGGCAGTGGAGCTTCCCGCTGTCGCTGCCGCTGAGCTGGCTGGGCTTTCCGCCCGGCCGCACCCGGGTGCTGGGGGAGGAGGGCTATCCCCATGCCGGTGAGATCGAGTGGTGTGCCCTCGGGCCGCTCGATCTGGGCCTGGGCACCTTCCAGGAGGTGGCCTGCCTGCACCGGGCGAGCGGCAGCGTGCTGCTCACCGATGCCCTGGTGTCGATCAGCGGCGAGCCGCCGGAGCTCTTCGCGGCCTCCGACCCCACCCCCCTGCTGTTCCATGCCCGCGAGCGGGGCGATGAACCCCTGCAGGACACGCCGGAGGCCCGGCGCCGGGGCTGGCAGCGGCTGGTGCTGTTCGCCTCCTACCTGCGCCCGGCGGGCGTGGTGGTGCCGCCCCTGGGGGAGGTGCTGCGCCGCAGCCTGGCCCCGGGGCTGCGCAGCGCCCGGGCCCACTTAGGCTTCTACCCCTTCGCCTGGCAGCCTGGCTGGGAGCGGGAGTTCGAGGCCCTCACCCGCGGCCCCGGCGATCCGCTCACCGTGGCTCCGGTGCTGGAGCGGCTGGTCTTCCCCCGCTCACGCGAGGCGCTGGTGCGCTGGCTCGGGGAACTGGCCCGCTGGCCGGAGCTGCGCTGGCTGGTGCCGGCCCACTACGACGCCCCGGTGCCCTGCAGCGCCGAACTGCTCGAGCGCACCGCCCGGGATCTGCAGGAGCGGCCCTGGGCTCCGGAGGATGGAGGCTGGGAACTGCTGGCCGGCATCGACCGTCGCCTGGTGGCGCTGGGTCTGGTGCCCGGCCCCTAGGCAAGGCCGAGAGCCTCAGAGGCGCAGCTCACCGGGGGAGGCGTCGTCGGCGTCCTCAAGACCACCGCTGCCGATCAGGGAGGCCTCCAGTTCCATGCGCTGCTCCATCTGGCGCAGGAAGTAGCCAGTCATCATCGCCGAGGCCAGCAGGCCGGCGAGGTTGTCGCGGCTGGCCTGGATCTTCACCTCGAACTGCTCACCGGGGAGCATGCCCAGCAGTCCCTGCACGTTGTGGCGGATGATCTCCTGCATGTCGGAGCTCGCGGAGCGGGCCACACGCTGCAGAACATCGGGAGACTGTTCCTGCAGGTACTGAATCAGCGAGTTGCTGCTGATCGCGTCCGTGTCTGTCTTCAGGAACTCCGGGTTGAACATCTCCCTCCGGGGTGCTCTGGATCACCGGAGAACCCTAACGCAGCTATTGCTTCATCTTTCAGCGGCCGGGGAGAGGGGCAGCGCCCCGAAGCGCTGCAGCGGCCAGTAGCGCCAGACCGCCGAACCGATCAGCTGCCCATCCGGCAGGGGACCCCAGAGATGGGAATCGAGGCTGGCGTTGCGGTTGTCCCCCAGCACGAGGTGATGGCCAGGGGGAACCGTGAGCGGAGGCAGCGTATAGCCCATCGGCTCGGGCGCCCAGTCGTTGGGCACCGGCACACCGTTGCGCCAGAGCACACCGTCGCGCACCTCCACCTGATCGCCCGGGCCCGCCACGATGCGCTTGATCAGGGCCGCATCCGGGTCGTACCCGGCGGCCACCAGGCCGGCGGGCGGATGGAACACCACGATGCTGCCCAGGGGCAGCCAGGCCGGATGGTGCGGACGCAGCTTCTCCACCAGCACCCGGTCCTGCAGCTGCAGGGTGGGGAGCATCGAACCGGAGGGGATCCAGCGGGGCTCGAGCACGAACGTCCGCAGCAGCAGGGCCACCAGCACCCAGAGGAGCAACTGGCGCAGCAGCGGCCACCAGCCTGCCGCGCCGGGCTGCCCGGCTCCTGCAGGGGTGTGGGGATCGGCGGGGGAGGGGGACTCGGAAGCCGGCATGGGGTCGGAAGGCGGGCAGCCCCTCCGGTGAGGATGATCGGCCCATCCTGATCAATCACGCCGGTGGCAGAGGCGGGCCGGGCCCAGCGCAACCTCGAGGCAGCCCTGCGCCTGCTGCTGGCCCTGCGGCGCGGCGGGCTGCGGCGGCTGGTGCTGTGCCCCGGCAGCCGCTCGGCGCCGCTGGCCGTGGCCGCCGGCCTGCTGGCCCGGCGCGGCCTTTTGCGGCTCCACACCGCCATCGATGAGCGCTCGGCGGCCTTCTTCGCCCTGGGGCTGGGCCGGGCCGAGGGGCAGGCCGCCGCGGTGGTGACCACCTCCGGCACCGCCGTGGCCAATCTCCTGCCCGCGGCCGTGGAGGCCGACTACGGCACCATCCCCCTGCTGCTGCTCACCGCCGACCGGCCGGCGGAGCTGAAGAACTGCGGCGCCAACCAGACCGTGAACCAGCAGGACTTCCTGCGGGCCAGCTGCCGCTGCCTGGGGGAGGGTCCGGCGGGCGGGCTGGACGGGGCCGGCCCCGAGGCGCTCGAGCAGCTGGCCCGCCAGGCCCTGGCCGCCTGCAGGGGCAGTGCGGCGCCGCCGGGGCCCGTGCACCTCAACCTCCCCTTCGCCGAGCCGCTCCACCCCAGCGCGGAAGCCTGCCGAGCCGCGGAATCGGCACTGGCGGAGACACTGAGCGCCGCGGCGCTCGAACCGGATCCCGCCGCGGCGCAGAAAATCCCCCAGGAATCCGGCGGGGTCGGGGTGCCTCCTTCTGCGGGAGAGAGCGGAGCAGAGCGGCTCGATCCAGATGCCCCCGGCGTGGTGGTGGCCGGGCCCTGGCGCGGCAGCTCCGACACCTTCGCCGGCTTCGTGGCCGCCCTGCGGCGCTGGCAGGAGCGCAGCGGCTGGCCCGTGTTCGCCGATGCCCTCTCGGGACTGCGGGGCCTGCCGGGGCTGGCCCTGGTGCATGGCTACGACCTTCTTCTGGAGGATGCAGCGGGATCTCCGGAATCGAGCGAGCGGCCGCAGGTGCTGCGGCTCGGCCCGCTGCCGGCCAGCCGGCGGCTGCAGCGCTGGCTGGAGCGCCCCGGCGGAGCGCAGGTGTTGATCACGGAAGGGGAACCGCGCCGGCTCGATCCGCTCGGCACCGCGTCGCGCCAGGACCCGCGCGGCCTGCAGGCCTGGCTGGAGGAGCAGGAGCGGGAGGGTCTGGCTGGCACCCCCTGCCATGAAAGCCTGGAGCACGGTCAGGCCTGGCTGGAGCGCGACGCGCGGCTGCAGCGGCAGCTGGACCGGCTGCTGCTGCCGGATGCCGAAACCCCGGAGGAGCTGAGCGAGCCGGCCCTGGCCCGCTGGCTGAGCCGCAGGCTGCCACCCGATCTGCCGCTGATGCTGGCCAACAGCAGCCCGGTGCGCGACTGGGAGAGCTTCG
>JBMLOS010000249.1:0-37596 GCA_049242845.1 Prochlorococcaceae cyanobacterium
CGGCTGTGGCAATAGAACACGTCGCCGGGGTAGGCCTCACGACCGGGGGGACGACGCAGCAGCAGCGACATCTGGCGGTAGGCCTGGGCCTGCTTGGTGAGGTCGTCGTAGATCACCAGGGTGGCCTTGCCCTTGTACATGAACGACTCGGCGATGGCGGCACCGGTGTAGGGAGCCAGGTACTGCAGAGCCGCGGACTCGGAGGCGCTGGCCGCCACCACGATGGTGTAGTCGAGGGCGCCCTTCTCGCGGAGCACCTCCACCACGTTGGCCACCGAAGCGGCCTTCTGCCCGATCGCCACGTAGACGCAGACCACGTCTTCGCCGCGCTGGTTGATGATCGTGTCGATCGCGATGGCGGTCTTGCCGGTCTGGCGGTCGCCGATGATCAGCTCCCGCTGGCCGCGGCCGATCGGGATCATCGCGTCGATCGCGGTGATGCCGGTCTGCATGGGCTCATGCACCGACTTGCGCTGGATGATCCCAGGCGCCATCGATTCGATCAGGCGGGTCTCGCTGGTGGCGATCTCACCCTTGCCGTCGATCGGCTGACCCAGGGGGTTCACCACCCGGCCGAGCATGGCGTCGCCCACGGGCACCGAGGCGATCTTGCCGGTGGCCTTGACGGTGCTGCCTTCCTGAATGCCGAGGCCCTCGCCCATCAGCACGACACCGACGTTGTCGTCCTCGAGGTTGAGGGCGATGCCCTCGGTGCCGTCCTCGAATTCCACCAGCTCACCGGCCATCACCTGCTGCAGGCCGTAGACCCGGGCGATGCCGTCGCCGATCTGGAGGACGGTTCCGACGTTGCTGACCGAGACCGACTTGTCGTAGTCCTCGATCTGCTGCTTGAGGATCGCGCTGATCTCGTCGGGGCGGATGGAAACCATGGGTGGAAATCCCCGGCAGGGGAAACGATGGGGGAAAGGCGGGAGGTGGGAAGACGGAAGGGGCTAGCTCACCTTGGCCAGCGCCAGACCGAGGCGGCGGACCTGACCGGACAGGCTGGCATCGATCACCTGGGAGCCGACGCTCACGGTGAAGCCGGCGATCAGAGCCGGATCCACCTTCTGGACGATCTCGACCAAGTCGGTGCCGGCCACCGACTGTACGCGGCTGTTGATCTGGCCCAGCTGGTCATCCCCCAGGGGAGAGGCCGAGGTCACCGTGGCCAGGGCGATGCCCCGCTGCTGGCGGTAGAGCTCGAGCAGGCGCTCGAGCACGGCATCGAGAACGCCGATGCGCTGGCGATCGGCCAGCAGCTTCAGGAGGTTCAGAAAGGTGGGAGTCACCTGCTCGGCGAAAAGACCCTGCAGGGCGTTCTTCTTGGCATCCACCTCGAGCACGGGGGAGGCCATCGCCTCCCGCAGCTCGGGGCACTGCTGCCAGAGGGCCAGGATCGAGCGGGACTGGGCCACGACCTGATCGGTCTCGCCGTGGGCCTCCGCCACCTGCAGGAAGGCTTCGGCGTAGGGGGTGGTGATGGAGTTGAGCAGAGGCATCAGGCTTGTCCCATCGATTGGATGGCCTGCTCGATGAAGCGGGCCTGGGCCTGCTCATCCAGCCGGGAGGGGAGGCTGCTGAGGGCCTTTTCGATCGCCATCTGAGCTGCCTGGCGGCGCAGCATGGTGGTCACACGGGAGGCCTCGGCCTCGAGATCGCTGGCGGAGCTCTGCTTGACGCGGGCCATGTCCTCGATGGTCCGCTTCTCGATCTCCAGCCGCAGGGCCTGGGCGCGCTCCTTGCCTTCGGCGCGGATCTGCTCGGCCTTCTTCTGGGCCTCAGCCAACTCCTTCTGGGCCGTGGCCAGGGCGCTGGTGGCCTGGGCCAGCCGCTGCTCGGCGTCGTTCAGATCGGTGAGGATCAGGGCACGACGGCGCTCGAGGATGCCCCCCAGGAAGCCGGGAAGGAACTTCCAGAGGCAGGCGATCACGATCGCCAGGTTGATGACGTTGGATTCGAAGATGTTGAAGTTGAGGCCGAAGCCTCCCTCCGAAGCCAGCAGCGCGGGGAGGGGAAAAGTCATTTGGTGACGGCCAGCAGACGTTCAACGATCAGGTCGCCGAGCTTGGCGGCATCGCCCTGCAGCTGGGTCAGGGCGGTTTCCCGCTGGGCATCGATCTCCCGACGGGCGTTCTCGCGAGAGGCATTGGCATCGGCCGTGGCGGCCGCCAGCGCTTCGCGGTAGAGCCGATCGGACTCCTGCTCGGCATCGAGGATCAGCTTCTGGGAATGGAGGCGGGCCTCCTTGAGCTGCTCCTTCAGTTCAGCCTCCAGCCACTCGGCCTGGGCCAGCTTCTGCTTGGCCTCGGCACGGCTGGTGCTGATGTAGCCCTCCCGCTCTTCCACAACCCGACCAACCGGGCGGAAAAACAGGGCATTGAGGATGAAGGTGAGGACGACCACCTGGACCGCCATCAGCGGCAGGGTGGCATCGAGGTCGAACAGACCTCCCTCGGGTGCACCTGCTTCGGCAAGCAGAAGCCAGCTGGTCATGGGGCGGGGGTGCGAGCGGACGTCCGGGGGAAGAACCGAAAGGAGAACGCGGAGCAGACGGAGCGCGAAGGGAACGAGGCCCAGGAACCCATCGATTCCGGAGGCCTCGGATCACATCCGCGAACGATCAGCCGGCGAAGGGGTTGGCGAACAGAAGCACGAGGGCCACCACGAGGCCGTAGATGGTGAGAGCTTCCATGAAGGCCAGGGACAGCAGCAGGGTGCCGCGGATCTTGCCTTCAGCTTCGGGCTGACGGGCGATGCCTTCGACAGCGCCGCCGGCAGCGGTGCCCTGACCGATACCGGGGCCGATGGCGCCCAGGCCGACGGCGAGACCAGCGGCCACGACGGACGCAGCGGAGGTGATGGAATCCATGGTGGAAGGGGGGATGTGGGGCGCTGGGAAAGCGCTGGTTGAACCTGTCGCCAGCGGACGTCTCCACCGTGGAGACGGGCCCGGATCGCAACCGGACCTGCGCGCAGGAGATTTAGCAGATCGCCTGATCCGGCCTGGAGACGGGCTCAGGGCGGATGGCGAGGGGAATTCAGTGGTGCTCTTCGTGCACCGCCTCACCGATGTAGTAAGCGGCCAGGGTGGCGAAGATCAGGGCCTGGATGGCGCTGGTGAACAGCCCCAGGAACATGGCGGGCAGGGGCACCACCAGGGGAACCAGGAAAGCCAGCACGGCCACCACCAGTTCGTCGGCCAGGATGTTGCCGAACAGACGGAAGGAAAGGCTGAGCGGCTTGGTGAAATCCTCGACGATCTTGAAGGGGAGCATGATCGGCGTGGGCTCCACGTAGTACTCGAAGTACCAGAAACCCTTGCGGCTGAGGCCGGCGTAGAAGTAGGCCAGCGACACCAGCAGCGCCAGCGCGATGGTGGTGTTGATGTCGGCCGTGGGGGCGCCGAGCTCACCGCTGGGCAGGTGGATCAGCTTCCAGGGCACCAGGGCGCCGCCCCAGTTGCTCACGAAGATGAACAGGAACAGGGTGCCGATGAAGGGAAGCCAGTCGCGGTAGGCCTTCTCACCGATCTGCTCGCGGGTGAGATCGCGGATGTAATCCCACAGGAACTCGAGCAGGTTCTGGGTGCCCTGCGGATCACGGTTGAGGTTGCGGGTGCCCACCACCACAAGGGCGAGCAGCGCGCCGATCACGACCCAGGAACTGAGGAACACCTGGCCGTGGATCTTGAAATTCCCCAGCTGCCAGTAGAGGTGTTGACCCACCTCCAGTTCGGCGAAAGGGAGAGCAAGTGGTAAGGCGACCATCTGGCTGGAGGATTTCGGTGCCGCTGGGCGGCGTGGGGGAGGGCGACGGGGAGACCGTCTCGGCTTCTGGGGCCCGGATCTGCCGGTTCAGCGGTCCAGGGAGGCCTGCAGAAGAATGGCCGGCTTATAGAGAAGGAAGCCGATCAGGGCCGGCAGCATCTGGAGCTGGGGAAGGCGGGCCGCGGCAAGCACGAGCACCACCGGCACCAGCAGCTGAACCTTGCTCACCGACTTGGAGCCGTTGCCGAGCTTCTCCACACTGCGAGCCAGAAGCCGCAGATAGAGGACTCCGGCGAGGGCACCCACCAGCAGACTGCCGGCGGTGGCCGCTCCGAAGCGGAGCTCGGTGAACCCCACGGCCACGGCCGAGAGGATCAGGGTGGCCAGGATCAGACGCCGCCGAAGCCGCGCGTAGTCGTCCATTCCATCGGTGGCCTCAGGAGACCCGGGTTCGGAGGATGCCGCAGGGGCATCACCCTCCGGGGCAGTGGCCGCCTCAGGAGTGGACAAAGTAACCAGAACTCCGGGATCGCCGGCGGTCTCCTCCGGATTCGTCTCCCCGAGGGCGGGATCCCGGAAGGACTCCGTCTCAGGGTGGGAATTCGGTGAGTCCTGCAAGCCCGCCGAAACTCTGATATGGCGCGCGGAATCTATCACGCGGCCTTCAGCCGCCGGGCCGCAGCAGCAGGAGGCGCTGCTCCAGCAGCACCCGCGCGGTGGCCAGCAGGCGGGGGCGCTCCCAGTCGGGCAGCAGCCGGCCCAGGGGGGTGTCTGCCGGGGCGGCCTCGAGGGCCTCGAGCAAGTGGAAGCCGTCCTCCGCCAGATCGAGCGGCGCCATGTCCGAATCCAGCAGGGCCGTGCCGGGCCAGCCCCAGAGGCAGGGGTTGCGGCGGCCGCTGGCCCCCAGCAGGTCGTCGTCCCCGCTCCAGTCGTGGTGCACGGGGGTGCCGCGGCAGACGAAGAACTCGAAGTGGCTGATGTCCGGATCGAGCTGCTCCACCAGTCGCCAGCGCTGCTCCTGCGGCAGGGCCCGGGCCCGCTCCAGCAGTTCGCCCTGCAGCAGCCGGGCCGGATCCCAGACGGAGGGATTGGAGAAGCCAGCGAAGCTAAGGCCTGCACTCTCCACGAAGGCGAAGAGGCGATCGAGGTTGTAACTCGTCTTCTGGGGGTGGAGGTACATGTCCGCGAAGTTGGCGTCCGCGGCGGTGTCGAGGGCCCAGCGCTGCTCATGGTGGGTGCGCAGGCGGTTGTGGGCGGGCAGTTCGGCCAGCAGACGGCGCCCCAACTGCAGCCCCTCGACGCCCGTGCCCACCTCTAGCAGGGAGAGGGCCTGCTGGGTGCGGTGGATCTCCCAGCGGCCGGCATCGGCATAGAGAAAGAGGTGGAGCAGGGCGCCGGGCCGCAGCAGGACCGCCAGGGCCGCCAGCCCCGCCTGCGGCTCGCGCAGGTGGTGCAGCACCCCCACCGAATTGATGTAGTCGAACTCCCCTTCCCCCGCCAGATCCAGCAGGCTGCGGTTCTCCAGCCGCACCCGGGCCCGCTCGGCGGCGCCGGAGCGGCGCAGGCGCTCCTCGGCCACCGCCAGTGCACCGGCGGAGATGTCCACCGCCAGGATCTCGGCGCCGGGGTTGAGGTGGGCGAGGTAGTCGGTGCTCACGCCCGTGCCGCAGCCCGCATCGAGAATGCGCAGCGGACGCCCCTGCGGCACCGGCGGCAGGGCACCGGTGCTGGCGGCATAGGCCGCATCCACGCACCAGCGCCAGTTGTATCCGGGCGGGGGGCCGTCCTGGAGGGGATCGCCCGGATAGGGGAAGCGGTCGTAGAAGGCGCTCACCACCGGGGTGGCCGCGTCGGTGCTGGCCGAGGGCGCGCCCGAGGCGGAGGCGTGGGGAGTGGCGGCCGGCAGGGAGCCAGGGACGGTCATGGATGGGCTGGCGCTGGGGGCGAGCTTTTCACGGCGGAGCACCCCCGCGGAAGTCGCTCGCCGGGTTCGTCACGCGGGGCTGCAAACATTTGTTCATGGCCTCCCGGGCGTCCGAGGGGACAGCCGTAAGTTGACCCAGCCCGGCTCGCTCTCGTTCATGACCGTGACCGCCAGCAGCGGCAGCACCAGGGTCACACCGCAGCTCTACGACACCCTGCCGCTCTCCAGCGTCCGTCAGGCGGAGCAGCAGGACCGGTTCCCCGACGGCGGGGAACTCGACAACCTGATCACCTTCTTCCAGAGCGGCCAGACCCGTGTGGCGGTGGCGCGACGCATCTCGGCCAACGCCGAGGCGATCGTGGCCAAGGCCGCCAACCGCATCTTCGCGGGCGGCACGCCCCTCTCCTATCTGGATGCGCCCCTTAGCCGCGAGGGCGAGACCCCTCTGGCGGCCGACCAGGCCGCCTTCCAGCGCTCGGTGCAGACCTTCACCGGCGCCGGGGTGAGCAAGGGCAACCTGTTCAGCCGCCTGCTGGAGGGGGCCGGCGGCGATGCCGATGTGCGGGTGATCCTGCCCACCGGCTTCACGCCGATCTCGGTGGCCCGCTACGGCACCGAGCGGATGAAGAAGTCGATCCGCGACCTGGCCTGGTTCCTGCGCTACGTCGAATACGCGATCGTGGCCGGCGATCCCAGCATCATCGCCGTGAATACCCGCGGTCTGCGGGACATCCTCGAGAAGGCCTGCTCCCTGGCCGCCACCAATGTGGCCATCCAGGAGATGCGCGCCGCCGCCGCCGGGCTGTTCAAGGGCGAGCCCGAAGCCAGGCAGCTGGTGATCGACACCTTCAATGTGCTCCTGCAGGAGCTTGCGATCCCCACCCCCTCGGCCCGCCAGCGGCTCGGCAGCGCCGAGAGCCAGGGCCTGCAGCTGCCCGCCATCTACGCCCTCTCGGCCGGCGGCGCCCAGCGCTTCCTGATGCGGCCCCGCCTCAGTGGCGCCCAGAAGGCCGAAGTGATCCGGGCCGCCTACCGGCAAGTGTTCGAGCGGGACATCGTCAAGGGCTACAGCCAGGTGGTCTGCCCGGTGGAGGCCACCCAGGTGCGCCAGGGCCAGATCTCGATGCGCGAGTTCATCCGCGCCCTGGGCCGCAGCAAGGAGTACCAGAAGCAGTTCTACGGGCGTTTCTCCAACAGCCGCGCCGTGGAACTGGCCTTCCGCCACTTCCTCGGACGGGGCATCAGCTCCCGCGAGGAATTCACCCGCTACTTCGACATCGTCAGCGCCCAGGGCCTGCCCGGCCTGGTGGATTCCCTGGTGAACTCGATGGAGTACGCCCGGGTGTTCGGCGAGGAGACGGTGCCGTACCTGCGCGACCTCGGCGAGGAAGCCCAGGAGAGCGCCGGCTGGGGCAGCAACCGCAAGCTGTTCCGCTTCAGCGCCCCCTTCGAGGGAGCCCCCCAGTACGTCACCCTCTACGCCTCCTACCGCCAGCCCTTCCCGGACCAGCACGCCTACGGCGGCGGCAATGATCCGCTGGGCCTCACCTACGGCGCGATCTTCCCGTCGGGAACCGCCAAGGTGGCCACCCGTCCGGCTCCCTTCAGCTACGACGCCCGCCGTCTGCTGATCGGCAACGGCATGACCCAGCCGGGTCAGATGGACAGCGCCCAGTTCCGCAAGGCCACCCCCCGCCGGGTGGGGCCGAAGGTGCTGCGCCTGCAGCAGATCGCCACCGGCGGCAGTTCCGTGCCGCGTCGGGGCGGCCAGCCGAGCATCCGCGGCACCGAATCCAGCACCCAGGCGGTGATCCGCGGGGTGTATGTGCAGATCCTCGGCAGTGTCGGCTATGCCGGCGAGGGCATGAAGGTGGAGGAGATCAAGCTCGAGAACGGCGACATCAGCCTGCGCGAGTTCGTGCGCCAGGTGGCCCGCTCCGATGCCTTCCGCCGCCGCTACTGGAGTGGCCTATATATATGCAAGGCGATCGAGGTGATGCACCGCCGCATCCTCGGCCGTCCCACCTTCGGCCGCTGGGAGATCGACAGCTACTTCGACACTGCCGCCCGCAAGGGCTTCTACGGGGTGGTCGACGCCATGCTCAGCAGCCGCGAATACAGCGACTGCTTCGGGGAGGACACGGTTCCCTACGAGCGCTTCATCACCGCGGCCGATCGCAATGCCCGCCAGGTGCCCGGCCTGCGCCGCAGCCTCGACACCGCCGCCATCGCCGACCTCACCCCGGCCTCGCGCCCCGATGTGGCCCAGCCGCAGCGGATCCGCACCGTGGCGGATGTGGTGCCGCGCAACCTGCCCGGCCGCAAGCAGGTGATCGTGGGGGGCTGGAGCGCCCAGGTGGCAGGCGGCGAAACCTACGCCCAGCCCAGCACCGCTGAAGGTCCCGGCACGATCCGCCAGGATCCCGAGCCCACCCGCCGCTGGAGCCAGCCCCGCTGGCAGCCGGGCGGCGGCACCCCGGTGGCCTGGCGCAGCGGCGTGGCGCCCACCGCCCCGCGTCCCCTCACGATCCCCGCAGGCGGAGCCCCCGGCTGGTCGGCCACGGTGTCCACCACCCTGGTGGCCTCCCCCGCGCTTCAGCCCGGCGCCGCCATGCAGAAGGCCCTGCGCCCCGGCCGGCCCCAGGGATTCGGACGGCGCCAGAGCCTCGGCCAGCCGGTGGCTCTGCCCACCGCCCCGAGCAACACCCAGCTCCAGCAGGTGATCAAGGCCAGCTACCGCCAGCTGCTCAACCGGGTTCCCCTGGCAGCCGAGCGCCTCGGCGATGCCGAATCCCAGCTGCGCGATGGCCAGCTGAGCGTGGCGGAATTCGTGGCCCAGGTGGCCCTGAGCGGCCTCTTCCAGGAACGCCTCAACCGCATGGCCCCCCTGCGGGCCGCCGCCGCCGCCCACCTCGCCCTGCTGGGCCGGGCGGCCCAGCCCCAGGAAACGAGCCGCTTCCTCGCCACCCGCGTGCGCTGCGGCCTGGGCAGCGCCATCGAGGCCCTGCTCGCCAGCGACGACTACGCCCACGCCTTCGGGCGGGACAGAGTGCCGTACCTGCGCGGCCTGGCCACCAGCGACGGCATCCCCCTGGAAACGGTGAACCGCACCGCTTCCCTCTACGGCGGCAATGCCGGCCTGAATCCCTCGCCCAAGGGATCGATCTGATCCAAGCGACCGGCCCGATCGACTGAGCCGCTCCTTCCTCCCCCGCCCGCCGGGGTCAGCCCCTCTCCCGCCCCTCATTGCAAGGGGCGGGTTTTTGTATGGGAAGTGCACAAAAACGCGCTTCTGCGATGAAGAAATCCGCCCAGATTGCAGCGAAAAAGAAACACTTGCACACATTGGCCCCTATCACCAACCCCCCCGAAACCCCTTGCGCCCCAAGGGATCTGCCAGAACGCAATGCCGTGAAGAACTGTTACCAGCCCCGAGGGGAGTGAGGAGCCTTGCCACAGAATGAGCGGGCGGTCAGGCAAACTGGCTGCAACCGCAGGACAGAGAGAATCCCAGCAGTGCATGACCCCTGAACCCGGTCTGCCCTGATCTCCCTGCTCTGCGGACTCCCCACCCACCCACCGGATACCGGTCTCCTCTCAGGCGACCGCTTGTTTCGAGGCAGAACTGCATGAGCATCGTCTCCAACTCGATCATCAACGCGGACGCCGAAGCCCGCTACCTCAGCCCTGGCGAACTCGACCAGATCAAGGCTTTCGTCGGGGGCGGCCAGCGTCGTCTTCGCGTAGCCCAGGTCCTCAGCGAGAGCCGCGAGCGCATCGTCAAGCAGGCCGGCGGCCAGCTTTTCCAGAAGCGCCCCGACGTCATCTCCCCCGGCGGCAGCGCCTACGGCGAGGAGATGACCGCCTCCTGCCTGCGCGACATGGACTACTACCTGCGCCTGGTGACCTACGGGATCATCGCCGGTGACGTGACTCCGATCGAAGAGATCGGCATCATCGGTGCCCGCGAAATGTATCGGTCGCTGGGCGTGCCTCTCGACGCCATGGCGGAATCCGTGCGCGAGATGAAGGCCGTCGCCACCAGCCTGCTCACCGGCTCCGATGCCGAAGAAGCCGGCTTCTACTTCGACTACGTCGTCGGCGCCCTCTCCTGAGGCTGCCCTTCTCCTTCATCCCACGCTTCACCCGCAGGATTCATGCAAGACGCGATCACCAACGTCATCAACCAGGCTGACGTCCAGGGCCTCTACCTGGATGGCTCCGCCATGGGTCGTCTCGAGCAGTACTACGCCAGCGGTGAGCTGCGCGTGCGTGCCGCCGCCACCATCAGCGCCAACGCCTCCGGCATCATCAAGGAAGCCGTGGCCAAGGCCCTCCTGTACTCGGACATCACCCGTCCGGGCGGCAACATGTACACCTGCCGCCGGTATGCCGCCTGCATCCGTGACATGGATTACTACCTGCGGTATGCCACCTACGCCATGCTCGCCGGTGACACCTCCATCCTCGATGAGCGCGTGCTGAACGGCCTCAAGGAGACCTACAACTCCCTGGGTGTGCCCATCGGCGCCACCGTGCAGGCCATCCAGGCCATGAAGGAAGCCACCGCCGCCTTGGTGGGTCCCGACGCCGGCCGCGAAATGGGTGTCTACTTCGACTACATCAGCTCCGGCCTGGGCAACTGATCCCTGCTGCGGTACACCCTCGCGAGGATCCCCCATGCGTCTGTTCAAGATCACGGCCTGCATTCCCTGCCCGGAAAAGGCCCGCACCCAGCGGGAGCTGCAGAACACCTACTTCACCAAGTGGGTGCCCTTCGAGAGCTGGTTCGCTGAACAGCAGCGGATCATGAAGCAGGGGGGCAAGATTCTGAAGGTGGAACTGGCCACCGGTCGTCGCCAGCAGAACTGCGGCAACTGAGCCTTCTCCCTTGAACTCTCCTCTGCGCAGAGTTCCCTCCCTCGCCCGGCATCAGCCGGGCTTTTTTTGTGCTCTTGCAGCTTCTTTTCTTTCGCCAGGGGCACCGCACTCTCGACAAACAGGGGCCAGGAACGGCTGAATGGGTGCACCTGCGCCTGTATCCCCTTGTCCGCTCCGCGTTCCCGGGGTGACCGCCGCTCCGGCGGAACCACCACCACCGCCGCGGCAGGTTCTCCGGCCCCGGCCCGAAGCGGCGGTCTGCTGCCGCTGCCCTGGGCGGCCTGGCCTGCCGAGGCCCGCCTGCTGCTCGGCATGGTGGCGCTCTGGAGCCTGGTGGGGGTGCTGGTGCTCACCTCCGCCAGCTGGTGGGTGGCCGAGCGGGAAATGGGCGACGGCGGCTTCTACCTCAAGCGCCAGCTGGTCTGGATGACCGCCAGCTGGGGGCTGCTCTACCTCGGCCTGCGCACGAACCTGCGCCGCTGGCTGCGGCTGGCCGGGCCGGCCCTGCTGGTGGGCTGCGTGCTGGTGGCCGCCACCCTCGTGGTGGGCAGCACCGTGAACGGCGCCAGCCGCTGGCTGGTGATCGGGCCGCTGCAGATTCAGCCCTCGGAACTGGTGAAACCCTTCGTGGTGCTGCAGGGGGCCGCGCTCTTCTCCCATTGGCGCCGGATCGGCCTCGATCAGAAGCTGCTCTGGCTGGGCATCTTCGGGGTGCTGATCCTGCTGATCCTCAAGCAACCCAACCTCAGCACCGCCGCCCTGACGGGCCTGCTGCTCTGGCTGATCGCCCTGGCGGGCGGCCTGTCGCTGCGGCTGCTGTTGGGAGCAGCGGGCGGTGGGGCCCTGCTCGGCACTGCCAGCATCCTGGTGAACGAATACCAAAGGCTGCGGGTCACCTCCTTCCTCAACCCCTGGAAAGACGCCCAGGGGGACGGCTACCAGCTGGTGCAGAGCCTGCTGGCAATCGGCTCCGGCGGGGTGCTGGGGGAGGGCTACGGCCTCTCCACCCAGAAACTCCAGTACCTGCCCATTCAGAGCACCGACTTCATCTTCGCGGTGTTCGCCGAGGAGTTCGGCTACGTGGGCTCCGTGGTGCTGCTGCTGTTCCTGCTGCTGTTCGGCTTCGTGGGTCTGCGGGTGGCCCTGAGCTGCCGCAGCAACCAGCAGCGGCTGGTGGCGATCGGCTGCACCACCCTGCTGGTGGGCCAGTCGATCCTGAACATCGCCGTGGCCAGCGGCGCCATGCCCACCACAGGCCTGCCGCTGCCGATGATCAGCTACGGCGGCAACTCCCTGCTCTCCAGCCTGCTGGTGGCCGGCCTGCTGATCCGCTGTTCTCTCGAGAGCCATGGGCTCGAGGCGCCAAGGCGGCGCCGGCGGGAGCCCCGACCCGCCCCGATAGGCTGATCCCCACCTGATCGCCGCAGCGGCACCTCCCGCCCCATCCCGCCGATGACCAGCCTCGGGCTGACCCTGGCCGACTGGGCCCGCGCCAGCGAGGCGCTGCTCGACCGCTCCCTGCTCCATCCGGGCCCCCTCACCCTGGCGCTGGTGTTCGGCGCCGGCCTGCTCACCAGCCTGGGGCCCTGCTCGCTCTCCCTGCTGCCCGTCACCCTGGCCTACCTGGCGGGCTTCGGCAGCAGCGGCGTGCACCCCACAGGGCGCCAGGGCCTGCCCCTGCTGCGCAGCCTCAGCTTCGCCGGAGGGATCGTGGCCGCCCTGGTGCTCCTGGGTCTCGCCAGCGGCCTGCTGGGGCGCCTCTACGGCCAGCTGCCGAGCCAGATCCCGCTGCTGGTGGCGGTGGTGGCCCTGCTGATGGGCCTCAACCTGCTCGGGCTCCTGAAGGTGCCCCTGCCGGCGGGGCCGGATCCCGAGCGCTGGCGCCGGCGGGTGCCGGCCCCGCTGGGTCCGTTGGCGGCCGGCCTGGCCTTCGGCCTGGCGGCCACCCCCTGCACCACGCCGGTGCTCGCGGTGCTGCTCACCTGGATGGCCCAGAGCGGCCGGCCCCTGGTGGGCATGGTGCTGCTCACCTGCTTCGGCGCCGGCCAGGTACTGCCCCTGCTGCTGGCGGGAACCGCGGCGGCCAGCCTGCCGGGCCTGCTGCGGCTGCGGCGCGTGGGGCAGTGGATTCCTCCCATCAGCGGTGTGCTGCTGATCACCACCGGCGGCCTCACCCTGCTGAGCCATCTCGGATGACCGGATCCTCCACCGCCCCCGGCGCTCTGCCCCGCCCCGTACAACGGCTGATCGCCTCCCTGGCCGACCTGCGCCTGGCGATCCTGCTGCTGGTGCTGATCGCGATCGCCAGCGGCATCGGCACGGCCATCCCCCAACGGGAGAGCGAGGGCCTCTACCACCAGCTCTACGACGCCACGCCCTGGCTGGGACTGCTCGATGGCAGCGCCGTGCTGCGCCTGGAGCTCGATCACGTGTATGCCAGCAGCTGGTTCCTGGCCTTGCTGGCCTGGCTGGGGCTGGCCCTGCTGCTGTGCAGCTGGCGACGCCAGTGGCCTGCCCTGCAGGCGGCCCTGCGCTGGATCGACTACCGCTCTCCCCGCCAGCTGAGCAAGCTCGCGGTGGCCGAAACCGTGCCCTCCTCCGATCCCAGCGCCGCTCTGGAGCAGCTCGCGGAGCAGCTGCAGCAGCAGGGCTGGCAGGTGCAGCGCCATCCCGGTCGCCTCGCGGCCCGCAAGGGTGTGCTGGGCCGTGTGGGCCCCCTGCTGGTGCACGCCGGGCTGGTGGTGCTGATGGTGGGCGCGGCCTGGGGCGCCCTGGGGGGCCAGCGCCAGGAGCAGTTTCTGGCTCCGGGCCGTGAACTGGAGCTGCTCGACAGCCGCGGCCGCAGCCAGCTCACCCTGGCCCTCGATGCCTTCGCGATCGAGCGGGATCCCGCCGGCCGGCCGGAGCAGTTCCGCTCCCAGCTGCGGCTGATCCCGCCGGCACCGGAAACCTCCGCCATGGCCATCGGCACCAGGGAGCCAGCCCAGAAGAACGCCGAGATCAGCGTGAATCACCCCCTGCGCTACCGGGGCATCACCCTGTATCAGGCCGACTGGTCGCTGGCGGCGATCAGCCTGCAGCTGGGCCGCAGCCCGGTGCTGCAGCTGCCCCTGCAGAGCTTTCCGCAGCTGGGGGATCAGATCTGGGGGCTGGTGCTCCCCACCCGGCCGGACGGCACCGACCCGGTGCTGCTCAGCCTCACCAGCGAGCAGGGGCCCGTGCAGGTGTTCGGGCCCGAGGGCCAGGCCCTGGCCCAGCTGGTGCCCGGCGGACCGGCCCAGGAGGTGAAGGGGCTGCCGATCCGGGTGGATTCGGTGCTGCCGGCCAGCGGCATCCTGCTGAAACGGGATCCCGGCGTGCCGCTGGTGTACACGGGCTTCGCGATCGCCCTGGCCGGAGGCGGCGCCAGCCTGATCGCCACCCGCCAGCTCTGGGCCATCGCCGAAGGCCGCGAGGGGGGCGGCAGGCTGCACGTGGCGGGCCTCTGCAACCGCAACCTCACGGCCTTCGCGGGCGAGCTGCCCCAGCTGCTGGCCGCTCTTCAGCAGGGCTGACGGCTGCCGTGGCTCACACGCACCACGGTGTGCACGTTGCCGCGGGGATTGAAGTCTGCCAGGAGCTCCATCCACACCGGCGCAGCTGCCTCCACCAGATCATCGAGGATGCGGTTGGCCACCTCCTCATGGGAGATGGAGCGGTCGCGGTAGGCGTTCACATAGAGCTTCAGGGCCTTGAGCTCGAGCACCCGCGGACCCGGCTGGTAGAGCAGCCGCAGCACGGCGAAATCGGGGTAGCCCGAGAAGGGGCATTTGCAGGTGAATTCCGGCAGCTCGATCGACACCTCATAGGGGCGGCCGGGGCGGGGATTCTCGAAGCAGATCAGCTGGGCCTCGGCGATGGCCCGCTCGCCGTAGTGGGGCGTGAGGGTCTGATCCGGGGGGGCGGCTGCGGTCACGGCTGCGGTCACGGAAGCGGCGCCTGTCAGGGGTCTCGGATGCTACCGATGCGACCGGATCCGGTGCCACTCACCGGCGGCCAGACTCGTAACGATTGCTACGACGAACCCATCAGACCTCGGGTGTGATGGGGAGGGTTCCTTCCTCTCCGGTGCCTTTCCTGAGAGACTTCCAATAGCCCCAGCAGCTTCCATGAAAAAAGTCGAGGCCATCATTCGCCCGTTCAAGCTCGAGGACGTCAAGATCGCCCTGGTGAATGCCGGCATCGTGGGCATGACCGTGAGCGAAGTGCGGGGTTTCGGCCGTCAGAAGGGCCAGGTGGAGCGGTACCGGGGCTCCGAGTTCACCGTGGAGTTCCTGCAGAAGCTCAAGCTCGAGATCGTGGTGGACGACGCACAGGTGGACACCGTGGTGACGGCCATCCAGGATGCCGCCCGCACCGGTGAGATCGGCGACGGCAAGATCTTCGTGAGCACGATCGATGGCGTGATCCGCATCCGCACCGGCGAGCGCGACACCGGCGCCATCTGAGCTCCTCTCAGCCCGCCTCCCCAGGGCTTCCAGCTGCGGAAGCCCTGTTGGTTTCCAGAACCACGGCCTCCAGAGCCGGGAGCCGCTCCGCCGCTGTGGCCGCTGCCAGCCCCAGGGGGATGGGTTCCTGTTCCTGCCGGCAGGAGCTTTCCGCCAGCCAGAGCAGATATTCATGATTCCCCGCCGGCCCTGTGATCGGGGATCCCACCAGCCCCAGCGGCCTCAAACCGAGGGCCGCTGCAGCCTCCACCACCCGTTCGATGGCTTCCGCCTGGGCGGCCCGATCGCGCACCACCCCGCCCTTGCCCACCCGCTCGCGGCCCACCTCGAACTGGGGCTTCACCAGCAGCACCAGCTCGGCTGAGCTGTCCAGGAGCCGCCGCAGGGCCGGCAGCACCAGGGTGAGGGAGATGAAGGACACATCCGCCACGGCCAGATCCGGGCGCTCGTCCTCGGGGCCATAGAGGTCCTCAGGGGTGAGGTGCCGCAGGTTGGTGCGCTCGCGCAGCACCACACGCTCATCGGTGCGCAGACTCCAGGCCGTCTGCCCGTAGCCCACATCCACGCCGTAGACCTTCGCGGCACCGTGCTGCAGCAGGCAATCGGTGAAGCCACCGGTGGAGATGCCGCCATCGAGGCACACCCGCCCCTCCACCGCAATCGGCAGCCTCTCCAGGGCGCCGGCCAGCTTCTCTCCCCCGCGCGACACAAACCGCGGCGGCCGCACCACCTGCAGCGGCTGGTCGCCACGCACCGCCACCCCCGGCTTGTCGAGCACCTGATCGCCGCTGCGCACGCGCCCGGCCCGGATCAGCTGCTGAGCCTGCTGCCGGCTGGACGCCAGCCCACGCTGCAGGAGTTCCTGGTCGAGTCGTTGCTTGCCTGCCATCCCCGTACCGGCCAAAAGTTTCTGCGTCCTACACCAAAGCTCAACCGGGCAAGCTCCGCCTGCACCACCGCCATGCAGCGCTTCTGAGATCAGCAAAGGAGGTAAACGCCATACACTGTGGTGCTGGGGGCCGCCAAGCTCGGCAACTTTGTAGGGCTGCAACCGCTGCTGCGGAGCATGCGGGGAAATAGCTCAGGGCTGACATAACATATTTTGGGAAAGGCGCACCAATGATCGTGAAGTCTGCAACACCTGGATCAATCTCAGCCTAGCTGAGCTAAAGAGCAAGCAGCTTAAGAACCAGAGGGGCTCCGGAAAGCAGCTTTGGAGATCAACGCAGATGGACAAAGCGTCCACGCCCTCCGTTGGGTGAAATGCATGCCACCGAGATTTGTGGCAGGTTTCGCGCCCATCCACGAACGCAACCACGCCCTACATCAGTTTACCTATGAGTTTGCGGAAAAACTGTGCCGAGAGGCGACATCTCTCCCACCAAAGACCAGGTGACCATGGGGTGTCGCTGGGCTGACTCAGGTTTGCAGGGCAGCCTGAGGTGGCATCGACGATCGTGCCCCTCTTCATGACCATGTCGCGGCCCTTCATGTGCGCAGTCAGCGTCACAAAATCTGCTCACCAAAGCCTTGCTTCTCCAGCAGGTGGCGGAAGGCCAGGGTGGTGGTCTCATCCGGGATCCTTTCGCTGATCAGATCGATCCCGGCGAACAGCCGCATCGTGGGCAACTCAATCAGAGCCTCCTCCATGGCCGGCTCACCGAGGCTGTACCACAGATGCATCAGGTGGATGCGCAGCATGATCATCAGTGGATAGAGAAGCCGACCACCCTTCTTGCTGGTCTTGGGGTAGTGGGGATCGATCAAGTCAACGAGCGCCTGCCTGGGAACGACCGCATCCATGTTGCCCAGGAAGATCTACTGGCGGGTGCACTTCTAGGCTATGGACTGCTCGTAGTCGCTGAACCAGAGCTGCATGCGACCCATTATCCCGGTACTGGCCTGCGACCAAGGCCATTTTCGCGTGGATCCGAGTAGACATCCAGAGTTTCCCTAGCAAGAGGAAGAGGAGGAGAGTGCAATGATTCGAAGTATGCTGTCAAGACCTGCATTAATCTTGTCAAGTATATTTTTTTGGTGCTCTGCTCTATGCATGAGATCTTCCCTTTCACTCTTTAGTCTGCCTATCTCCTTGGCAAGAGCTTGACGATCGATCTCATGCTCCTCCACTCGACTGGTGAGCTGCCTGTTTTGCGCCTGGACAGCCTCAAAGGCCGTACATAGAGCAAGATGCTCTGTCTCAAGGACCTTAAGTTGTGTGGCGATATCTCGATTATGGGCAATGATTCCGTTTAGCTCGGCTCTTGCTGCTTCCAGCTCCTCGACTAGGCTATCACGTTGGGCGGAGAGCTCGTGGTGCTGAATATCGAGAGCAGCTTTGTCTGCCGATATTGAGCCTTGCTGACAGAGCATGGTCTCGCGTTCTTCTGTAAGGCTGCGAATCTGCTCGCGCGCCAAGTTCAGCTTGAATTCCAAGAGTTTCTCCCTTTCTTTCTTGAGTTGGATGAAGCCTCTGTACGCAGCTGACTCCGCGCTGCTGACTTCTTCTGCTAGATAGTGATGGCCAAGTATCGACATCCATTCCTCATTCTCCTCATTTGTGTTAAGAGTGGGCCTCGGCAGAAGGAGATAAGAAAAGCGCTCTAGCCATTGACTCCCTCCTTCAAGTAGTGGAATAGTCTGTATACCTGTCGCCACCAAGGCCCCCAAGCCTTGCAGATTACATTGTGACCCACTGGCAATACGCCTCTCCCATGCTGTGAGCACATCGTCAAGCTTTCTTAGGGGCCTTAGCTCAAGCGATAACAACTGCAGGTTGGGGAACCTGCTTCGCGTGGTGTCAGGCTGAGCCGTTCCATTCTGTCGGGGATCATTGTATCTATACCAGCAGGCCTCCCCGGCCTGATCCCCCAACAATTCACAGCAAACCGTGAGTAAAGATGTGGATTCAACCAAGCGCTGATCTTTAAGTTCTTCTACCTGCTCTGGGTCGGATTCGACTACCAACAGTGGACGTCCAATCTTTATAAGCTCGTGCGCAAGAGCTGCCCCCCCGCAGCTCACTAGTACGGTCCATGGGGCCTGCGTTGCGATTTCTAGTGCCTTGGCTGCTAATGGCGGCGAGGCAGGTATTGGAAGGAAGGTCAAGAGAGGCTCTCAAATGTCATGACTGTAGGCTTCTTATGGTACATCCTTCTACCCAGCGATATCCGAATCCTGGTATGTCTGTGGTAGGGCCAGGTAGCTCTTCAACCCGCCAACCCGCCGCCTGTACCAGGATGCAGATCCAGCGCTCCAGCGCATGGGCTAGGGTTCCATCGGTTTGGCCGGATTCCTGTTCAAAGTCCTTCATGTGTATATCAGCTTTCAGTAGTGGGCGCAGAGCCTCCATGCGTCCAGCCATCATGCTGCCTGCCACGAAATGCTGGCCTAGGAACCACCGACCTTCCACTTTACTTTTTTGAAGGAGAGTCAGTATCTTGCTACCATTGCGGTTTAGGGCCACGGTAGTTGGCAGCAATGTCCCGCTGGGTGCCAAAAGACCCAAACCTGGATCATTGGATAATCGTGTGTTGAGACTGTGTAGAAAGTACGGATCTAGTAAAGTTTTGACTAGATGGGAGCCCCACTGGCTTCCCTGATCAAGGTGAGGGGATACCTTTGTGTGAAGCTTCACAAACGTCTCATGGCCGCAATCAGCGGCTGCAGGCAATAAATGTAGCAAGAAAGGGGCTATGTCTCGTCCGCGGTTTTCAACCCCGAAGATCCTAGCCCTTGGCCAGTCAAGGCGTTTGAGAAGTCTTGCAGCAGGCTCCAGCATGTGGGATGGAGTGCTTAGGTAAAGATCAAGAGGAGGAATGCTTCCTTGGCCTCCGCCAGCAGGTAGTCGCTGGAGCATTTCCTCGAGCCGCTCTAGGTAGAAGGCATGGATGAGCAGTGCAAGATGGGCTGGATCTGGCTTGCCCCATGCGTGTTCTTCTGTAGTAGAGCTGCCGCTTGGCTCGGTCGCAGTTGCAGATGGAGCTTTTTCCTCTTGCACTATCTTCCACCAATTCTGATGGGATGCCCAGCTCTCGATCAGCACGGGGGCTTCCTCCAGTCCGTCGTGCCAGATTGCAGACCATTTGGCAGCCAGACCAAGCCATTCTTGGTAGAGCTTTGCATCTTCCACTATGTTTTCACTTTGCTCTTGCGGCAGGGGAGGACGAACAGCTGGAATGGTAATCTGCGAAGGCAGAGGTCGATAGTGAGCTTTATAAAGATGACGAATATAGCCTCCTGAGCGACAATCCTCTTTCTCGCCTTCCACGACTTCCACCGTGCCATCAAGATTTGGTGCGTTGCTTGTGCTTGGCTGCAACAGCATTGGTTCGGATTCTGTTCCTGCAGCGAAAAGGAGGCGTCTTAGGGCAATCCGTAGCCGTGCAATGGCATGCTGGGGATGGCTGAGATATTCTGGGTTCTTCACCACTAGCAAAGGCCTTCCGGCTAGGCGCAGAGCCATTTCGTGGCCTAAATAACGAGCAAGTGTGGTTGCAGCTTGTTGTTCAGCTTGAGGTGTCAGATGCCCAATGATGTGGCATTCAAGACTAAATCGAAGTCCAATGCTTCCCGATCCCACGGCCTCCTGCAATGGACTCTCTAGGGAAAGCCGGCCTTGTTCATCTAGGTCAATGGTTAGCAGCCAACCCCCTACACCGAGTCGCTTAGCCTCTTCCACAATGGTCGTGTTCCATTTCAGTTCCGCAGGGTTGAGACGGCACAGCCAAAGGACCATTTCGATGGGAGAAAATAGATTGCGGAGCCAAGGTGTCCTCCTTTGGTTGGCCACCCTGAATGAAGGCACTTTCATATTATCCTGACATGGTCAGGATGGAATGCCTATGGAGATATATTTGTCCCCCCCCCTTCTGGCGAATGTAGCCCACGCTTGTAAATTATCGGCCTTGATCGCTCGGCATTAGCCCGTCAGTTTCAGGGCCTGGCAAACGCCTGAGCACAAGACGTAACACTGATTCTGTGGTTTCTCGATGTTTCCCAGAATAGACGATCGAGGAAGTCTCTCCATCCTTCGCTTTCCCGGCGACCCATGGGCGTCAGACATAGCTTCTGCCGTTAGCGCAAGTGGGTTAGCGCTGGTGCGTGTGGGGGATGGTGTGGTCGATAAAGATCAAGGGGATGTCCTTGGCCCCTTGATCCCCTCCATGACTAAATTTAGCCCCCGGTCAAAATGTAAGGCTACAATAGGGCTCCATGGGCTTTTTGTGGGTGGCAGGCCAGCCCCATAATGAAGTTCACTGCCCGTCTGCCTCATGCCTTACTGGTTCTCGCCGTTTCCCCTGCCAGGCTGGGCTGTGACCCACCTTGAGCAGAAAGGGCTGGATCGTCTTCCGTCAGAGTTGCCGGGGGAACTGCAAGAGCCTGTGCTCCTGCTTTACGACACCCCGGATCGGATCCTCTCCACATCCTCTATTTCCGAGATGGCATTGCTGGCTGGATATACGGCTCTATTGGAGTTTCCGTTGGGGTCTCCGCGTCTGGCCGTTTGGCGTATGCAGCATCTATCAGCCCAGGCGCTTGAAGATTGTCTCAGCGGCTCATCGCCTTTGGATTGTATCGCTCAAGTTCCTTGGCCAGTCTCTGACCCCTTGACGGCCCTTGTGACTGGCTCTATCTGCAGGGCGGTTCCGGGGTTATTGGACTCCTATCTCGATCTTGAAATGCAGGCTGTGTTGGCAGGAGGTGAACCCGATTCTGGCTATCTGCGTCGTTTGCAGGGGTGCATCGAATCGGACAGTCTGCTGAAAGGGTGGCGTTCTTCATCTGTACTTGCGGAAGAACAGTTAGTTGTCTTCAGACGTCAGCTGGATGAAAATGAGAAGGCGCTAATGGAAGCCTGTGAAAGGGGAGAGCTTGCCTCCATCCAGCTCTATCAGGCAGAGGAAGAGTTGACAACCTTACGGAAGAAGCAAGAGGAGAAGGAGAAGGAGCTCGCCGAAGTACGAGAAGAGGCTGAGCTCACGCTTTTACAGCTACATCAAATACAAGAAGAACTTGAGCACTACTTTCTCCTCTCCCGTGGCCAGCAGAAGTTGCTTGAGTGCTATGAGGAGCTTGAGCAGCGCAGCGTCCGCTTGCTTGTCAACCTCAGGCGTGCTTAAGCTAGAGGGGCTCCGGCTGTTGTTCCTGCTCCAGCGTCTCCAGTAGTAGTCGGTACATCTCTAGCCGGAGGGTAGGGCCAGTCAGTTCCCTTTGCAGCAGATCATTCTCGGCGGTTGGCAGCTGTGATTCGATCACCCGCAGCAGCAGTTCGCGGTATTCCCTGGCATCCGGATCCTGCAGCAGGGCCTGGATCAACAATTCTTTCGCGGCCTCAGATTCCCCTGCTTCCAGCTTCACCTGCGCCTGGCGGCAGCCTTGTACCCGCTCTACCCCTGTGCCATACAACTGCAGCATCTCCGCGGCAAGGGATCGCAGAAACGGATCTTGCTCCGTGGCGAGATCCCGCCAGAGGGCCACGGCTTCTTCCACATGGTTCAGATGTACCAAGGCCCTTGCCTGATTGTCCCGCAACCAGGAACTGGTCCACCCCAGCCGACAGCACAACTCCACAAGCGCAAGGGAGACCTCCGGCCTGCCCTCTTCGCGGCATGCGATCACCTCCCGGAGAGCGCTCTCTAGAGGGCTACCGCCCTCATGGGGTGCAGAATCCAGTTGCCGGGGCATCCATCCCTGGCGCACGCATTCCTCCCATAGAGGCTCCAGGAGGGAATTCCGCAGCAGTCTCAGCATGTCTGCGGCCATCGCAGCGCATGGTTCATCTGGGCAAGCGCTTAGTTCCTCCCAGATTAGGAATGCCTCCTGCTTGCGATTCAGAACCACAAGTGCCCGGGCCTGGTTGTCCTTGAGCCAGGGGCTGGAGAAACCAAGCTCCTGTGCCGTCGTGATCAGATTCAGGCTGAGTCCGGGATTGCCCTCCTCCCGCAACAGGATCGCCTCCTCCAGGCATGCCTGCTCGAGCTCCTCTCGGCTGTGGAACCCTTCCTGCAGGCGTCCGGCATCATGGCCTGAACACGCGAGCAGCGTGATCAGAGCTTCTCTTTCCCGCCACGCTTCCGGAGCTGGATCTCCGGCCACCACAACCACTGCAGCCACGCCCCTGGCGCCCATCTCCTCCGCCACCGCCGCCACCGCGGGATCAGAGTGGCCCGCCAGTGCCTGCCAGATGCTGCGCGCGGAGTCTTCCTCCCCCAACAGCAGCAGGGCGCGGGCGCGATTGTCATCGAGCCAGGGGCTTTGCAAGCCCAGGCCCTGTGCCACATCAATCAGGCCCAAACTCAAGTGTGGCTGCTCCTGATCCCGCAGCCCGATCACTTCTTCCAGGCAAAGCTGTTCGAGTTCCTCGCGTGTCTCCAGGCCCGTTCGCAGCCGCTTGGGGGTCCACCCACGTTCCAGCAACCAAATCACGAGTTGTCTGCCCAGGCCCGAAGGTGAGGTGCCGGGCCCAACGCTTCCAGCCGAATTGCTTTCCATCGCGCGCGGGGGTGACCATCCACTTTGGGCGAGACTAGGCCCGTCTGCTCGGCACAAAGCATGGATCTGGCCAGCCTTCGTGCCCGGCTAACCCCACTTGAGCAGGCAGGAGCCAACGCTCAGCTCATTCAGGAGGGCAGGCCACTTCTGGCCCAGGTGAAGGGGGGATCCCTCGAAGAGGCATATCTCACCTACATGCTGGGCAAGGCATTCACCCTGGAAGCCTGCTGGCGTGAGGCGGTTCCCCTGCTGCGCCGGGCGGTTCGGCTGCGGCCGGATCTCCCTCACGTCCACTACCTGCTTGGCCTTTGCCATGCCCAGGGGAAACTGTGGCCGGCGGCCTTGGCGGCCTTTCGCCGCTCCTGCGGCCTTCAGCCTGACTTCGCCGAAGGCTGGTGGGAGCAGGGGCGAGCTGCCACCGAACTGGGGGATCTTCACCTTGCCCTCGCCTGTTTTCTACAGGCCGAACGGCTAGATCCCGCCTCTCCCTGGTCGCGGAGCCAGCGGCAGCGTTTGGAGGTGAAGCTTGCCCTGGAAACTGGAGCCACGGACAAGGCAGCCGCTCGAATACGCGAGGCCCTGCGGGGTGTTCCGCCCCAGGCTTCCGTGTTGGAGGAGTGGTTCACTCTCGCCTGCGACTGGACCCTGGTGGGAGATTTCAACGGGGCCTGGACTCTGACTCAGGCACTGGCCCAGGACAGCGGCACCGTGGAGGCCTGCTCCCAGGCTCTGCCGCGACGAATGGCGCTGGTGCTTCAGCTTCTACTCGGCCTCGTGGAACCCTCACTGCTCCCGAAGGCCGTAGCAGCAGTTCCAGCGCTACGGGAACTGCTCTGGCATCCTCCTACTTCGGTGGAGCGCTCTCTGGCTAAGTCACGGCTGCAGGCAGCGATGGGCCTTCTCTTGGGGCGCCTGCAAGAACGTTCCACGCTGCAACAGGTGCAGAGGAAGGTCCTGCGGACCCTGCTCCAAGCTGCATACCCAATGCTTTCTCTCGAGTGGCGCCAGGGGGTGCAATGGAAGGCTCTGGTCTCCCTCAATCCCCAGACCCTCTGGTACACCGAAGGAATCAATGCGCTGGAACGGCCTGTAGAGGCGCTGGACGCAGCCTCCCCTGGCGCCATCGATGCAGCCTTTGTATGTGCGGTGGCCCGTCTTGTGTTGGCAGAACAGGATGGCGAGCAGCTCCTGGCTGGAGTGGCCGGGGCAATGGAGACAGCCCGCGCCTTGCTGGTGCGACGCCCTGCGGATCCCAGGCCAAGGCGCTGGCTTGATCAGCTCCTGTGGCGCTTGAACGACCTGGCGATGCATCCGGCCACTCGTCTGGTGGCGCAGCCGGGTCGCCTTGCTCAGGCCCTTGCGCTGCGTGAGAACGGACTGGAGGTGCTGACGGCCAGCACCGCAGCCTTCGCCACTCTGGATGGCCAGGCCCATCAGCCGGCTTCGGGGGGGCCACACAGGCACTGGCTCCTCGTGGCGACGGATGACCTGCCCCAGTGCTTTCTCTACCGGGTGGAGCAGAAGCGTCAGCAGCTGGAGGCGCTCGGTTGCCAGGTGGAACTGATCCTTCGGGATCTCCTCCATGGTTGGGATTGGTGTGAACGCCTGCTCTGGGCCGATGCGGTGGTGGTGTGTCGTCTGCCGGCCACCTACCCGGTGCTGCGCTTCCTGGCCCTGACCCGCCGCTGGGGTCGCCCCATCTACTACGACATCGACGATCTGATCTTCGATCCACAGCACTGCCCTCCTCCTCTGGCCAGCTACGGCGGCACGATCGATCCAGTGCTGCACCGCAGGTTCAGTCTTGATGTTCCACTCTTTCGCCGTGTGATGGAGCAGGCGGATGCGCTGATCGTGTCCACCCGCACCCTGGCGGAGCGTTGGCTCGAGCTCGCTGCATCCCCTCAGCCGGTGATGGTGTTGCCCAATCTCGCACCACCGGAGCTTCTGCGCGCGGCTCGTCCCCCTTTTCTTCGTGCAGATCCATCTGTGCGTCTTGTGTTCGCGAGTGGAACCAAGGCCCATAAGCAGGCCTGGCAGGAGGAACTGGCTCCAGCGCTGGAGCAGGTGCTGGCGGCCAATCCCAGCGCGCGGCTTGACCTTCTCGGCCATGTGGATCTGCCGGATGTGTTGCTGATCCACTCCGAACGGATCAGGTCCCTTCCCTACACCCAATACGAGCGCTACCTCCAGCAGCTGGGCCAAGCGGACATCGGCCTTGTGGTGCTGGAGCCCGGCGTGTTCACTGACGGCAAGAGTGCCATCCGCTGGATGGAGTTCAGCCTGCTGGGCGTGGCTTCGATTCTCAGTCCAACGGCCACCTACCGCGAACTCCTTAACGACCGTGAACATGCCTTCTTCGCCCGTGGCGTGGAGCAATGGGTGGCCGCCATCCAGGAGCTGATCGATCATCCGGAACAGCGCCATGCCCTAGCAGAGCGAGCCCACAACCACGCGCAGACCTGTTTTGGCCTGAACCAGGCAATACCATTCTGGAAACCTCTGATCGAAGCTTCTGAACCGCCAGCAAGCCGACGGCGCCGGTTGCTGGTGATCAACGTGTTCTTTGCTCCCCAGTCAGTGGGTGGTGCAACCCGCGTGGCGCAGGATCAGGTGCAAGCTGTGCTGCAGCAGGCCGGGGACCGTTATGACGTGACGGTGCTCTGCGTGGATAAAGCCCCCTGGCAGGACTCCGGCGCCAGTGGCTCAGAGGGGCTGGGAGCCCTCGCCCTGGATGTCTGTTGCTGGCAGGGAGCCCGGGTGGTGCGCTTGGCACTGCCTCCACAACCCTGGAGCTGGCACCATGATGGCGAGGTGGAGCGCTTCTGCCGCTGGTGGTTCGCTCGGGAAGGGTTTGAGCTGATCCATGCCCACTGCCTCCAGGTGCTTACCGCAGCCCCGCTGCGGGTAGCGGCCGATCTCGGCATTCCCTACCTGGTGACCCTTCACGACGCCTGGTGGCTCAGCCCGCTCCAGTTCCTCACTACCCCCGAGGGCAAGCCTGTGGATCTGCAGGATCCTCTGGGCCACGAGCCTGCCTCTGCACGCAAAGATCAGGTGGCTCTCGAAAAGGCAATCGAGCGTCGCAATGATCTGGCAGACATTCTTGCCGGTGCCTCGGCGAGGCTCGCGGTGTCCCCGTCGTTTGCGGATCTCTATCGCAGGGCAGGAATTGCCGGTGTAACCGTGCTGGAGAACGACTGGACGCCGATGAGCCCAGTTTCGCGTTCCCCGAAACGCTCCACTGGGCCCCTGCGGCTCTGCCATGTGGGGGGGATGGCCGTGCACAAGGGCTACGCCGTGCTTCGTGCTGCACTGCTGCAATCCACGCAGCCAGGCTTGGAGCTCACGGTTGTGGATCACAGCCTGGAGGAGGGGGAGGAGGGCTATGCCACCCACTGGGGAGGTACACCGGTGAAGTTCGTTCCGCCGCTTCCGATGGCCGAGATGGCGTCCTTCTACGCCCAACAGGATGTGCTGGTGGCTCCCTCGATCGGGCCCGAAAGCTACGGGCTGGTGACCCGTGAGGCCCTCAGTGCCGGTCTGTGGGTGGTGGCCAGCGACATCGGTGCCTTGGCAGATCCGATTGAGGAAGGGATCAACGGGAACAGAGTGCCCCCTGGTGATCCGGGCGCATTGGCAGAGGTACTGGCGGATCTGCAGAAGCAAGGAATTCCTTGTCCAGAAGCGAGGTCGTTCATCTCAACAGGGCTGGGTGCCGTGTCCAAGCTTCTTGGGATCTATTCCAGTTGCACCTGATCCCAGAAATACGATCCCCTTGTTTCCACTTTTCTGCCTACGGCAAGTCGCATGGCTGAACCAACCTTTGATTCCTATTTTCACTCTTCTCGGGAGGCTTTCTCGCGCCTGATGATTCCAGCTCAGGGCGAGGTCCAAGGGGATCCAGTGGAGAACTGGCGTGCCTGCTTCCTTGACCTTTTCCCGCCCTCCCGCGACAGCCCCAAAGCCATTTCACTTCGACTGGCCGAGAAGACTCTGAAGGGATTCTTTACCGTACGCCGGCAATGGGAACCAAGCCTGCTCACTTACGCCGATGCCGTGGTGGTGCCAAGCAAGGGAGCGGCCTACGACGGCTCTACGGGACTAGCTCTCCCAAGATCTTATCTTACTCGCATGCCGAATGACATGCAGGCGCCCCATTGCTTGGCATTTCATCTAGAGCCCCGTTGGCAATGGACGGGACATTCAACACTGAAAGAAGCTTTATACCTACCCTTTAATCACTATGACATTTTTGGCCATTTCGTGACCGAGACATTGTCTTATCTGTGGCCATTTTTGAATTCTTCGCCCATTTCAGAGAATCCCATTCCCGTAATTCTCTCAGGGGGGGAGTCCGGGGAGCTGGTGGAGCATGTTTGCTCCGTCGTGGAGAATGCAGGCTATCTGCCTATCTTTGAAGCTGATTTGCCATCTCTCTTTGGTGTATCGAAGCTGATAATTCCTGAGGCAACACTGCATTTGCATGCCATGTCCTCCACGGCTTATATTCGTGCGGCGGAATCTTTTGGCCACTGGGCGATGGGGCGTGCAGGCTCAGAAGAGCTTCCCTCAGAGCCTATCGAGCATTTGTATATCTCACGTTCGTTACTAGAGGGAGATGTGCGTAAGGTGGAAGAGGAGGGGATGCTGGAGCAGCAGCTCGCCTCCCTAGGTTGGAAGGTCTATCATCCTCAACTTCATTCCTTGCCGCATCAGGTGGCCACTTATCGCCTGGCAAGGCTGGTGGCTGGGTTTGAGGGATCAGCCCTACACGCCCTGGCATTGGCGGGATTTGGCAAAAAGGGACAAGGGCTCATCGTGTTGGGTGACTTGGTCTCGCCAGACTATCTACTGCAGTTTTCGGCCCAGGGGCTCCCCGGTTACTACATCTATTGCACCCAACCAGAAGGCGGCTTTGGTGGGGAGGGCTATCTGCATCTTCGTCGACGCTCTCTGCTGGCCTCAGTGGAGGTGGTGGTGCAGATGCTGGAGGCACTGGCCCGTGGCTTCTGATGCCCCTATCTTTCCTAGGCGCCTCGGGTTATGTACCAAAAATCCTTTGTCGCATGGCAGTGGTCTTGGTAGGGTGAGCCCAGAGCTATGAATGGAATGACTTCCATCAGTCTTGATCTTGGTTGTGGCACGAACCCCCAGAATCCGTTCGATGCTGATCTTGTCTTTGGGATTGATTCAATGCGCACTGCAAGCCCGGACGGGCGCCTGGTGGAGGTTCGAAAGGCTGACCTCGCCGTGGAATCGATCCCTTTTGCCACAGCGATGTTCGATTTCGTCACTGCCTATGATTTCATTGAGCATATCCCTAGAATAGTTTATCTACACTCCGGTCCTCGCTGCAGCTTTGTCGAGTTGATGAATGAGGTTTTTCGCGTTCTAAGGCCTGGCGGGACTTTTTTCTCTCTGACTCCCGCCTACCCAAGCCCCAAGGCTTTTCAGGATCCCACTCATGTAAACATAATCACGGAAAGCACTTTTCCAAACTATTTTTGCGGGGATTCTCCTTGGGCCAGGGCCTATGGATTCACTGGCTTTTTCTCGCTTGAGTCGCAAGAGTGGGTGGAAGGCTCTCATCTCTCCTGCCTAATGAGAAAGCGCACTTAGCTTATTCCTCTCGCTAATCTCCTTCCATGTCTCTGAGGTGACTCCGCCATCTAGTTTGATGGGTGTCATCGTTGCCATGCAACGGGGCACGATCAACTCGCAGACCGTAGGTTGATACAACTGCTCCATGCAGACTCCGTACCATACCCAGCTGCGGCTCACCATAAATTTGCGCAGGACACTTCCAGCAGATTCCTCACGCTGGCTCCTGCTCTAGCCTCGTCTTTGCCGAAGATTGCCAGGTTTCGTATCGGTAGCTGTCAGGAAAGATGACGCCTCTGCCGCCGTTCAGGCGGCCCTCACCAACGTAGCTGGAACGACGGTGCTGCCTGCAGGAGGGGATTGATCCAGACACCGACGGCTCATGCCAACAGCGGGAGCTGCGGCTCCAACGTCGAGGATGACGTTGCCGGACAAGCTCATACACGAGGGCACGGAGGCTGCAGATCTCCACGGCTTCTCCGCTGTGTAGCTGAGCGGGCGTCACGAACCGGATGCCGCTGTGACGGTGCTGGTAGTTGTACCAGTCCACGAATCCCGCCACCCACAGGCAGACTTCGTCCTTGCTGCAGAAGGGCCGCCGGGGGTAGTCCGGCCGATCCACACGGACCAGGGAAGCCATTGCCCGGCCAGCGACTACCGCAAGCTGCTCCAGAAGAACAAGATCATCTGCAGCATGTCCACCAAGGGCTGGTGCTGGGATAACGCGGTGATGGAAAGCTTTTTCTCCACCCTCAAACTGGAACTGGACCTCGATGACGATCGAGATGTCCTGCTCACACCCCAGCAGCTGCAGAGCGATCTGGCCTTCTGGATCGAGGGTTACTACAACCGCGAGCGAGGCCATTCAACGATCGGCTACCTCAGCCCGATCGAGTACAAGCAGCGACCCAGTACTGCTCCTACACTCACCCTTGTGAACCCCTGATCGGTGTCCACGTGATCGGGGGAACCCCAGCCAATACCAAATCCTGAATGGTGTGTAAAAACAAAAGGAACCAGGAGTGGAGATTATTACAACTTCATCGGGCTGCGGTCCAGCCTCCACCTGAGCCGCTGATCAATGACATTGCGACAAGCCCATAACTCATCAAGCCTGCTACGATAGCGCAAGCCAGCTGCTTCAGTGGAAAAATCTCTGCGGTAACTTGTCAAAACGCGGAGATCAGAGCTAGGATCACGAACTATATTCCCAGAAACGGATTGCAGTGAGAGACGCCTCTCCGCCACCGCACAGCAAAGCTCCGCGGCATGATTGAGATCTGGCTCAGCCCAGACCTGGCCATCAGCAAATGGGTAGGCGCTGTGGGGAATAGGCAGTGGGCGGCAGCGAACCAAGTGAGCGAGGTCGCCAAGACAAAAGTCAACATTCCCTCCAAAGCCCGTAGCGATTACATCCAAACCCAATTGAAGAGCCTCTGCAAGACCTCGGCCAAAGCCTTCTGAGCGGTGCAAGGAAAGGAATACGTCGCAACATCCATAAAGCGAAAGAAGCTCCTCTCGTTCAAGACACTCAGAAACCAGATGGATACGGGAGTCCTCAGCTGCGCGGGCCATCAGCCAATGCCATTCTGCCGTAAATGATTGGGGTAAGAAGGTTTTGATCATCAGCGCCACCTTGTCAGAGAGCGCATGGTGACTGCACTCCAATCCATAGGTAGCCCGCAGGTGGGGGAGAGGGAAAGCCAACTGAAAGGCTTCCAGAGTGGCCATCGGATTTTTCCGGATTGCAGTGGAATTAAAGTCAAAAGAATAGGCAAACAAAATCGCGTCAAGAGGCAAGTCGTGCCGCACTCGAGCACTAAGACGAGAAGATATGTTAGTGAAACGATCAGGATTAGGTATCTCTGCTGCCATCGGCATGATCCTCAGAGGTAGACTGGCTTCAGCTGCTGGGCGAGAAAATGCTGCGGCGGTGAAACTGCTGGAGGGCCAGAGCTCATCAGCAACCTGCAACAATGGATTCCAAGGATCAGGCCACATCATTGTTTCCCAAGGCCAGCTAGTGATGGTGTAGCGCTCCCTCAATGGAGCCAAGCCAAAGTGTCGCAGCCAACGAGCATGTATAGGTGCAGCCATGCAAACCAAGTTGAATGCGTAGGGGCCCCCACTTGGATCTGTGCAGAGTAGGGGCTCAAGACAACGCTCGCTACAAATAGCCCCATTGGCTGCCGGATGGTAGATCACACAACAGGGAACATTGGCGGATTGCAAGGCTCGTACGGCCATCCGGATATCCTCTCCGATCCCGAAAATCTCAAAAGCGTGCCCAATCAAGTTCACCCCGTATGGCCTTTGCAGGAAGGGGGTGAGTATCTTCACCTCAGGAGACACACCAGGCGCTTTCCAGGAACAACTCGTGGACTGTAAGGATTGCGGAGTTTGCCCCTGCAGCCACATGCGCTGTAGCTGCAGCATGGCATTAGCAGAAAGCCAAGGCCTTGCCTGCTCAAACAGCTCAGATAGTTGTAGCGTGAGAAGATGACTGATCGAAGATTCGGCAAGCTGATGCTGGAGATGAATTGCATAGTCATGAATAAGTGTATGGTTAGCGGATCCGAAGTGGCTGGCCAACAATTTACACGCCTCTAAAACCACATCAGCACGGTTATATGATCCACACGAAGCGCTGTCGAGATTGACACGTGCCTGACAATGAGGAAGATATCCTATACGATGCGAAAAGGAGTCAAAGGCGCGTATAAAGAAGTCATAGGCATAGACATGCATCCATCGTCCGTCGAAAGGGCCGAGAATTAGCCCCATAGAACGGCGAAATACCACTGCTGGATAGGATATGAAGCAATGGGATGAGAAGCCATTGCATCCTATTTCTGGAGGCAGGGTGGGGTATCGACGAGACACGCTTTTCTGTTCGTTGTATTCCTCACATTCGCCATATACCATTAGCCAGTCTGGATTGGACTCTAGGGCTTCAACTGCGCGAGCCAAAGCACCATGAGAAAGAGTCGAGTCAGCATTAAGCCATCCAATCAAGCTGCCGCGAGCATGGTCGAATGCCAAGTTAAGAGAATCACCAATACTATAATTATCCGCCTTGATGAGACGTACTCGATTGCAGGATCTTGCAATAGCATCGAACCCATTCAGATCATCCTCAAGAGTATTCTCCAAGACAAGTAAAAGCTCCAAGCATTCAGGCTGAGAAAGAACTGACTGAACAGCAGCGTCAATATATGTGGGCGCGCAATCACAGCGCAGCAAGACGGAAACACAAGGCAATGGAGGAAATGACTGCTACGACTTAAGATCACAAGACTATCAGTCAATTTGATGAAGATGCTTTGCCAATGAGGATTTGTCAATGAATCGCCACATGCAGACCTCGCATATGAAGCGAGGGAACACCAGAAATGGTTATCCCCTATAGCAATTAGACACCATCAAGCCAGCAACGCGTTGATACAAGGTGATGACAAGTTACGCACAGCTTGTTGATGCGATCCGAAATGGCGCCAAGGCAAGCTGCGTCAAACCAAGTGGCCTAGCATGAATCAAGAACGTATAATCAGGAAGATTCAGGGTAGAATCACGGCAGAGGATAAGAGATATCAAGAACTCTCTGCGGTTAATTATCTTTGCGCCCCAAGTCAAGGAAGAATCCTGCCGACAAACAGGAGAAGAAGAATACCAGTCATGGAGGTCTTGGGCTGGGTCCTTGGCGTGATACTTGCTTGTAGGCAAACCAATCTCAGTGAAAAGACTCAGAATTGCACATACCTGCTCGTCGTCCGACAAGCCAGCGTAGTACTCATAGTCAATAATCAAGGAGCAGCTGGCAACCCTTGGCGATACAGCGATGAAGGCGGACGAATAAAAAATGATCATATCTTGACAGTGACGGATAAACGCATTAGCACATAATCGAGGCTTTAGAGATGTAGTATCTACATCAGCCCAAATGCCAGATTCACCCAGGGATCTAGCCTTAACAAGGCTGATAAATTGGTCGATAAGCCTTCTCTGCAAAAAAATAGAAGGGTAGACAGAGAGGAGCTGTGATAATGTATTCATCTCAACATGACCAGGAAAAATTTCAATCATGTAGTGACGATCTTGGCGATCCAGATATTTACATATCTTAAATATTGACTCGTCGGCGCGGATAAGATCTCTGCTTAGACTAGAACTCTCTACTCCAAGGGCGAGTTCAGCAATGTTATTGTATGCGCCTAAAAATCCCCAAGACTTGCATTCGGGATGAAATGGCTCTGGCACAAACTCAATGCCCAATAAAGCAATGATCTGCCCCAGTCTTGTAGAGCCAGACCTAGGCGAAGAGAGAAAGATATGCAGCATTGCTGCAGCTACTGGAGAAATGTTTTTTCCATGTAGTTTCTTATCGACTGCAGCTTTATCGTTTCCCTGGATTCACGAATAATGGTGTTGAGTCCATCGCATGTATCAAGATAACAAGTTGATACATAATTGGCTATGTAATGGCTTAGACCGATCTTCTGATCAGCTCCCCAACTAAAGCTGGATGTGTCAAATTTCAAGCCTAAAGCCTCGGCTATGCCAGGATAAATAGGAAGCTCCATGCTCGGATTGATTGTCTTAGTAAGAACATCTTGATGTTGTTTGGGAAAGGGCACTGATGAGCAATTCATCGCTACCAAAATCCTTTGCATCAACACACAATAAAGATCAAAGACGGGGTGATCGTAAGTGTGAAATAGTCTTGACCGTTGATACATATCCAAAACAAAATCGGAAATCAAGACATCGCATTGCCGCTCTCTATGAACAAGGCGTGAGATGGCATCAATAACTGATTGATTATAGTTCAGTGAATCTGATCGTCGATTGATCAGATCAATAATGCTGTCAAAAATATGCTTTGATATGTTCGCACTTGCCATTGATTCATCAATCCATCGATGACCATACGGAAACTCACCAAATGGGTATTGCGCATTGGGTTTGGACCTTGGATTTGGATTATACGCATCAGGAAAATAGGGATTGAATATGATATATGGTATAGATATACGTCTCGCTCGTGACACTACAAATGCCTCCGTAATGGAGTCAATAGAATACGCTTGATAACGGCTCCCCAATGGCTGATGGATAATATAGTCGTCAGGCTCGATTGATCGAATAAATGATATATCGGCTTCACCCAGGACGGATGTGCCATCAATAAGGCAATAGCTTAGAGGCAACGCATGTACTTCTGCCTCGGGAAACATAAGCCTAAGCATGACATGCAATGGCTGAATTTGACAGTTTCCATAAAGGAGGAACCGCACGCTCATTTTAATATGCTGCAGTTCCAGGGATAACAGCAAGAAAAGCAAGCGACTGATGCCATACCAAGGAACGGTAGATTTTGAATATAATTGGAGAAAATGAAGCAATTGAATCGTGCGTAATACTATTAATATGACCCTCGCACATCGGAATGTCTTTAATTAACTTACAGTTAGCTTCATCGTATGGCGCCAAAACTATTAGGTACCTTTTGGTTTTGGAACGCATTTCGTTTATGAATTCAGTATAGTTGTAAACATGTTCTATGGTGTGACTGCAGACCACGATATCCCAAGAAGAAGAAACATTAAAGATATCATCGACGACATATTCTTTAATCCAAGGAAACTTAGTGATTGAGTACTTTTGAAACCTATCTTCGATGTCCAATGCGGTAACCTCTGCCTTAATGCGTGAGTAAGAGTTCTCCGAAAAGACAAATCCCATTAGGTTTGCTCCTGCGCCTGTGCGCGAGCCAACATCAAGGATACGGATTGTTTCATAGCCTGGCAACAAGTCTTGGATCACGCTAACAATATCCATGTAAAATGTAAGTGTTTGATGAAACATAAGTGTCTCGGCCATCTCAAATTCACTTGCCGGTAAACCAGAATCAATCTGTGAGATGAAGTTTACGAGACTTGGAAATGAAGGAAAGTCGGAATTCATCAGTTTGTGAGATTGAGAGTTGGGCGAAAACAAAGAACCGGAAGTCGGCTACAAGACTTCACATAAAAAAGCACTGGAGGAAGCGGAAAACAAACAGCTAATTATATCAAAAGCTCTAGATAGTGTTACTTTGCTTTGCTCTGCTTTATGTGGAATTTTTGTGTCAAGCATGGCCCTTGCAATGGTGTAACAGATCAAGGATTCGCTTAGAGCTGCTTGAGGATTGACAAGGGAGTCACCACCATAAGCACTTGAACTCCACAAGAGAGGAAGAAGCTCCAAAGCGAATAGATTGATAACTGCAGACAACAGAGAAGTTGACCGGCTAGAATCATTATCATGCCATTCAGTATAATCATCGAGAGAACGCTCAAAAGCAGCAAGGAGATTTTGTGCCGAAACAACACTTGGATGAGAACTTGTGGGAAATATCTGCGACTCACGAATCGGAATAACTACAGCAGGATCCAGTTCCCCATTCATGATCATTTTCACAATGCAGTACAGGTAATCATACCTTGTTCGCATGTGGTATGGATTAAAGAAGGATTGCTGGATAATGGAAACAGGAGAAGCAGCAGAAAGATAGAGGTTTCGGAACCTGTCTTCAAAGCCATCAAGATAAATCTCAAGCGAACCCTCCAGTCTGGATATAATATGATATAAGGATTGAGGAGCATGGTCAACAATAAACCTAGACGATGGATTCGTGCTCAACACTGAAGGAGTTAAGATGCCTCTCAATAGGAGACCAAGATCACTGGTGGGGGCCTCTTCCCCAATTAAGCTTGTAGATTGAAGCTGTGTGCTTGCGTGAGCCGCAGAGACCAGACGATTTACATACTGCAAAGAGGAATGATGTGTTTTGATATAGGTTATTCGCTCGTTAAACAACTCGTGAGTACAATCTAACTTTGTATGAATCTCGGTTGCTATGTCTATGGGGGCTGAACCTGGCGGAAGTTTTAGTACGAGATCACTCGGAAGCTCCGAATAAGATCCAACGTTGCAGACAATAGGGCAACATCCATTTGCCATTGCTCTAAGCACCGTATCACTAGACTCACCGCATGTTGGATATCTATATGCCCAAATGAAGTCACTATGTTGAATTTTCTGGTCAAGATCCTGATCACTCAGGAAGCCACATGGAATAAAAGAGCCTCCGATCCTAGTGATCTTATCATTATAAATACTTACTAGATCCTGGTTTAGTCTTCCTGCCAGCCAAACAGCAACTTTCTGCCTTCTTCCAATCAAAGCCTCAAGTACGTCTAGTAAAAGATCCATATTCTTTGAGTCGTTAAAAAACATGCCGTATATACCCACTGACAAAGTGGAATCAGCAGGTGGTTGGCTTTCTGGTTTTCCGCTAATGTTTGAGCTTACATCGTAAGCCAACGGGATCGAAACAATAGTTTTTGACATGACATCTCTACGTATTGCTTCTCTGATTAGATCAGCAGCATAGTCCGAGTGACAAACAATAGCAGCCGCATCTTTTACAAGCAGGCTGAAGAGGAAAGAGCCTCTTTCTTTGAACGACATCGCATGATCCAAATATCCAGACAAATGGGATGGCAGGAGAAGCTTATTAAATGCTTGAATCATAGCTTCAATCGATTTATACGTTGCCAAAGCCTGCGGATCATTCATCAATACCCGGATCGAAATATCAGCTATATAGTCAATTTCTGGATCGTGCACAATATACACTTTATAACAGCGAAGGTCCCGCGCAACTCGAGAAGATATAACGTAGTTAGCAAACATGTGAACATTATTGACAATGTTGCACACCACAACTGGATTCGTCAAAGACTTAAAGTCTATTAATCGAGGAACTAAACTCTCTGAGACAGACGAGTTAAGATATACAGGTTTTGGAGTAAATGATGAATCTTGGAGTCGGACACAAAATTTTCCTACGGCACTATTCACCCATGGATCACCGACAATAAACGGTCTAATGTTAGTCATACACTTTTTGGGCTAACGCGCGATCGGCCACTTTATTTATAGCCTGCGTGAAACGATTATTTTGATTGCATAAGAATTCTTGATACTTATGCTTTTGATCTTCGTAAGTACTTGGATCGGCTCTTTGCAGAAGGGCTTGCTTCACTGAATTTGCGAAATCTCTAGAGTTGTCAAAAAACAGTGAATATGGTGAGATAGCCTCCATATCTATGCCTTCTGCCCCCTTAGGCGTGGTAATGATTGTAACCATACGCTCAATTGCTTCATGTATCTTTAATCTGCTTCCCCCACCATGAAGAAGTGGAACAAGGGCTGCGTCTGCAGCATTGTAAACTTCGTCAATAGAATCCGCAAATCCCAAGAAATCAACATTGGACTTCGAGAGATAAGCCAAGTCAAGGCTGCCGTTTCCGTAAAACTTAAGCGTGAAAAGCTTCTTATCCTCAACGCTCAACTCATCATAGATGTCATTCATAAACCACAGTATACCAAGCCTATTAGGTGTATACAGGCAGTCGCCAACAAAAATGATAGACAACGGTTCTTGCAGGCGCATGGTGGAAGTTTGATATTGCACCTGTCTCGGCACTGCTTCGAGATGTGTTTCGTAATCAGTCGCCATTGTAACGATATTTGGGGCAACCATGACAAAGGCATTTGGGTTGAGATGTGCGCAATAACCTGCATCTTCATTGGTAGTAGCAAGGATATAGTTAAAGCGCGATATTAACTTGTTTTCCAAGGAAGCAAGTGCATTAGAGGTGCCGGGATGCTGACTTCTGTCTGCTATCCTGTATTCTTGAGTCTCATCACCTTCAAGCTGACGGACTATGCTCGACTCGATATTGTGGAGAGACAAGACATAAGGAGTGTCAAACTCTAGGCAAGGAAGTGAATACATGGCCATATAGGAGAACTCGCACCATATCATTTTAGGCATGTAGATTTCATGCAGGAAAGCGACTAAGCCTGTCATTTCGGGTGTCAACCATGACGAGAATGCTCGGTCCCCCAAAGATCCTTCTCCACCGGTGGAAGAATCAAGGTGTCTACATGAGATGATAATAAGTGAATCGCCAGAGAAGCGATGAACGAATGGAAGATCAGCCGTATTTGACCAACAGAACTCAACTGCAACCACATTAAATCGTTCTTTCAGGCAGGAGATAATATTGTGGGTGCGGATTGCTCCACCTTGCCGTCTGCTGGAAAACTCAAATGGGGACAGTAGCAAGATCGTACCTGATTTGGGCTCTATAAACTGTTCAAGATGAGAGCGAAGTGCTTTAATGCTAGCAGCTATTCGCAGGAATCTGGCGGAAAGCTGGTAGTAATCGTTGAACACGGAGAGTGCTGCCATCAGGGCGCCAGCGAGGGGTGGGATTACTTAGCTAGAAATCAGTGTACATCTATGTTTTCAGGATGGTTTTGGACTCTGCCGTAGCGGTCCTCGAAGCGCACGATGTCGTCCTCCCCCAGGTAGGGGCCGCTC
>JBMLOS010000250.1:0-3518 GCA_049242845.1 Prochlorococcaceae cyanobacterium
TGGGCCGGTTGCCCCATTGCACCAGCACTGCCAGATAGCGGCCGTTCCAGCTCAGGGATGGGGAGCGGTGTGGTTGATGGCGCATGAGGGGTCGCAGCGGCACCACCCGGCCCGAGGCCTGCTCCTGCAGCAGCACCGTCTCCCTGTCGCCGCGGGGCACGATGCTCGCCAGCCAGCGGCCATCACCGCTGAGGGCCGGATCCTGGCGGTCGGCGGTGCCCAGACCCAGGGAGGCCGCCGGCCGCCGGCCAGGGCCGATCCAGCCGCAGCTGGCCAGGAGCAGCAGCAGCCCCAGGCAGGCCAGCGGCGAGAGGCGACGGAAGGGGGTCAGGCGTCGAAGCGGGAGCTGTTGTCGCGGGAGGAGGGGCCGGGACCCTCCGGGCGGGGGCGGCTTGGGGATGGGCTCGACGATGGCTTCATCGGCGCGAAGTCGGCGTCGCTCACATCGCTGCGCTCGGAGCGAGGCGTTCCCCGCAGGGGATCGCCCTGGGGCACCCCGGGGGTGCCGGCGGTGGGTGCACCGGCCTCAGCGCCCCGGGGGGAAACTACGCCTGGGCGGCGGCTGGAGCGGGGCATGGCATCGGCAGCGGCCGTGGGCCGACTGCCGCGCCGCCCTTCGCTGCCGGCTTCCCGATCGCGGCGCCTGGCGCCGAACTCGGCTTCGCCGCGGTTGCGGGAGGGGGCGTAGCTGGAGGGATTACGGGCCGGTGCCTGTGCTTCGCGATCCGGCCCGTCCGGGCGGGAGCCGCGGGGCTCATCCCAGTCGGAGGAGGGGGGGCGGCGGCTGGCGGCCCGTTCAGGGATGGCGGCGCGGCTGGACCGCCGCGGCCGGTAGAAGTCTTCTTCCTCGGCCTCGCGGGAGGGGATGCGTCGCCGCAGCGGCTCGGGTTCGTCGAAGCGTTCGCGCCCACCGTCCCAGTCCCCGTCGCCGCGGAGGCCGCCGCGGGGCCGGAAGGGAGCCGGCTCCTCGTCTTCGAAGTAGGAGGAGCGGCGGGCCTGCTCGGTGGTGACGCCCCTCAGGCGCACGCTCTCGTAGGCGAAGAAGACGGTGGTGCCGGCCAGCAGGAACTGGCCGAACTGCAGAATCGGATCGAGGCGCCAGCCCTGGAAAAAGAGAATGCCGCCGCAGAGCAGGCCCACGGCGGCGAAAAACACGTCGTAGTCCCGGGCCAGGGCCGGCTTGAAGCTCCGCATGAAGTAGAGGAACGCTCCGCCCACCGCCAGCACGATGCCGACGATGCTGGCCCAGTTGAGACTGGCGTTAACCACGGCGTACGACCCCCGGCAGCGTGAGCGTCACTGTACGGAGGGACGGCCCTGCTGGGGATGGGTCCGCCGCATCAGAGGCGGCGATCCACCCGGTCGTTCTGGCTGATCAGCACCAGGGCCACGGAGATGGGGATGACCACGATCACCGCCCCCCAGACGAGGCTGCTCAGAAAGTTGGCGAGGGATGGGGTCATGGCGGCGGGGTCGTCGCTGACGGCAGGGAGTGAGGGAGATTTTAAGGAGCAGGAGCCGCTTCCTACGATTCCTTTCCCGCCGCTTAGAGCTTTGTGACGCCCACCGCCCTGTCTTCCCTCCAGCCCCTGCCGCTGGCGCATCTGCTGCTGGGGTTGCTGCTGGCGGCCTGGACGCTGCTGTTCCTGTTCCGGATCGTGCTCACCTGGTACCCCCAAATCGATCTGACCCGCGGCGCCCTCCGTCTGGTGAGCGCCCCCACCGAGCCGCTGCTGGCGCCCACCCGGCGGCTGATCCAGCCCATCGGCGGGGTGGACGTGACGCCGGTGGTGTGGGTGGGGCTGATCAGCCTGCTGCGGGAGCTGCTGGTGGGGCAGCAGGGGCTGCTCACCCAGCTGATGCTCCACGGCGCGTCCGTCGCCGCCGCAGGGGGCTGAGGGCTCTGGGCTCAGGAGCCGCCGAGCATCTCCTGCTCCACGAACTTGGTGTGCACGTCGCCCCGCTGGAATTCGGGGCGCTCCAGCAGGGCGAGGTGGAAGTCGATCGTGGTGGGGATGCCGGTCACGGCGCACTCCGAGAGGGCCCGGTGCATGCGCTTGAGGGCGGCGTCCCGGTCCACCCCCCACACGATCAGCTTGCCGATCAGGGAGTCGTAGAAGGGCGGGATCTCGTAGCCGGTGTACACGTGGCTGTCCACCCGCACCCCCGGACCACCGGGGGGCAGCCAGCCGGTGATCCGGCCGGGGGCCGGGCGGAAGTTCTGGCGCGGATCCTCGGCGTTGATGCGGCACTCGATCGCATGGCCGCAGAGGCGGATCTCCTCCTGCCGCACCGAGATGGGCTCGCCGCCGGCGATGCGCAGCTGCTCGGCGATCAGATCCACCCCGGTGACCATCTCCGTGACGGGATGCTCCACCTGGATGCGGGTGTTCATCTCCATGAAATAGAAGTTCCCGCCGCGGTCCACCAGGAACTCCACCGTGCCGGCGCCCTCGTAGCCGATCCTGCGGGCCGCGGCCACGGCCGCATCCCCCATCTGACGGCGCAGACCCGAATCGATCGCCACGCTGGGGGCCTCCTCCAGCAGTTTCTGGTGGCGGCGCTGGATCGAGCAGTCGCGCTCCCCGAGGTGCACCACATTGCCGTGGCGGTCGGCGAGCACCTGCACCTCCACGTGGCGGGGCCGATCGATGAACTTCTCCATGTAGAGGCCCGGGTTCCCGAAGGCCGCCTCGGCCTCCCCCTGGGCCGCCTTGAACAGATCCTCGAGCTGCTCCGGGGCCTGCACCAGCCGCATGCCCCGGCCGCCGCCGCCGGCCGTGGCCTTGATCATCACCGGGTAGCCCATCTCCGCGGCCAGGGCGGAGGCCTGAGCGGCCGTGGCCAGCAGCCCTTCGCTGCCGGGGATGGTGGGCACCCCCACCTCCTGCATGGTGGCCTTGGCGGTGGACTTGTCCCCCATGGCGCGGATCGCCTCGGGGGAGGGCCCCACGAAGGTGATGCCGTGGTCGGCGCAGATCTCGGCGAAGCGGTCGTTCTCGGCCAGGAAGCCATAGCCGGGGTGGATGGCGTCGGCGCCGCGGGAGGTGGCCGCCGCCAGGATGTTGGGGATGTTGAGGTAGCTCTTGCTGCTGGGCGCCTCGCCCACGCACACGGCCTCATCGGCCAGCTGCACGTGCAGGGCGTTGCGGTCCACGGTGCTGTACACCGCCACCGTGGCGATGCCGAGCTCCCGGCAGCTGCGCAGGATGCGAAGGGCAATCTCGCCACGGTTGGCGATCAGCAGTTTGCCGATGGGCATCCGCGGTCGTGGCAGTGGATCTGCAGGCAGGCCGCAGCGGACTGTATCAGCGCTGGCCGATTCGCTCCCCCGGCCTGCGCGGCCGCCGCTCCCATGCCGAGGCGCTGGGGGGAGGGGGACCGCCACTGGGTATATTGCTGGCTCGGAGCGGCTCCGGCCGGCTCCCCACCCGGAAGGAGCCCTGGGCTCCGGCCGATCCATGCGGATGTGGTGGAATTGGTAGACACGCACGTTTGAGGGGCGTGTGACTTCGGTC